>NZ_JBFNEO010000025.1:0-19671 GCF_040797585.1 Clostridium sp.
TCTTTTAAATTAACAGTGTCTTTTTTAAACTGTCCTTGACAAAGGGTACACTTTACTTAAGGAAAAAGAGTTGGTTTTTATTTTAAATACCAACTCTTTTAATATACCAATTCTAAAGCTGTAATGAATCTAAAACTTCCTCTATGTCAAAGTCTTTCCCTTTTTCAAAGAATATAGCTACAAATTCATTGTAATCATAGTTATCTGGCTCTGCATCATAGGAAATATATTGACCATCTATCTCAAATTCATCCATTATCTCTTCCATTATTTCTCCTACATTGTCTATAGCCAAATCATTTAAATATGGAAGAAAATACTCATCATACCATGTGTTACTCTTTTCTTCATCTGTACATTCATCATTACTGTAGGCTCTAGCTGCTTCTATTTCATCTTTATCAAAATCATAAAAGAACTTTACTACCTTAGCATCACCTTTATAATTAATCTCTTCTACTTCACTTAAATCATTTTTGCTTAAATAAGCTATTATATCTTTTACATCCATTAATATCACCTCTTAAATTTATTTGTTATAAAGAAGATTCTTATACTCCTTCTTTACTTCCTCAAACTCTTTATCATCTTCTACTAGGTTTAATTCCTTATTTCCTTCTATGTAATCTACTCTAAAAACAAAGGCATCTTCTTCATTTCCACCTTCCATAGGAGCTAATATCATATATTCCTTTTCCTCTTCTGTATCTTCATTTAAAAATATATGAGCTACTGCTTCAAAGGCTACCTTGTCTCCATTCTCATCCTTGAAGTACATTATTTCCTTATCTTCCATTAATATCACTACCTTTACAATAATTTATCTGATGGCTACCAGCTGTAACACCCATCCTCTTAAAAGGTGGGAGATAACAGCTGCTACGCCCCTAGATTAACTCATCTAACCTTTCTATGGTGAAAAGGACACCATAGAAAGAAAGATTCGTTCTATCTGATGGCTACCAGCTGTAACACCCCATCCTCTTAAAAGGTGGAGGATAACAGCTGCTACGCCCCTAGATTAACTTATCTAACCTTCAAATGATGGAAATAACACCATCTGGAGGAAGATTCGTTCTATACCTATACAATAATACCATTACCTTTATTAATTATCAATAAGCTTAATTTTTATACATAAGGCATTTAAAGACTCATATAACCCTCTCCTAAAAGTCATATCTCTCCATATAAATTCCCATGACACTTATATAATAACCTGATAACTCTTATATTAATCTATAAAATAATAATCACTAAAGTTTCAATGTCAAAGGTTAATTTATGCATCCCTTTAAGTTATGATTTAATCTTTGATATATGATAGATATAAAATAAAACTCACCTAAGAACCCTATATAAAATTTTAACTTATATCCCCTCCTAACACTTTTTAAACTCTAGTTTTTAGTATTGTATAAAATAAGTTGTAAGTTAAGAATCATATATATAAAATTAAAAACCCTTGATATAATTCAAGGGTTTTTAATCTCTATTTTAAATTTTCTACTATATTAGCTGCAAGATCGTCTGCCTTTTTAAAGTCCTCTGCTGATGGAACAAAACATATTTTTAATCCTTCATCTATAACTTTAAACTTTAAGCTCTTTAATCTATCAGTAAGCATGCTAACGCCTTCTCCACTCCATCCATAGGATCCAAAGGCTGCGGCAAGCTTTCCTCTATTAGTTATAGCACTTACCATAGATAATAAATCCCATGCTGGTTTTACAGCATCTTGATTTATTGTTGGAGAGCCAACTAGTATTCCACTTGCATTTTCAATTTTTTCTACTAATTCTTCCATAGGATGCTCAGTTATTTCATAAGACTTTGCTGATACTCCTAATTCATTAATCTTTTTCTCTAAGTATTTAGCCATAACTTCAGTATTTCCGTAGGCTGATATATAGAATATTTGTATATTCTTATCTTCTCTCTTTACCTCAGTAGCCCAAGTTCTATATAATTTTAAATATTTATCAAGATCACCTGTATGAACCGGTCCATGACTTGGAGCAATTACATCAAATTTTATATCCTTTATTTTATCTAATCCCATAAGAACAAACTTCTTAAAGGGTCCCATTATACAATCAAAGTAATATTTCATTTCTTCTAGGTATTCTCCACCCTTAGCTCCCATTATTTCTCCGTTTTCTGGGCAATAGTGACAGCCTGTGAAATCACAAGTAAATAATACTTCTTTCTCTACAGCATAAGTAAATATTGTATCTGGCCAATGAAGATTTGGTGCTGATATAAATCTTAGTGTTGTGCTTCCAAGACTTAAATCCTCTTTAGCTTCTATAGACTTAAACTCTATATTCATTATATTTTTTAAATACATTATAGCAGCTTTTGATCCTACTACTGTAGCTTCTGGATAGTCTGCTAAAAGCCTTATAACTGATCCACTATGATCAAGTTCTGTATGTTGAACTATTATATAATCTACTTTTTTTTCTCCTATAACTTCTTTTAAATTTCCTTTAAACTCGTCATAAAATCCATTTTTTACAGAATCTACAACGGCAACCTTTTCATCATTTATAACATAGGCATTGTAAGTAGTTCCTTTTTTTGTTTCCATTATTATATCAAAAACTCTTAAATCTTTGTCTAGGGCTCCTACCCAATAAATATTTTCTTTTATTTTTTTAACTAAAGTTAATTTTATCACAACTTCGTATTATTTGGAATACTAATTAATAATAATTATCCATTTAATAAAATTCTTAATATTATTTATCAATTAGATAAGATAAATTTCCATTATAAAATATATATTCATAATGAAGAGCTCTAGTTAAAGCAACATATAATAACTTTTTATCTTCTTCATCTTCTTTATAGTTTTCGTCATTACAATTGTATATTATACTACAATCAAATTCTAAGCCCTTTGTCATGTAAGAAGGTATCACTATATTTTCCATAGATATTATATCATCCCCCTCTTTTACATGGGTCCATGAATAGACAGAGTTTTTTCTCATATAATCATATATTTTTTTACATTCTTTTTGAGTTCTTCCTATTACAGCTACAGAAGACTTGCCATTATCTCTTATTTCTTTTACTATATATTCCAACTCCGCTAAGAAGTCTTTATTATTTTTAAATTCCTTGATTTCTGGTTTTTTTCCATGCCTTAGTACAGGCATAGCCGGAGTTAAACTATTTTTCTGCTTTTTTAAAACCTCATTAGCAAATTCTATAATTTCAACAGTGGATCTATAGCTTTGAGTTAATGGAGTGTATAAGCAATTCCCCTTAAATACTCCTTCTATAACATCCTTCCAATCTTTTATTCCTTTATAAAAATATATACCCTGTCCTATATCTCCAACTATGGTTAAAGAATCTTTTTTAGCTAAATACTTTAGTATGTGCATTTGAAGAATACCATAGTCTTGAGCTTCATCTACAACCACATGAGAGAATCTATATTTTTCTGGTATCTCTTCTAAATTAAACTTCAAATAAAGCATAGGTGCTAAATCATCACTATCTACTCTACCCTTTTCAATATCTTCTTTAAGCTTATTTTTTATATAATTAGATAATTTCTTTGGTATTCTATCATCAGTGGCTATAGAAAATAAATCTTCATCCTGAAAAAATCTTAAATATATACTTCTTGCATCAAGACTTTTCCACGCCTTAAAATATTCTTCAATAACCTTTTTACTATTTTTCTTTATTATTTCTTTTTTACTATCTCTCTCATCATAAAGTTTTCTTATTTTTTCTCGTCTAAGTTCGCTATCCTCTGATTCCCTTTTTATTGTAAATATCTCATTGTCATATCTATTTTCTATTTTATCTATTAAGTATTCTATTCTAGTCTTAAGTCTTAAGTTCAAATATCTCTTAATTTCATCTTTTCTTTTATTTACAGGAAGATGAATTAAATCTTTTAAGAATAATCTTCTGATCTCTTTACCTTCTATTAGTTCTTCCTCTTCTATAAAGATAGAACTAATCTTACTTTGCTCTATTTGTATAAGTTTTATATATCTATCTAACATGATTTTAAACTCTAAGGAATTTTTAAGACTACTTGCTCCTTTAATATATGTCTTTTCCTTATGATCATCTATCTCTAATACTGATGCTAATTTTTTATCCTTATTCTCTAATTTACCCTTTATCTTAAGAATCTCTAAGGCAATTTCCTCAAAGGTTTTTTGCTTAACCTCTGATGCCCCAAGAGAAGGCAATACATCAGATATGTAATCTAAAAACACCTTATTAGGAGCTATAACCAATATATCTTCTCCCTTTAAGGTTTCATTATATCTATATAAAAGATAAGCGAGTCTATGAAGTGCCACGGTGGTCTTTCCTGATCCTGCGGAACCTTGAACTATTATAGGACTAACCTTAGGAGCTCTTATTATATCATTTTGCTCCTTTTGAATAGTGGCTACTACATCCTTAAGCTTAGATCCTGTACTCTCATCTAAGGTTAATTTAAGAAATTCATCTACAAGAGCACTCTCTCCTTCTTCTCCAGAAGCTTTTAAAATTATATCATTAATTCCTTCATCAAAAATATCTTCTATTTCATCATCTTTATATTTAAATTTTCTTTTTAAAGAAAGCTCTCCCTCAATTACTCCTATAGGAGCCCTGTATTCACTCCATCCTTGAGTACCACTATAATATAAATCAGCTAAAGGCTCTCTCCAGTCTATAACCTTTTGGTCTCCACTATCTGAATCTCCTATACTAAATTTTCCTATATAAAAACTCTCTTTTTCCTTTTTATATTCCCTAAAATCTATTTTTGCAAAATAAGGCTTATCATAAGCTTCATTAAAATTACTTATATTTTTCTTAGCAGCCTCATATCTTATGGAGTTTGCTTTTATATCATTAGAATTCTGGAGGAGTCCCCCCTTTTTTAACCTACTTAATTTCTCCTCTAAGTCTTTAGTTTTATCTTCTAACTTTTTAATTTCTAAATCAAGCCATTGCTTAGTATCTTTTAGTACTTCTCTTTCTATTTTAAGTTCCTTTTCTTTCATAGTTTCACCTCACTTCTTAATTATAAAAAAAGATTATTATAAAGTTTTAAACTAAATATACTCTCATATAGGGTTCTTGATTCAAAACTTATCTTATGCACTACTTAACATCTAAGGCTCTAAAGGATTTAGGTGCATGGATAAGTTCAGATTCAAACTAAAAAACCTATGTTTTTTATTATAAAAGTTAGCTTATATATAAGGTTTTATATTAATGAAAACAAAATATAATACTAGGCTGTTATGTTCTTATATATTAAACCCATATATTATATTACCATTTCAATATTTTGTCAAATTCAAAGTTAGGTTTTAATGGTGATATCCTTAGCAACATAATAGTTTACTTAGAAAGAATTTTCATCTTATAAATTAAATAAAAGATTTTATCCTCTCTTAAGAAAAGAAATATTTAATCTTAAACTGAGAGAATTAAAAGTAATATAAGATAGAATAAATAAAATTTTCTACTATAATCTAATTTTTTATAATTTCATTAAAAATATAAAAAATTAGAATCCTAAATTAAGTTTACAATAAATGTATGGCTGATCTATGCAAACACTTTATTTTTATGAACATAGAAAAAAGATCAACTATGAACTTTTAGAAATTCATAGTTGATCTTTTTAAATACTATAAGTATAATACTTATTAAAATATCTATTAATAGAAAGCCTATTTTCAATAAACTTTTATAGGATTTGCCTTTCTTTTAACAATCCTTTAGATAAATCTCTTCTTAATGCTTTGCTTAAGGATTTTAGTAAAACGCCTGAGATTGCTCCGTCTGCCAAATGATGCAATATAGCTCCCACAGTAGTCACTACTAATATATAGTATAAATCTAGCCCATAGAAAGGTATAACTGCAAGTCCTTCTAATACCCCATGTACTGGCGCTGTAATTAGAGTTATTTTTTTATATTCCACGCCTCTTTCAACTAGCACTCCCCCTAAAAATCCCACTATTATGTGACTAGCAGCTCTAAATACTACAACTAAAGGAAGTCCTGTATACATAAATCCTAAAGTTGATCCAAGCCCCACCACTGCTGCAGAAGCTGGCGATAAGTACATAGATAAAAACATAGGTACATGGGAAGCTAAAGTAGCTGTAAATGGTCCTATAATTATTTTTAAAAAGCCAAAGGAAATAGGTATTATAATAGCTAAAGCTGTAAACAATGCAGTAAAAACCATTTTTGTAATTTTATTATTCATTTTTCATCCCCCTAAGTAGTGTATATACACCAGTATATACTATTGCTACTTTTCTGTAAACACTTGATTCATAGATAAACTTTGAATATGTTTTAAATAATAGTATCTAATGATTTAATTATTATGTGGTTTATCTATATTAAATAATAAACTATATAGTTTATTATTTATGAAAATTCTAGAATTTAAGCCATCTATAAATCAAATTTCAGGTTAAAATCCCTATATTTTATTAATTTAAAAGAAAGGCATTTTCTAATTATATTAAATTAAAGAAATTTTCAAGCTAGATATCTTTTCTTTACTATACTTACATATAAAAAATAAAAACAGATGGTATAATATACACCATCTGTTTCATTTCAAAGCATATCTATATGCTTTATATTTATTTTAAAGCTTATTCTAAGCTTCTCTATTTTGTTCCTGCTCCATCATAGACTTAACTTTCATAAGTCTTGTTAGATTACCTCTTTCATTTTCATCAAGCTTCATTACTATATACTTAATTGTTTCCTGAAGTTGAGGTATAGTCATATACTCAAGAGCATTAACTCTTCTTCTTGTCTTTTCTATTTCATCAGCCATAAGTTGACAGCTTTTCTCTACTTCTGCAAGTTCTAATAGCTTTGGTAGTATTCCATAAAGCTTCTCTATAGCTCCATCTAATTCTGATGAGGTTTGAGCAAATCCATAAGGATATATGCTTCCTGTATCCCCTTCTAAGCTTCTTTTAAAGTTCATCACTGGAACATTAACACTCATGATATTTTTATGAGTGAGCTCTAGGGAGATTTTTTCCTTAGGATAAGCAATAGCCTCCTCAAGCATTTCTGAGCTCATAACAGCACTAGCCATTAAGAACTCTTTGAAGGATCCACCAAGCTCTTCTTCAACTGACTTTCTAAGTTCATTATTATACTTAACAAGTTCTATAAATCTTCTCATAAGCTCATCTTGCTTATCCTTTAGAAGTTTATGTCCTCTTGTAGCAGTTGTAAGTCTTTTCTTAAGCTTGGAGAGCTCCATACGAGTAGGATTTACATTTAACTTCATAACTACTCATCCTCTCTCTTAGGAAGGTACTTCTCCAGATATTCATCTCTAATTCTCTTAAGCTCTGCCTTTGGAAGGATTGATAATAAATTCCATCCAAACTCTAATGTATCTTCAATAGATCTATTTGCATTAAATCCTTGAGATACATAATTGTTTTCAAACTCCTCAGCAAATTTAGCAAACTTTTTATCCGCTTCTGATAATGCTGATTCTCCTAAGATTACTGCAAGTTCTTTAGCTTGCTTTCCTTGAGCGTAACATGCAAACATTTGGTTCATTGTATCTGCATGGTCCTCTCTAGTCTTACCCTTACCTATACCCTTATCCTTAAGTCTAGATAGAGATGGAAGAACATCTATTGGAGGCATTACACCTTTTTTGTAAAGCTCTCTTGATAGAATAATCTGTCCCTCTGTTATATATCCTGTAAGGTCAGGAATTGGGTGAGTTTTATCATCCTCAGGCATTGTAAGTATAGGAATCTGAGTTATAGAACCTTCTCTTCCTTTAAGTCTTCCTGCTCTTTCATATAGAGTAGAAAGGTCTGTATATAGATATCCTGGATATCCTCTTCTACCTGGAACCTCTTTTCTAGCTGCTGAAACCTCTCTTAAAGCTTCGCAGTAGTTAGTCATATCTGTTAATATAACAAGAACGTGCATTCCTTTTTCATAAGCAAGATATTCTGCTGTAGTTAATGCCATTCTTGGAGTGGCTATTCTTTCTATAGCTGGATCATTAGCAAGATTTATAAATAATACAGCTCTGTCTATAGCACCTGTTTTTGTAAAGTCATCTATAAAGAATTGAGCTTCTTCAAAGGTAACTCCCATAGCTCCGAAAACAACAGCAAACTTAGAATCTGAGTTTAGAACCTTTGCCTGTCTTGCTATCTGTGCTGCAAGCTCTGCATGTGGAAGTCCTGAACCTGAGAATACTGGAAGCTTTTGTCCTCTAACAAGGGTATTAAGATGATCTATAGCTGATATTCCTGTTTGTATAAACTCTGATGGATAATCTCTTGCCACAGGGTTTATTGGAGTACCATTTATATCTAATCTCTTTTCTGGTATTAACTTTGGTCCACCATCCTTTGGTCTACCAAGTCCATCAAAGACTCTTCCAAGCATATCTTCAGAAACACCTATTTCAAGAGGTCTTCCTAAGAATCTAACCTTTGTTTCTTTTAAGTTAATTCCAGCTGATCCTTCAAAAAGCTGAACCATAGCTTTACTTCCATTTACTTCAAGAACCTTACCACGCCTAAGTTCTCCAGTTTGAAGTTCTATTTCAACTAGTTCGTCGTAGTTTACTCCTTCAACTCCGTCAACAAGCATTAAGGGTCCAACAACTTCTCTTACGGTCTTATATTCCTTAAGCATTTAGTACCCCTCCTTCGCTTATTAACTTATCCATATCATTAGATAACTCTTCACTTATAGTATCAATTCTACTGATTTCTTCTTGAGATATATATTTAGCTCTTGCTATTTTTTCTCTTATTTCCATTTCAAGAATCTTATTTAAATACACTCCTGATTTTAAAGCCTTTGCTGCCTCATCTTGGAATTTAAGCATAAGTTTTAACATCTTATATTGCTTTTCAAGAGAAGAATAAGTATCAACTTCATGGAAAGCATTTTGCATTAAGTAATCTTCTCTTATAGACTTAGCTACTTCAAGCTTTAATCTATCATCCTCTGATAAAGAATCTACTCCAACAAGTCTTACTATTTCCTCAAGTTTTGCTTCTTCTTGAAGAAGAGCCATAGCTCTTGTTCTAAGAGAACTCCAATCTGATGCAACCTCTTCATCCATCCATGCTCCTATTTTTTCAAGATATAGAGAATAAGAGTCTAACCAGTTTATAGCTGGGAAGTGTCTCTTATATGCAAGGCTAGAGTCTAGTCCCCAGAACACCTTAACTATTCTTAAAGTTGCTTGAGTAACTGGCTCTGATAAGTCTCCTCCTGGAGGGGAAACCGCACCGATTGCAGTTAATGCTCCTTCTCTCTTATCAGCTCCTAAGCATATAACTTTACCTGCTCTTTCATAGAAGTCTGCAAGTCTTGATCCAAGATAAGCTGGATATCCTTCTTCTCCTGGCATTTCCTCAAGTCTTCCTGACATTTCTCTTAAAGCCTCTGCCCATCTTGAAGTAGAGTCTCCCATAAGAGCTACTGAATATCCCATATCTCTAAAATACTCTGCAATAGTCATTCCTGTATATATAGATGCTTCTCTAGCTGCAACAGGCATATTTGAAGTGTTTGCTATAAGTACTGTTCTCTTCATTAGAGATTCTCCAGTTTTAGGGTCAACTATTTCTGGGAATTCCATAAGAACGTCAGTCATCTCATTTCCACGTTCTCCACAACCTATATAAACAACTATTTCTGCATCTGCCCACTTAGCAAATTGGTGCTGAACAACTGTCTTACCACTTCCGAAAGGTCCTGGAACTGCTGCTGTACCACCCTTTATAACTGGGAAAAATGTATCTATTATTCTTTGTCCTGTAACTAGAGGCTCCACTGGATTTAATTTTTGTGCATACTTTCTACCTCTTCTTACTGGCCATTTTTGAAGCATAGTTAATTCATGGATTCCTTTAGAAGTCTCTAATTCACCTATCTTTTCAACTATGGTAAATTCTCCTTCATTTAGGCTCTTTATCGTTCCTTCAATTCCATAAGGTACAAGTATTCTATGTTCTACAACAGAAGTCTCTTGAACTACTCCTATTATGTCTCCTGAAGTTACATGATCTCCTACCTTCTTAGTTGGAGTAAATTTCCACTTTCTTTCTCTGTCTAGAGATGGAACCTCTATTCCTCTCTCTAGAAAATCTCCTGCTAATTTTTGATAAGCTTCAAGAGGTCTTTGTATACCATCAAACATCGCCTGTAAAAGTCCTGGTCCAAGTTCCACACTTAAAGGCTCTCCTGTTGTATAAACAGGGTCTCCTACTCCAACTCCTGAAGTTTCTTCATAAACCTGAATGGAGGCTTTATCCCCTCTCATTTCTATAATCTCACCTATAAGGCGCTTATCACTAACTTTAACAACGTCATAAACGTTAGCTTCTTCCATACCTTCAGCAACAACTAAAGGTCCAGACACTTTTATTATTCTTCCAACCTTCAAGCTTCTTACCTCGCTTCCTATAAAATATTAACACCAACAGCCTTTTCAACATTCTCCTGAATTCTTTTCATTCCGATGTTTAGAGAACCTTGATTGCTTGGAATTAATATGATGGCTGGAACCATAGCTTTATTATATCTTTCTATGGTTTCATCTAAATCCTTAGCCACCTGCTCCGTTACAAATATAACGGCATATCCTTCCATTGCCATTTTATCTATAGTCTTTCTAGCCTCATCTATCTCAACCACTGGATAAACATCTATTCCTATGGCCTTAAAAGCTAGAATTGAATCTTTGTCTCCAACAACACCAATCTTATACATAGACATCACGCAGCCTTTCTTTTATAGCATCAGGTGATAATCCATTTATCTTTCCAACCATTATGATTCTAAGGACTTTTATTTCTGTTTCCTTAGCTATTACATAAGAAACTATTGGCTCTGGTCCAAAGTGAACATATTTCGCCTTTTTAGCTTCTTTCATTAAATAGTCTTCTGTGATTTTTTCAAAAAAGCTTAATCTTCCTGATACTAAATAATCTTCTAAGCCACTCTTTACAGCTTCGAAGCTTTTTAATGAAGACAACTTAGGTATAAAGTTTTCTATAGAATCCTCATAATTCTTTATGAAAATTTCTTCCTTTAAGTTTCCACCCTGAAGGAAAACTTCTTTAAAGAACTTAGCTTCCTTCTTCTGCTGCTTAAGTCTAATATAAGTTTTTATATTTATAAAATCTATATTGTTTTTTACATAATCCTTAATAAAATCAAACTCAGTACTTTCTGCTGTGTTTAAGATATCTTTATAAAGATATCTATCAAGAATTATATCTATTACTTGAGGGTCCATAGACTCCTTAAAATCACTTTGGGCTTTCTCTATAGCTTCTCTCATAGTCTCTGGAAGATCCTTAAGATTTTCCGATACTATAGAAAGCTTTAGCTTTTCTAAAGGAACTGTTCCCATTTCCATAAGAAGATGGTCAAGATCATTTTTTAAAGCTTTAGCTTTAAGAAGAACCTTTAGATTATGATAATCATACTTCAAGGTCATTATATCTACAAAGGACTTTTCTGGAGTTATTTCATAGGCTAAAGAGATCACTCTCTTTAATTCCTCTCTTAATAAATCATCATAGTCCTCAGCTCTTTTTATATTTCCCATAAGGTTCCCATATTCAGTTTCTTGTAGAACCTTTAAAGCTTCTAGAGCAGAGGAAGAATCTATCATTCTTTCTATTTTAATTTTATTAAGGAGCCTAGTTTCTAAAACTCTAAGCCTAGCCACTGCTTGAGTATACTTCATTCTATCCATAATGGCTATCCTCCTTAAAACTAATTAAATAGAGCTTTTACAATTTCCTGCTCTAAATCCTCTTTGTTGTAGGATAATAAACTTTCAAAGGTCATATTTACATATATTCCATTCTTAGAAAGCATAAATCCACTTGATATACTTCTTTCTCCCTCATAAAGCTTAAGCTCTCCCTTTTTGCCTTTTCCTAAAAGAGCTTTATTAGTTTCTTTTAAACTATCCTTTATAACTGCTTTATAAGCCTCTGGTACTATAACTTCTTCGTCTCCTTCTATATTCATATTTACTATAAAATTATTGAATATAGATTTAAACTTTTCCACTGGAAGATTCTTAAGTTCTTCCAGTGACTTATTTAAGACTTTATCAATTATTTCTCCCTTAGCCTTCAAGCTTTCATTTCTACATTGAAGTTCTGCCGAAGATATAACTCTTTCCTTCTTTACCTTAGCTTCACGGTTAGATTTTTCAATAATAGAAGCTTTTAAATTGTTAGCTTCTATTATTTTTTTATCTATAATCTTCTGCTCCTCTTTTTTTGCTTCTTCTAAAATCTCATGACTTTTAGCTTTAGCATCCTCTAATATCTTAGAAGTAATATTATTTAAATTTGACATAACTTCACATCCTTAATCAGCTTTTTATTAGAACTTAAATACTAATAATAGTGATATAACGAATGCTAAAAGAGCATAAGTTTCAACCATTGCAGAGTATATTATTCCCTTTGTGTTATGTTCTGGGTTCTTAGCAAGTATAGAAATACCAGCAGCTGCTGTTTTAGCCTGAGCTATAGCAGATTTCCAACCAACAAATGCTATTGGAAGACATGCGAAGAAATAATAAGCACCAGTTTCAAGAGCTAATCCAGTTTCAAGCTTTAAAAATACCATAAGACCTATAACGAATCCATATAATCCTTGTGTACCTGGTAGTAATTGAAGAACTAATGACTTACCAAACTTTTCTGGCTCCTCAGTTATTAATCCTGAAGCAGCTTCTCCCACAAGACCAACACCCTTAGCTGATCCTATTCCTGGCATTATTACAGCTAATGCCATACCTAGTGTTGCTAACACTAAACCTCCATTATTTTCACTTAAAAATTTAATTAACGCTTCCATCTTATTTCCTCCTAATTCTCTTTCTTAAGATTTATATATTTATTTTTAGCCTTAAATGGAGTGAATGCTTTTCCACCACCCTCATAAAATTTACTAAAATATTCAACGTATTGAAGTCTACATGTGTGTACATATGCACCTAATGCACTTAGTAGTAGGTTAAATAGATGACCTAATACAAATATAAGGGTACCTGCAATAATTTTTGCTATAGGATTTCCAATCATTCCAACCATTAAGTTAAAAGCAGATCCTATAAATCCTCCTGCAAGTCCTAATGCCATAAGTCTTGAGTATGAAACTAAGTCTCCTACATATCCACTTATACCATATAGAGCATATAACCCTGCCCCTAGCTTTGCACCAACACCCTTATTTTCTCTACCTTGAGTAAGAACTATCATAACCATACCGATTATCATCATCCACTTAAATATGGATACTACTGAAGGAGATAATCCAAGTGCTCCTCCTGCAATAAGAACAAGTCCTCCTGTTAATGCTAAATACCAAGATCCAGCATCATATATAGCATCTTTTATAGCACCTTTTATATCACCTATTCTTCTACCTTCTCTAATTATCATATAAGCCTTAATGCCTAGTCCTGTGTATATTTGTATTAATCCAAGGACTATAGCAGCTATCATAACTATCATTACATCTTCACCTGGATTTACTAATCCTTTAACAGGAATAACTCCAGCTAGTATATCTCCAAAATAAGAACCATATATTATTCCAGCTATAGCTGTTGGAATACTTAGATACATGAAGAATCTTACAAAACCTTCTTGCTTTTCATCTAACTTAAATTTCTTTAATGCGTAGAAGGCAGCTATAAACATAACTAATCCATACCCAGCATCTGCTAGCATCATTCCAAAGAATACTAAATAGAATGGTGTTAAAAGTGGTGTTGGGTCTATCTCATTATATCTAGGAACACTAAACATAGAAGTTATTGACTCAAAGGCACTAACCACCCTGTTATTTTTTAATAGTACAGGTACATCAGGGTCATTATGCTCAGCATCTTTTACATCTAAATAATAATTTTCTTTAGTTATAGCTTTTATGTTATATTCCAAGTTTTTCTTATCTTCACTTGGAATCCAACCTTTTATAACAACTAAGTTATCACTATTTAAGAAATTATCACTAGCTCCTGCCACCATCTCTTTGTTACTTAAATATTCATATACAATCTTTAAATTTTCAATATTAATGGCTTCTTTTCTTAGTTCTTCCTTTATATTATTTTCCTCTATTCTAAGATTTTTAACCTTATTATTGAAGGAATTAATAATATCTATTGGCTTTTCATCATAACTTATGTTTACCTTTGAAAAACTACTAGCTTTTAATATTTCAAGGGCCTTTTCCTCTTTATCCTTATGAACTATAGCAAGGATATAGGTTTCTCCCTTTATTTCATTTAAAAGCTCTATATATGAATTTTTAACATTACTATTAAAATCTTCAAGGAATCTATCCTTAAACATCTTAGGTATAGTACCTATAAAATATCCACAATGATTTAAACTCTTTAAATCACCAAAAGATACATCTAGATTAGCCCA
Organism: Clostridium sp.; assembly: GCF_040797585.1. GTDB lineage: Bacteria > Bacillota > Clostridia > Clostridiales > Clostridiaceae > Clostridium_Z. The sequence continues at coordinate 14,493 of NZ_JBFNEO010000025.1, forward strand.
AGGAGATAATACTTCTATTTCTGAATGAATTTTACTTAATTCATTTTTGATACTATTTAAATCATTATCCCTTTTCTTAAGGTCCTCATAGATATTTTCCCATGGAATAGTATTAACTCTCTTTTGAAGCTCTCCATAGGATAAGGTTGTTTTTCCTTTTTTCAGTGCCTCAAGAGCACCTTCCTTTTGGGCATAATCTTTTAGCATATCCAAGGAAAAATTTATTTTAGCTAAATCTCCTTGAATCTTAGAAAGACCTTCTCCATTTCTACTAAAGGTTAAGAAAGTTAATTCCTCTTCTTCATTTTCTTTTAAATCAATGAATTGAACCCTTTCAAATCTTTGGAGTCTTTCTAAAAGCTCTTCTTTTTGTGATTTAAAGGCTAATAATGTGAACTTGCTCATTTTAACTATTGCCATTTATATTCACTATCCTCTCAATCACTAAATTAACAGCTTTATTTAAGTTTTCATCACTTAAACTTAGAATACTATCCTTCTGCTTTTTACCTTTATCCAGTATAGGTAGTGCTTCCTTTTTTCCCTCTTCCTCTGCATTTTTTAAGATAGCATTGCCCTCTTCCTTTGCAGACGTTAATATTTTTTCATACTGTTCCAATGCTTTTACTTCAGCATTTTTAAGTATTTCCTTAGCTTTTAAAGAAGCATTTTTTATAATTTCATTGCTTTCTTCTTCAGCTTTTCTTATATCTTGTATCGCTTCTATGGCCAAACCCTCACCACCTTTATATGAATATTTTTAAATTATAATTAGTACTTTATATAGTATTAATTACAAGTTATTCAGTTATTAATTATTATACTATATTTTTAAATAATTTCAACCTAAAAAACTCCATTATCTGCAAGTATACATTATACCTCCTATCTTTTATTATAAAACTTTACAGTTTATTTTTTAAGTTTAAAAATTATTATTAACTTTATAAATAGAGACAGAGGATCTCCTCTGCCTTTTAAGAATATATTATTTCAGGATCTTTTTCATCCTGAAAAATCACATAAACTTCTTGTTTTTCAATAGGTTCACCTTGTATAATACCCTCAATATTTATATTAAACTTATCTATATAATCACTATTTAAAAGCTTTCTACCATTATCTTTTAACATAAATTTAATATTTTTTTCTTCTTCTTTAGTCATATCTCCATGCAAGAATTCCGGTATTCCTCTTCGTTTATTGAAAGAAAGATATTCATATCTTAGAATTTCTTTTAGAATATCATTATTCTCCTTTAATACTTCAGAGTTAAACTCCATGAAAAACTTGTAGTAATCATTATTAGAAATACTTCTCTTAAAATATCCCTTATTTTCAAAGAATCTTCCTAAAGATTCATAAAACTCAAAAGGCGTATCAAATTTTCTCTCTAAATATCCTATGGTTAGGTTAAATTTACCTGAATTATAATATTTATCGACCATATGCTCCACCTTCTTTAATAAAAGCATATTTTCATAAGATACATCTTTAGTTTTTAAAACTTCATAAGGAGCATAAGCTGTTGGAGCCATTCCCCACCTATCCTTTTCTTCTCTCATAGATGTTCCCTTTATAAGTTTTAAAAATCCTAATTGAATTTCTTCTGGTCTTATACTATAAACATCATTAAAAGATTTTTTAAAACTTTCTAAGTCTTCTCCTGGAAGTCCAGCTATTAAATCTAAATGTTGTTTTATATTTTTTCCCTTTTGTATGTATTCTATGTTATCTTTTATATCCTTAAACTTTACATATCTATTAATCTCTTTAAGCACCTTATCATTAGTAGTTTGGACTCCTACTTCAAATTGAAATCTTCCCTTAGGAGCCTTTCTTAAAAGCTCTAATTCTTCTTTTTTTAATATATCTGCAGATATTTCAAAATGAAAAGCTGTATCTGTATTAATATTCATTAAAAAACTCCAGATCTCCATGGCAAATTTTCCATTACAATTAAAAGTCCTATCTACAAACTTTACAAGTCTTACTTTCTTATCTATAAAAAACTTAAGATCTTTCTTTACCCTATCTATATCCAGAAATCTTACATTACTTAGAACTGAAGATAGACAATATTTACACCTAAAAGGACATCCTCTGGAGGCTTCATAATATACTATCTTGTTATTTAAGTCATCTTCCTTCTCATAAGGAAAAACTAGATTATTCATATCCATTATGTCTCTTTTACAATTATAATTTATAAAAGTCTCTCCATTTTCTTCAAGGGTTTTATAATAAAGACCTTTTATATATTTTAAATCTTTTTTCCCTAATTTATACTGAACAAATTCTCTAAAGGTCTCCTCTCCTTCTCCTTCAATTATATATTCTCCTACATTATTTTTTAAAAAACTCTCTCCATCGTAAGTAACTTCTGGTCCACCATATAAAATTTCTATGGTATCATCAATTAATTTAATGGTTTTTGCTACCTTTCTTACATATTCCTCATTCCATATGTAAGTTGAAAAAGCTACCACCCTTGGTTTTTCCATTATTATTCCTTGAACTATGTTATCTAAAGAATCATTTATGGAGAATTCCATTGTCTTTCCCTCATAGGCTAAATCTTTTGTGTATGCTTTTAAATATCTTATTGCTAGGTTGCTGTGAATATACTTTGAGTTTATCCCCACTATTAATATCTTCATCTGCTTCTCTTCCCTTCTTTTTAGCTCTTATAAAAAATACTTCATCCCATACCTTATTATCTAATATAATAAAATCTTTATTTAATATGGTTAAAATACTTTCTTCATCATAGGACTTCATTATATTCATATCTCTTAATACAAATTCTTTCTCTATGTTATTTGGAAGACTACAAATGATTTTACCTGTAAAAGACTTACCATAATCTTTCTTGTAATCCCAAATATAAATCTCTCCTCCATGCTTTAATCTTTCCCTAACATCCTCTATAAGTTTTTTTCTATCTTTATTAAGAACAGACTTATTTAGCACAAAAAACATGGCTGCATTATCATAAAGTTCTTTTTCTTTAGGCTTGTCATCTCCTTCTACATAGTCAACACTTATTTCATCATAGTTCGCTTTTAATAGACTATATATTATACCATAATTTTCGATTGAAATATCTAAAACATTATTCTCTAATTTAATATCTTTAAAATCTAATTTATATTCCTTCATATTCCCCCTCCTCTTTGGTATTTATTTCCACATAAAAAGGATAATTCCTTCTTTGAAGAATTATCCTTTTATCTTTGTTAACTCATTATAAAAATCTAACAAAAAACCTGCTGTGGTTTTTTGCGCCTCTACTAAAATCACCGAAGCTATAGCACTATACTTCTCATCTTCTGGCACCTTATATTTAAATTTGGCATATATCTCTCTTGCCATCTTTGCATTTCCTTTAACATAATTCTCTACGGTACCATATCTAACAATTCCCTTATCTACTGCACATAATCTAGGATTTAAAGAAAGCTTTCTCACTATCCAAAGTTCAAAGGCTCTATGCTTATTTAAAAGTCTATTATCCACATGATGAGGTACAGTCATATCTTGAATCAAATGACAAGTAGCTCCTAAAAAAAACATAGACTTTCTAATGTCCCCCATTTTATAGCTTGCTAAAGATTTATTATTATATTTTATACATTCTGTTAAGGCATTAGAAAATCCATAAAGCCCTCTTTCTTTAGTTACATGGTAAAAATGATTAGTACTTTTAAAATCTTGATCTATCCAATGGGCACCTTCATTTATATCTACTATATACTCTTTGAAAAACTCAAATTCTTTTATATATCCTTCTTCTTTTAATATATTTAATCCTTGAGTATTTATATACTTATGAACATTGCAATGGGTATTTACCACCTTTTTTTTCATAGGATTTACAGCACGCATGACGGATCTTACTGCATTTCCATAAGTTTTCTCGAAAGTTTTTTTCATTTTTCATACCTTCTTTATCTATTTATTGTTTTAAAGGCTACAGCAATTACAATTATGCCAATGACTATTAAAGATATATATATAGCTTTTTCGTCTACCCTATTAAAGTTTACATTAGATTTTTCTTTAATTTCATATATAGCCCCTTTATCTTTATCTAAAACCATTAATCCATCTTTACTAGATTTTAGAGTAATATCTTTTGACTCTGGAATATTTATAACTTCTATTATAGAAATATTATCTTTTAAACTATATATAGTATTATCCTTATAATCATAAAAATATATACCATCTTTTTCTCCTAAAGCTCCATGTTTATCTATGGAAAGAGACTTTATGGATGAAATATTACTATGACTATACATTGGAGATATAGGATTCACTGTAGGATGGTTCTCCAGTATAAACTCTACTCTCCTGTTATTTTTACCTTTAAATTTTGAAGAAGTTACAGGTTCTCCTCCACTATAATCTGGCCACCCATACCAAAGGTTTTCTTTTATCTCATATATATAATCATTATCTCCTTTTATTGGACGTTCTCCCCTATCTTCCATTCCTCCAACTGATGCTATTATGTTTCCCTCACTATTAAAATCTATGCCCTCTATGTTCCTTATTCCCCAACTATATAGGGATGTTTTATTATTTTCTAAATTATATTTTATCACTGAACTATTTCCTAGAAGTCTCCCACTTATAAGCTGCCCTTTAGTATTTTGAGTTTTATAAGAGGTAAATGCTCCTGTTCCATTAAACTCTCTACCCTTAATTGTAATTGATTTAGGACTTATATCCTGTGAAAATGGATTTTTACTAAGCCAGCTATTATCTTCCCCCACTACCCCTGAATTAGTTGTAGCTCCCACAGTAATATATAGATTACCATCATAAGCTATAATATTACTTTCATTATAATCTCCCATATTAGGCAAATCATTTATTAATATAGTAATTCTCTTATCCTCTATATCATACTTATAAACTTTTGTATCACTACCCATATATAGGTTATCTTCATAATACACCATAGAATTTATATTAAATTCATTCTTATCAAATAGATTATATACCTTACCATTCTTATCAATTCGTTGAATTTTACTCTCATAAGCAACATATATATTCCCCTTTTCATCCAAAGCTATGTCTCTAGGCTCTTTAAGGCCTTTAAATCTTACTTCATAACTTAAATTTTCATCTTTTACCTCTATAAAGGGTTTAGAGTATATTTTTGATA
>NZ_JBFNEO010000026.1:0-19631 GCF_040797585.1 Clostridium sp.
GATCTAAGGTCACACATAAATGTATAAATTAGATGAAGTTTTTCTAATCCATTGAAATATTATTACTTTTTATTATAATATATTAATATTAAGGATTTATCCCATGTCTACCATCTATAATATTCCTAGCCATTGTAGGACACAGAGATAAGAGGTAGTAAGGCTCTAGAGAAGTTCTTCTAAGCTTTAATGGGAGTAAGGGATTTCACTTAGTCAAAATCCAACTGAAGCTAAAAATCACTTCATGAGAAGTAGAGTATTAGGAGTTTCAAATATTTTAATAGTATAGTTTTTAAAAGTAGAAATAAAGTAATCGTATCTAAAGTGGGGTATAAGAGGAAGGTTTAATTTATCTTATATCCTAGACAGGTATAATATTTTTAATACTTTAATTAGAATAAATTGAAAAAATAGATATTCTAATTAAAGTAGCATAAAAGTTTTTAGGGAGGTGAGGTTTCCATGTGGTATGTAAAAAAAGTGTTTAATAATAATGTTGTTCTCATAGAAGAGGAAGAAAAAGAAAAGGTTATCTTCGGGAAAGGTATAGGCTTTGGTAAAAAAATCGGGGAAACAATAGGTAGAGAAAATGTAGATAAAGTTTTTACTATAGAAGATAATCAAAGTGGTAAGAATTTTAGAGATCTTATAAGTTATGCAGATAGTGATGTAGTAGGAATGTGTGAAGAAGCCATATACATGATAGAGCAGGAACTTAATGAAGCCTTAGATGAAAAAATACATGTATCTTTAACAGATCATATAGCTTTGACCTTAAAGCGAATTAAAGAGAATAAGGAAATACATAATCCATTTTTAGTAGAAACGGAAACCTTATATAAAAGAGAATTTGATATAGCAAAAAAAGTAGCAAAATTTATTGCAAATACTATGAAAGTAGATATTCCTGATGGAGAGGTAGGATTTATAACCCTTCATATACATTCTGCAAGAAATGAAGGAAAGCTGTCGAATACTATAAAATATACTTTCCTGGGAAATAAGATAGTAGGGTATATAGAAGAAACTTTAGGTATATATGTAGATAGACAAAGTTTAGATTATGCAAGATTTTTAACTCATGTAAGGTTTGCCATAGAAAGAGTAATGGCAAATAATATGGTTAAAAACGAACTTTTAGATGCTATAAAAAAGACTTATAAGGAGTCATTTAAGATAGCAAAGGGAGTAGCTAAGATAATAGAAGAAGAGGTTGATGCTACCATTGTAGAAGATGAGATTGCCTACCTTGCCCTTCATATAGAAAGACTTAGAAAATAACATATATTTTAAATCTTAAGTTTCTGTAATTTATAAGTAAAGTTATTATAAATAAAATTTTTAAGAGATAAATAAAATTAATTGAAATTTGTAGTCTACAAGTTTTTACTACCTTAAAATTTATTTTTTAGTAGTAATTTATTGGGCATTTAAAGAAAGAGTTGTTTTAAAACTGTAGTTTTAAAACAACTCTTTTATGTATAGATATATTATTTTCTGTAAGTTACTACTTCATCCTGTCCAGCAATTACATCCTTACCAGTTAAAGATTTTATTTCTTTTACTGAGTCAGGATTAGTTATTAAAACTGGAGTTGTAAGAGATAATCCCTTTCCTTTTATAAGTTCAGGATTAAACTTTATTATTGGAGTTCCAGCCTTAACCTTAGCGCCTTCTTCAGCTAATCGTTCAAAACCTTCACCATTTAATTCAACTGTATCTATTCCAATGTGAATAAGAAGTTCAACACCATTATCTAAAGTCATTGCAAAAGCATGGTTAGTCTTAAATATTAAAGTTAAAGTTCCATCACAAGGAGCTACAGCTACATCACCAGTTGCATCTATTGCTGCACCATCACCAGCCATCTTTTGAGCAAAAACTGGATCTGGCACTTGAGATAAATCTATGGACTTTCCTGATACTGGAGCTACTAATTTCAAATCTTTTTTAAATAAACCGAACATATTAAATACTTCCTTTCATAAATAAAATTTATCCTATGGTTTTATTCTTTAATATGTATTTTATAGAACATAGATATTAAAGAATATATGGTTATATAATATGACTTTTACTTTAGTATAGAGAATTACCACCATTGTGGTTTTAAAATTAATGTAGCTAATGCTACAAAGTCCGGATACTCTTATAAGGATATCTCAAACTTTAAAGGGATAATCCATATCTATCTTAGAGTATGGAAGGTAACTAGTTTAGTTAAATCTATAAACAATTATAGTAGTATCATTTACATTTTATACGCTATAAATGCAAAAAAGCATAAGTTTAAATTAAAAACTTATGCCTAATTTAACAGTAACACGTTTAAATTAATTATATTAATTAATAAAAGGTGTGTCAACTATAAAAACGTTTATGTAAAGGATAACAAAGTTAGCTGAGAAGATTTTAATAATTAATTCATAATAATTAGAATAATATTAGCCATAAAGAGAGTAAAAAAATATATAGGGTTTTTAGTTTCAATCTTAATTTACATATGAATTTACATTGTTAAAAATTATAAACATTAAGTAATGTGTAAATTAAGTTTTCACTTAAAAACCCCATAGTTAAATTTTTATTTATATTGAGTATTAGTCTTAGTTAAATATTCAAGATTATGCTCTTCCATAAAAGCGTTTAAAATTTTAGTAGGGTCTGATTTATCAAATTTATCTTTATTTTTCTTAATATACTCTGACAGTTCAGGCTGAAAATCTTCAGGAGTTACTTTTCTTGATTGCTTATTATCATGATTATATATAGTAACCTGGGAAGTATTAGTAGAGACCTTCTCATTAGTATCTATAATAACTTGAGAAGTATCAGCAGAAACCTTTTTATTAGTATTTATTAAACTATAAGTTATTATAGAAAAGGTTAATAGTAATATTGATAATGATGTATACATAAATTTTCTTTTTTTAATCAAAGCTTCACCTCCTACAATATCTATTTTAACAGAAATTGTAAATTTGCACTACTTTTATCTTAGTAAAATTATGTTATAATTAACATTAATAGGGGGGGTGTGCACAAAGTAGTACATTGAAAATTACACTAATTATAAGGGGAAAACTAAAATGATAGAAAAAAGAAAAGAAGAATGCTCGGCTAATATAGAATCTAAAAACATACATATAGAAAGTGATTACCAACTAAATTTAAGAAAAGAAACTCAACATTTTATAATTTATTACACTGAGACGGATAAGACATGTATAGATAAAGTCTCTGATATTCTTGAAAATAGTTATCATAGAATCACCATGAATTTTAATCAGCAACTTCAAGAAAAACTGACTATTGAAATTCATTCAGGCATGAATAAACTTCATATTGCTTTAGGTTTATCCAATGGACCTGAGTGGATAAGAGGAGGGCTTAGTAAAGGTAAAATTGTAATAGCTTCTCCTTTAAATCCACCACCAGGTTCAAACTTTGATAATGTATTAAATACAGCAGTTCATGAGTTTGTGCATATCATAGTAAATAAGATAAATGATTATACACCAAGATGGCTAAATGAAGGAATCGCATGTTATGAAGCAAAAGATAATGATGAAAACTGGATAAGAGAAACTGTTAAAGATGGATTAGTAAATAATATGATTCCTACATTTAAAGATTTGGATACTGGTGAGGATTTTGAGACATTTTTCAAAGGTAATGGATATCAATATTCATACACAATAGTAGAGTTTATAATTGAAGAGTTTGGTTATGAGAAGTTATATAATCTAATAAAATCACCTAATAAGTTTGTAGAAATTTTTGGGGTAACAGAAGTCCAATTACAAAATAACTGGATTGAGTATATCAAAAAGAACTATCTACTAACCTAGTTTTGGAATTTTAATAAATATATTGACAGGCTATTTGAAATGGTCTACAATGTGAATATAAAATTATAACTTAATATAATTTGCACAGCGTGTAACCGCAATTAAATTAGTGGGCAATAGCTGAAAAGGATATCTTTAGAGATAGTGTATCCTTTTCAGCTTTTTTTATTGTTTTAAAACAGTGAATATATGAGCGTACGGCATATATTTACAAAAGAGGGCAAGTTATATAAGTCAAGGTATATTTTATTTAATATTAAGTGATATTAAAATCAGAGAGCATTGACATAAGAATGAATTTGGACTTATTTTAACATAGAATTACGAAGGAGGATTAGAAATGGCTAAGGGTAATAAAATATTAGCATCACTTCAAAAGCTTGGTAAATCTCTTATGACACCAATAGCGGTTTTACCAGCAGCAGGATTACTTTTAAGATTAGGTCAAGAAGACGTTTTTAATATACTATGGATGGCAGAAGCAGGTAATGCTGTTTTTGCTAATTTACCAATTATATTTGCAATAGGTATAGCAGTAGGTTTTGCAGAAGAGAATAATGGAGTTGCAGGTATAGCTGCGGCCGTTGGATATTTCATATTAACAAAGGTTGCAGTGACTTTTGATAGTACTATAAATATGGGAGTTCTTGCAGGGGTTATAGCAGGTATAACCGCAGGGATTTTATATAATAAGTTTAAGGATATTAGTGTTCCCCAGTTTTTAGGGTTCTTTGGAGGAAAGAGGTTTGTTCCTATAATAACATCCTTAGTATGTTTGATTTTAGGATTTTTAGCTGGAGGAGTATGGCCATTTATACAAGGAGCTTTAAATAGCTTTGGAAACTGGATAGTTGAGCTTGGAGCAATAGGTTCATTAATATTTGGATTACTTAATAGATTATTAATTCCAGTAGGTCTTCATCATGTAGTGAATTCTATATTCTGGTTTGAGTTTGGTACCTTTACTAATGCAGCAGGAGAATTAGTTAAGGGGGATATAGCAAGATTCTTTGCAGGGGATCCAAATGCAGGTAACTTTATGGCAGGATTCTACCCAATAATGATGTTTGCATTACCAGCAGCTTGTTTTGCTATGATAACAACTGCTAAGAAGGAAAAGAGGGCAGCGGTTGCAGGAATGCTTGGTAGTTTGGCGCTTACTTCATTCTTAACTGGTATAACAGAACCGATAGAATTTTCCTTTATGTTCCTTGCACCAGCTTTATATGTAGTTCACTCAATTCTTACAGGAGTTTCCCTTGCAGTGACTACAGCCCTTGGAATTAAGTCAGGATTTACTTTCTCAGGAGGACTTATAGATTATGTTCTAAGTTATGGGAAGGCAACTAAGCCATTATTATTAATTGGGCTAGGTCTTATATTTGCAGTGATTTACTACTTAGTATTTGTCTTTATGATAAGGAAGTTTGATTTAAAGACTCCAGGTAGAGAAGATGATGAGGAAGATTCATCTATTGTAAAGGGTTCTGAAAGTGATAAAAAATCAGATTTAGATGCAAAAGCAGCAGCAGTCCTTGAAGCTATAGGTGGAAAAGAAAATATAGAAGTTATAGATGCTTGTATAACAAGACTTAGATTGACAGTAAAAGATGGATCAAAGGTAGATGAGCCAGCTCTTAAAAAGCAAGGTGCTTCAGGAGTTATGAGACTAGGTGAAAACAACGTTCAAGTAATAATGGGAACCATAGCAGATCCAATGGCATCTAAGATAAAGAAGTTAATGTAATTTTAATTTGAGATATAGAACGAATCTTCCTTTAGATGGTGTTCTTTCCACCATATAAAGGTTAGATGAGTTAATCTAGGGGCGTAGGAACTGTTATCCCCACCTTTTAAGAGGATGGGGTGTTACAGCTCCTAGCCATCAGATAAAATATCAATAAATTTAAGTGTTCAATATAAAATTAGGAAAGATATATTAAATTATTTAGAATAAAATAAAATTAATATTAAAAATAGTAAAAAACAATTAAAACTTGCTTACTTATGTAGAAAAACATAATTTTTAGGTATATAATATTAGTATCGGAAGAAAATTTTACAGAAACAAGTAGATTAAAGTCTAATTCTACTGAAGAAATAATTTTAATCAACATATAGATGAATAGTAAATTAAGAGAAACTTTAATATATAACGAATCTTCCTTCAGGTGGTGTTTTTTCCACCATCTAAAGGTTAGATGAGTTAATCTAGGGGCGTAGGAACTGTTACTCCCTACCTTTTAAGAGGATGGGGTGTTACAGCTCCTAGCCATCAGATAAATGATAAAACTTTAAGATTTTATAAATCTTAAACCCAAAACTCCATTACATTCACTAAACCCTTATTAAGCTTAGGCTTAATAAGGGGATTTTTTTTATTATTAATATTTAACTATACATTAAACTTTTAATAGGACGAATCTTCCTTCAGGTGGTGTTCTTTCCACCATCTGAAGGTTAGATGAGTTAATCTAGGGGCTTAGCAACTGTTATCCCCCACCTTTTAAGAGGATGGGGTGTTACAGTTCCTAGCCATCAGATAAACTTAAATTAAAGCATTAATAGAGACTATTAAGAATATGATGGAAAAAGAACGAGAATCTTGCAGAATTTTATTATAAATCATAGAAAAATTGCATATTACTATTAGGAAAAAGGAATAGTAATTTTATATATTAGGTATAAGAAATAGATGATAAAAATATAAAAAAATATAGTGATTATCATAAAATTTTAGTGATTTCTTTAAAAAAAGTAAAGAGATAGAATAAATAAAAACATTTTCATTTGTTAAAAGCTCAAAATTTGTCTTTTCAAATAAAAAAAGTATTAAAAATGTAGCCTGGACTACTGAATTTTTCTTATGCCTTACGTATAATTTATTTAATATAAATAATATTAAATTTTCTAAAAATTCATAAAGAAGGGATGTAACGGCATGATAAAGTTAATAGGTGTTTTAATTGTTGTTTTAGGCTTTGCTTTAAAGCTTGACATTATTGCTGTAGTTTTAGTTTCTGGACTTGCTACAGGACTTGTTGCAGGACTTAGTTTTACTGAAGTACTAGATATTTTAGGTAAGTCCTTCGTAGAAACTAGATATATGACATTATTTGTACTAACACTTCCTGTTATAGGTATATGCGAAAGATATGGTCTTCGTGAAATGGCTATTGAATTAATTTCAAGAGCTAAAAACGTTACTACAGGTAAGTTATTAAGTATGTATACATTAATAAGAGAGGTTGCAGCAGCTATGTCTTTAAGACTAGGTGGACATCCTCAATTTATAAGACCTCTTATAAATCCAATGGCTCAAGGAGCTGCTATAAGTAAGTACGGAGAAATCGATGAAGAAGATGAAGAAAAGATAAAAGCTCATGCAGCAGCCATGGAGAACTATGGTAACTTCTTTGGTCAAAATATATTTATAGCTAATGGAGGAGTACTTTTAATAGTTTCAACTCTTGAGAAGTTAAACTATACAGTAGATCCTTCAGATATAGCTAAAGCTTCTATTCCAATAGCAATACTTGCATTCGCAGTAGCGGCTGTATTTAACTATATGTTTGATAAGAAGCTTCAAAGAAAATACGGAAGTAAAAAGTAAGGAGGGGTATTCATGGATGTAAAAGCCTTGTCAGCTTTTCTTTTAGAAAGCTTTTATGTTTTAACTGGATTATTAATGGCTATAACAGCTTTATTTGTATTAAAGGATGATAAACATAAAACTAGAATAGGAACAGCATTATTCTGGTTCATATTAGGTATTATATTTATTTTTGGAAAGTATATACCAGCTACTTATGTAGGTGCATTAATTCTTGTTCTTGGAGTATTAACTATAACCAAACAGGTTAATATGGGAACATTAGATCAACCATCAGAAGAATTTAGAAAAGAAAAAGCTAAGAAAATTGGAGCTAAAATATTCGTACCTTCAGTAACTCTTGCAGTTTTAGCTTTTGCAATAGCTCAATATACTAAACTTGGAGGACAGGTTGCCATAGGTATATCTGCTATAGGTGGACTTATATTAACTTTTGTAATAACTAAGGCTCCTGCTAAATATGTTGGAGTAGATAGTAATAGAATGATTCAACAAGTTGGACCATCTAGTATATTACCACAACTTTTAGGTGCTCTTGGTACAGTATTTACAGCAGCAGGAGTTGGAGATGTAATATCTTCAGGAATATCTGCTATCATACCAGAAGGAAATATATTACTTGGAGTTACAGCTTACTGTGTAGGTATGGCATTATTCACAATGATAATGGGAAATGCTTATGCTGCATTTGCAGTTATAACAGCAGGTATAGGTATACCATTTGTATTTGCTCAAGGAGCTGACCCAGTAATCGCTGGAGCTTTAGCTTTAACAGCAGGATATTGTGGAACCCTATTAACACCAATGGCTGCTAACTTTAACGTAGTACCAGCAGCTCTTCTTGAAATGAAGGATAATAATGGTGTTATAAAAGCTCAAGCACCTGTAGCCATAACTGTACTTATATTACACATAGTTATTATGTACTTCTTTGCATTTTAATTTTGATAGATATTAAAATATAAAGAGTTAAATTATAAGTTTTTAAGACGTGAAGATTCATTCTAAATGATTAGGAATAATAAGGTAATATATGCATATTTAGATGGTTATAAAATGCATCTAATTATGTAAAAATATAAAAAGAGGTAGTGTTAAAAGTACTACCTCTTAATACACATTTATAGTGGGGGTAATTATATGAAAAAAGTTTTAATAACTGGCTTTGATCCTTTCGGAGGCGAAGCAATAAATCCAGCTTTAGAAGCAGTAAAAAAAATACAAGATGAAATATCTGGAGCTAAGGTTATAAAGGTAGAGATACCAACAGTATTTAGAAGATCCTTAGAAGAGTTAGAAAAAGCAATAAATGAACATAATCCTGATATAGTTATCTGTGTAGGTCAAGCTGGTGGAAGATTTGACATAACTCCAGAAAGAGTTGCTATAAATATGGATGACGCTAGAATAAAAGATAACGAAGGTAATCAACCTTTAGATCTTCCTATATTTGAAGATGGTGAAAGTGCATACTTCTCTAATCTACCAATAAAGGCTATGGTTAAAGAGATGCAAGAGAATGGTATACCAGCTTCAGTATCAAATACTGCAGGAACTTTTGTATGTAACCATATAATGTATGGACTTCTTTACATGGCACATAAGAAGTTTAATAATATAAAAGGTGGATTTATCCACGTTCCATTTATCCCAAGTCAAGTAGTTAACAAAAAGAATACTCCTTCAATGTCTCTAGAGAACATAACTAAAGGATTAGAGTGTGCTATTAAGGCCGCTGTAGAAAATAATGCTGATATTAAAGCGGTAGGCGGAACTATTTGCTAATGAAACAATATTTATTTGTTTATGGAAGCTTAAGAGATGGATTCTTTAACTTTGATAAGTATATAAAAGATGAAGTCATATCAAGAAGATTAGGAAAGATAAAGGGAACTCTTTATCATATGCCAAACAAAGGATACCCAGCAGTCCTAAGTGGAGACGAAGACATAATTGGAGAAGTAATCGAAGTAAGAAATTGGGATAAGAATCTTAAAGCCTTAGATGATATGGAAGGATACATATCTGAAGGGAATAAAGATAATGAATATAATAGAGAATTATTAGATGTGGAAATAATAGATGGAAATCAAGGAGAGAAGGTTAAAGCTTTTTCTTATTTATATAACATGAATGATAAAGATGAGTTTGAAAAACATTCAGTATATATTCCGCATGGAGATTGGAAAAAATTTATGTTTGAAGAAAACAAGTAATAAAAGGCTCTAGAAGCATAGGTTTCTAGAGCCTTTTATTGATTTATATAAATTGTTTTTTATCTTTTTAATAGATTTAATATAGATGGATAATATACAAACGTAATCTTTTAATATGCTACAAATTGTAGTAAGTTAAGGTTTATTTTAGAGGTTGATGTACTAAGTTTATAATGTAATATTTAAATTTAGTTTAATTTGGAGTAGTGGGTGAAAATTATTAGTAGCAATTATATTAATATGAAAAATTGAGAATATTTAAAGCTTCTAGATATGTTATAAATTTCAGAGTTTTTTTAATAAGCATATATAATTCTATCATATGAAGGGAATATTAATAGGAATTTATTTTACTGTAAATCATTAGTATAATATAATATATTACTATAAGATTTTAGCAGAAGATTAAAATAACCATTCATAGAATTATGAGGTAAGGATATATGTATGAAAAAATATTTGATAAGAAAAAACAAGAAGCTATGAGAGAGTTTTTTCTAAGGGATTTAGCCCCCTTAGGAAAAGAAAGGATTCTTAAGAAAAATGAAATACTTAATGTAGTTGAAAATAAATCTGTAGGCATTGTTACAGAAGGAAAACTTAAACAAATTCTTCATCATTCTAAAGGTGAGGAAAAGCTTATGTTCTTTTTATCTCCTGGAGAAATATGCGGTGAGGGAGAATATTTTGTTGGGGGTGGTATGCCTGTTATGATAAAGGCATGCTGTGATTCTAAGGTAACTGTAATTGAGAAGAAATTATTAGATGATTTTTTAGAAGATAATCCTAGGGGATATGGATTCTTTATACATAGTTTAACGAGAAAGTATAGAATATCCATAAGCAAGATGCATGATATATTATTCACCTCTTCTAAGGAAAAAGTGTGTAATACTTTATATAGGTTATCTGTTCAAGAGGGGATAGAAACTTCTAATGGAATAATTATAGATATAAAACTTACTCATCAAGAACTTGCTACTTTAGTAGGAGCTTCAAGAATAACCATAACAAGAATTATAAAGGAACTTAAGGAAGAGAAAATAATAGATAATACTCAAGATAAAAGATTTATAATAAAAGATTTGGTGAAGCTTAAAAGTTATCTAGAATACTAAGACACTCATATTTACAAAGTAAATACTAAATGCTATTATTTAAGAAAGAGTGTTAATATAAAATTATAGGATTAGGATATGTAAATCATGGGATAAAGCTAATTAAAGAATGTACTATTCCAAAGATAAATACGTACTATATTCTTAAAGTTAGAAAAGAGGGATTTATAATGAAAGTTTATACTAAAACTGGTGATAAAGGTACAACAGGCAACTTACTTGGTGAAAGAATAGCAAAGGACAGTACCTTCTTAGAACTTCAAGGTAGTATAGATGAAGTTAATGCTCAACTAGGATATTTAAATGCATTACTTCAAAATAATACTAACTTAAACTATACAGAAAAGAAAAACATAATGGATTTTATAGTTCATATAGAAAATGCTTTATATAATATGGGAGTGGAGATATCTTATAATTTTAGTCAATATAAGATAAAGGAAAATCATGTTAAAGAGCTTGAAGCTGAAATAGATTTAATGCTTGAGAAAACACCACCACAAAAGCATTTTATATTATATAGTGGTTCTTTAGAAGGGACATATGCTCAGGTATGCCGTGGAACTACAAGAAGAGCAGAAAGAGTTTTTGTTAAATATCTAAAGGAAGGGAACTTTGAATCCTATCCTCAAAGTTATTTGTACATTAATAGATTATCAGATTATCTATTTGTATTATCTAGATTTGTCAATTTTAAGTTAAATAAAGAAGAAACCATAATGAAGCAATGGGTATAATGGTTTTATTTTGTAGAATCACAGAGTATATATATCTGTGATTCTTATTTTTATATTAAATATTAGTAAAATCATGGTGCAATATAACATATTATGGTAAAATCTAAAAGGTGGGTTGATGTTATCTAGATTTATAAGATGGAAGATTCCTTCTATAGAAGATATTAATATTTAGAAATTATTACTTATTTCGAATATAAAAATATAGACCTATAGTATAGAGTATATGGATCTAAGAATTAGTAAGGTTTTAGGGGAGAATTAATACTAATAATGGGGAGAGATAAGTTATGATAGAAAAGGAAAATAATATTTATAAAGTAAATCTGCTTATCTTTTTAAGTATAGTTATTAGTTTTATATATCAAATATTGCCTTTTGAATTAGGGGATGGATTTTATCAATACATATGCTTTTTGCTACCAGCAGGAATATATCTATTAGTAAATAAGAAAAATATAATAGATACTCTAAATATAAAGCCTCTAAAACTTAAGAATATACCTTATTTAATAATGTTATATGTTTTTTTATTGCCTTTTAGAGTAATGGTTATATATATTTATACAGTTTTCTTTGAAGACAAGTTGTCTAAGATTATAGGAGAGACAATTGTATCAAATCCAAGCCTTTTAGAAAATTTATTTATTGTGGTACTAACACCTATTATATGTGAAGAAATTTTAATGAGAGGTATAGTTTTAGATGGATATAGAAAAAAGTCTATACATATAGTGGCTGTTATGAATGGGTTGATATTTGGTATGCTTCATATGAATAGCTTTCAGTTTATTGATACTTTTTTTGTTGGGATAGTACTTACTTACGTAGTTTATGTAACAGGTTCTATTTTCTCTTCTATGATTATTCACGGGATAAACAATGGAATGGCATTGTTTATGGAGTATTTTGATAAAGGACAAGATACCTTGGAGCCAATTAAGGAAGGAGCTGAAGCTTCATTAACTATATCTTTTAGTGGATTTTTAATATATGCAGGAGTGGTCTTAATCTGTGTATTTATGATATATAAGATAATAAAAAAACTTATAAAAATAAATAACTTTGATTATTCTAGTTATACCACAAGTAGAAGCGATGAAAAGATATTTAATTGGCCGTTAATAGTAACAATAATATTATTTTTAATTATGAGTGCATTACTTATTTTGACTATTAATTATGCTTATTAATTAATACATAGGTTGTAGAGATATAATTATATAAGTATTTATATGTAGTTTTTAAACACTAGAGTAAAATGATTAGTTTTCATAGATTCATTGATAGTGATTATTTAAATAGAGAAGAAAAATATTACCTTTTCTTAGAATAAAGAACTAAAAAAAATCCTCTGACTTTTAAGCAGAGGATTAGGAAGAGTGATTTATATGTACTTTATTTCAAGTACCTTTCTCTATTTTTTAAGGAACAATTTTATATTACTATTCTGTATCCATGTTAATTTTATATGAAAACATATGTGAATTAAATATAAATTGCAAGAAATGACCTCGAAATGTCATAATTAAACAGTTTTTATTGAATAAATATATAATTATATAAAGAAAAGGGTGAAAGTACATAAATTAATTGAGATTTTATATGGAGTATTATAGTAATAAAAATAATTTAGTTAATATTTGATAAAATATAAAAAATTATTACTTTAAATTTATAAAATAAAATATATATAGAATTAAACTAATAATATAACTATTAAATGAAGAAATTTTATATGAATTAGTAAAAGTTAAGCTTTACTAATGAAATAATTTTTAAATAAAATATATTAAATAATTAATATAAAAGGAGGAGAGGAAATGCTTCAAGTTATTGGTTTATCTAAGGATTTCAAAAAAACAAGAGCCGTAGATAAGGTTAGTTTTACTGTTAATGATGGTGAGGTTGTTGGACTTCTTGGAGAAAATGGAGCAGGGAAAACAACTACTATGAGAATGGTTTCTACTATGCTGAATCCAACAGAAGGAACAGCTAAGGTAAATGGCCATGATATCATAGAGGATGGAAAAGGAGTAAGAAAGGAAATAGGTATACTCTTTGGAGGAGATGTAGGGCTTTATGAGAGACTATCTGCTAGAGAGAATATAGCTTATTTTGGAGAATTATATGGAATGGACAAGGAGTCTATAAATAAGAATATAGATGCCTTAGCTAAAAGTCTTAAAATGGAGGATTATATAGATAAAAAAAGAGTAGGAAGCTTCTCAAGAGGTATGAAGCAAAAGGTATCTATTGCAAGAAGTATAGTTCATAGTCCTTCGGTTATGCTTTTCGATGAACCAACTACAGGCCTTGATGTAAGCGCTACAAGAGTAATCCATGATTTTATAATAAAGTGCAAAGAGGAAGGAAAAACAGTACTTTTATCTAGTCACTCTATGAAGGAAGTGGAAAAGCTTTGTGATAGAGTTATTATTATAAATAAGGGTAAGATTATTGAAGAGGGTACAGTTAAAGATCTTAAGGAAAAATATAATAATGAAGACCTTGAAGAAGTTTTTGTTAATCTAATAGGTGGTGAGTAAAATGAAGGAAGTATTAAGCATTTTTAAGAAAGAATTAATGGACATCTTTAGAGATAAGAAGACAATTATAATGACTATACTTGTTCCTATGCTATTATATCCAGTTTTATTTGGTGTCATAAATTACTTTACTCAGGATTCTATAAAAGATGTTGAGAAGGGTATTAATATAGGACTTGTAAGTAAAAGTAATTCTGCCGCATCTCTTCTTAAAAGTCAGCCAAAGATTACTGTTTTTGAGGGTGATGATTTAAATGAAAAACTTAAAAAGGGAGATATTTCAGCTATAGTTGAAATACCAGATGATTTCCAGGAGAAGCTAGATAGTGAAAAGCCAGCTGATATAAAAATTATTGTAGATAATGATTCTAATAAGTCAGCTATGGCGGCATCTTCAATTAAATCTATGTTTGACGAATATTATAAGGCTATAGTAACAGAGAGAATGGACAAAAGAGGACTTTCAAAAGAAATTATGAACCCATTTGTAATTTCAACCTCATCATTAGACAAGCCAGAAAGTAGTGAAAAGGATAATGTTATGGGAAGTATGCTAATTGGAATGATACCTTCCTTCATAGTAATACTTATGATAAGTGCAACCATGGCAATATCAGCAGACCTTGGAGCTGGAGAAAAGGAAAGGGGAACCCTTGAGCCTCTATTATCTACGGCAGTTAATAGAATGTCTATACTTTGGGGAAAGGTTTTAGCTTTATGTGTAATAGCGGCAGTTACTCTTATAACTAGTATGACAGCTATGGTTATGTCTTTCCAGAAGATTTATGGACTTAAGGAGGGTATAGCCCTAACACCAAAAACTCTTTTAATAATAGGAGTTATAAGCTTATTTGTTCTTGTATCAATATGTTCACTTCAGATGGCAATAAGTATATATGCTCGTTCTATGAAAGAGTCCAACTCCTACTTAGGAGGGCTTTTAATGCCAGTTATGATACTTTCATATTTTCCAATGATGATGGATGCAAAGAGCATAAAGTTTATTTACTTTAATATACCGGTGGTAAATGCAGTAGCCTTAATGAAGGAGGCTATAGTTGGAATATATGATATGAAACATATAGGAGTAGTTATAGCATGGCATATTTTATATACAGCAGTATGCTTATTTATAGCAAAATATATGTTCTCTAAAGAAGAGGTTATATTTAGAACTTAATCTTAGAGAAATTTATAAATTATAATAAAATTTATAGAGTTTTTAAGTAAGGTATTAGTTTATTTATTGCTCTAAAACATTTATAGATAGCTAATAAAGTTTAGGTATAAATTAATTTTTATACTTAAGAGATTATATTTTAGATTGAATTATTAAATGGTGATTATATAGAGGAGACTTATCTTTATGATAGGTCTCTTTTTATATTTTGATTCTTTAATATTATTTCATAGAACAAATTTTCCTTCAGGTGGTGTTCTTTCCACCACCTGAAGGTTAGATGAGTTAATCTAGGGGCGTAGCAACTGTTATCCCCTGGGGGGTTACAGTTGGTAGCCATCAGATAAATAAGTTCTTACTTAATTAAGGAATATTTTATCATTCATAGGCAAGAATTAGATTTAGAGGACTATGATATAAGGTTTTATATTAGAAAGTGATTTTATTGAAGAATAGAAATGATGAATTTGGAAAAATTATTAATAAATGCTTAAGACATATTTATTAGAGCCATAAGAAGGACATAAACATTTATTAATTTTTATTTAGTGATATATATAGGGTTCCTAAGTGAGTTCTTAATTTATACCTATGATTTTTCACAGACTAAATCATAACTTAAAGGTATGAATAAATTAACTTTTGATCTTGAAACCTTATAAAAAGATAAATTTATAGTTATTCAGCAAAATTACAAAAGTGAAGGTGATGACATTGAAGATTTTAGTTATTGTACCTGCCTATAATGAAGGAAAATCAATATATAATGTGGTTACATCCATATTTAAAGAAGCTATAGAAGGACTCCATGTATTAGTAATTAATGATGGGTCATTAGATAATACAGCGAAAGAGGCTGAAAGAGCTGGAGCTAAGATCATAAATTTGCCTATAAATCTTGGTATAGGAGGAGCAGTTCAAACTGGATACTTATATGCCTATTATAATGATTATGATATAGCAATTCAGTTCGATGGAGATGGGCAACATAGAGCAAAGGATTTAAATAGAGTAATAGAGGAGATTACAAGTGAAAACTGTGACATGGTTATAGGATCTAGATTTATAGAGGAGAGTTCATATAAGCCTAGTTTTTTTAGGAGTATTGGTATAAGTTTTTTTAGTAGTCTTGTATCTAAGCTTTGTAATGAAAAGGTATATGATACCACCTCAGGATATAGAGCTATAAATAGAAAGGTAATAGAGAGTTTTGTTCATTACTATCCAAAGGATTATCCGGAAGTGGAAACCATAGCATACATAATAAAAAATGGTCTTAAAGTAAAGGAAATTCCAGTTCTTATGAACTATAGAACGGAAGGAGTATCCTCTATTACTCCTATAAAATCTATATATTACATGATAAAAGTTACATTAGCTTTACTTATCCTTCCAAATACATCTACTAATTAATAAGGAGGTGAAGTGGTATGTATATTTATTGTTTTATATTATCCATAGTCTTTGTAATACTTACTATAATTTTCATAAAGAAGAGGGCTTTGGATATAAAATTTAGTTTTATGTGGATAGCTGTTGGGTTAATAATGTCTATATTATCTTTAAATAGCAATATAGTAGATAAAACAGCAGAGATATTTAATATAAAATATCCACCATCTTTATTGTTTCTAACAGGAATATTATTCTGTTTTATACTAATATTTAATTTAATAGTTGTAATATCATCTCTCCAAGAAAAGGTAACTAGGCTTACTCAGGAGATTGGAATACTTAAAAGCTTAAGGGAGAGGGAATAGTTGCTATACACTTTACTTTTTATAAATATTCTACTTCTTGTTACAGGGCAGACCCTTTGGAAAATAGGACTTGAAGGTAATACCATGGAATTGTCATTTAAAGGAATTATAAATTTAATTTTTAATCCATATATATTTTCAGGAATTGTATTATACGGAATTGCTACTATAATTTGGTTTTATATTTTATCTAAAGGGGATTTATCTTTGGTATATCCTCTTCAAAGTCTTTGTTATGTACTTGCTATCTTTGTGGCTATGTTTATTTTTAAGGAGTCAATACCAGTGACAAGGTGGATTGGAGTGATATTTATAGTTATAGGAGCATTTTTTGTTGCTATTAAATAGATTATTTTTATAGGGTTCCTATATCAGTTCTCAATTTATATATCCCTTAAAAGCCTGATTTATCAATGAATAAACTACGGGGATAAGTTAACTTTTAAGATAAAACCCCTATACTATTCACATATAAAAATACAGGAGGTACGTATGTTTTCTCTAAAGAATGAAAGATCATGGATAAGGAATACAATATTTATTGTCATATCCATATTCTTTTTAATTTGTCTTTATACAGTTTTAGTTCATGGTAACGAGCACTTACTTGGAAGTTTTGAAACCTTTAATAATGATGATGTTAAGTATGTTAGAAGTGCATGGACGCTTTTGGATAAAGGAATATTCACATATCATGATGTAAATGAACCTACAGTATTTATAATGCCAGGACTTCCTTTTGTTATGGCTGGATTTATGAGCATATTTGGAAAGTGGGGAGGAATAACTGCCTTTAGGGTATTCCAAGTGGTTCTTCAAAGCCTAAGTCTATACTTAATTTTTCTTATAGGAAGAAGATTATTTAATTCTAAAGTTGGATTAATAAGCTTAATATTAAGTGCCCTATATATACCTAATATGTGGGCGCCTAATATACTATTAACAGAGGTTATATTTCATTTTCTAATTTTATTATTAGTATATATAACTATATATGCAGTTGAGTGCAATAAATTAAGTTATTATATAAGTGGAGGAATAGTTCTTGGAATCACTGGGTTGTTTAGGCCTACCATAGGAGCTTATCCTATAATAGTACTTATACTTTGGATTTATAACAAATATACCTTTAAGGATATGGCGAAACTTACCATAATTGTAACAACTGTTTTTGCTCTAGTTATGAGTCCGTGGATTATAAGAAATTATAAAGTATTTCATAAATTTATTCCATTTACCTTATCTTCAGGAAATCCATTAATCCAAGGATCTTATATAGATTATAATGAAAATATAGATTATTATCCTTGGAAAAGTGTAGATGATAGAGTGGAGCAAGAAAAGTATTATAAAGAGAATTTTCAATATAGATTTAAAAATTATATGCTGAAAAGGCCTTTTGCATATGCAAAGTGGTATTTTATAGATAAGAGTATTGGACTTTGGAAGGCTGCTTTTTATTGGATAGAAATATATAATATACACTTTAAGTATGTAGAAATTTACCATGCATTATTATTAGTTATAGGATCTATTGGTATGGCAAAAATTTATCTAGGTTATAAGGAAAAAAAATATAGAAGCACGGCTCTAATATTATTTCAGTTATTTGCATATTTCACTATAATTCATATACCATATGTTACTTTTTCAAGATACTCTTATCCTCTTATATGGATTTTTATAATAGGAACTTCAGTAGTTTTAGAGAAAGCTATATGTGCATACTATAAGAGTAAAAAATCAACTTCACCAGCTATATAAAATAGGAATATGTTTATATGATTAAGTCCTACTGTGAATTATTCTTCACAGTAGGACTTTTATAATATAGGTTATTAGGGTGATTTTTTCTTAAGTTTAAGAGCTAATAGGTATTCTTATATATATTAAGTGAATAGGTTTTATACTATAAAATCAGTAAATTTCATATGAGTACTTATTTTATGCACTACTTAAAATTAAAAATTCTCAAGGGGATTAAGTTTATATATAAGCTAAGAGGGAATATGGAAACCCTATAATTATTTATATATTAATAGAGGAACTTATCACAATTGTAAACTCAAGATTAAAATATAGTTGACAATATAAAAAGTTTCTACTAATATTATTGTTAATAAGATAAAGGTTAAAAGTTTACAATAATATTAGTAGGAGGGAATAATGAAATTTACAGTTAAAGAAATGATCCAAGTAAGCATATTTGCAGCTTTAACAGCTATAGGAGCATTTATAAGAATACCAATGCCCTATGTACCGTTCACTCTTCAATTATTTTTTTGTCTAATGAGTGGATTAATTTTTGGGAAAAAGGTAGGACTTTGGTCACAAATTTTATATGTATCTTTAGGACTTATAGGACTTCCTATATTTACTGAAGGGGGAGGCCTCTATTATATATTTAAGCCAACTTTTGGGTATTTAATAGGTTTTGTATTATGTGCTTATATAGTTGGAAGTCTTAGGGACAAGTATAAAAATAGTGATATTGGTTTAATTAAGATCTTTATATTTTGTACTTTAGGTCTTATGGTAGTTTATACTCTTGGAGTTTTACATCTTTATGTAATATTGAATTTCTATATTGGAAAAGCTGTAAGCATT
>NZ_JBFNEO010000027.1:0-19180 GCF_040797585.1 Clostridium sp.
GAACTATTTACTAACTATAAGGAGGATATTATGGATAAAATTTTAGATACTTTATGTAAAGAGCTTGGAATCAAGAAAAGCCAGGGAGAGAATGTGATAAAGCTCTTAGATGATGGAAATACAGTACCTTTTATAGCTAGATATAGAAAGGAACAAACTGGAGATTTAAACGATGAGGTTTTAAGAAAATTTTATGAAAGACTTATATATCTTAGAAACTTAGAAGAGAGAAAATCAGATGTTATAAGACTTATTGAAGAGCAGGGAAAGCTTACAGAAGATTTAAGAATAAAGATAGAAAATAGTGAGACTCAATCAGAGGTTGAAGACATATATAGACCATTTAAACCAAAGAAAAGAACTAGAGCCATAATAGCGGAGGAGAAAGGTTTAAAACCATTAGCGGAACTTATACTTTCAGGAGAGTTCAAAGGGGACATAAGAGAGGAAGCTTCAAAATATATAAGTGAAGATAAGGAAGTTAACTCAGAGGAAGATGCTCTTAAGGGAGCTATGGATATAATAAGTGAAATAATTTCAGATAATGCTGATTTTAGAAAATGGATAAGAGAATTCTTATGGAAGGATGGACTTATTGAAACTAAGGGAGGTTCAGAGGAAAGAACCCCTTATGAGATGTACTATGAATATAAAGAGTCAGTAAGACTTATTCCATCCCATAGAATTCTTGCTATAAATAGAGGAGAAAAAGAGAAAATATTATCTGCTAAAATAACATGTAATGAAGATAAAATAGTAACTTATTTAAATAATAGAAACTTAAAAGGTAATAAGGAAAGTGATAGATTTATAGAAGAGAGTATTAAGGATTCTTTAAAGAGATTAATCTATCCATCTATAGAGAGAGAAATAAGAAGTGAACTTACAAACAAAGGAGAAGAGGGAGCAATAGATATATTCAAGGCTAACTTAAAAGCACTGCTTATGCAATCTCCTATAAAGGGCAAGGTAGTTATGGGATTTGATCCTGGATTTAGAACAGGATGTAAGGTAGCTATTTTAGATGACACAGGTAAGTTTTTAGATAAGACTACCGTATTTCCAACAGCTCCTAGAAATGACATAGATGGAACTATAAGAGTATTAAAGGAGTTTATTAAAAAGTATAATGTAGAGGTTATATCTCTTGGAAATGGAACAGCAAGTAGGGAGTCAGAAGAGGTTATATCAAAACTTATAAAAGAGCTTAAGGAAGATAACCAAAGAGAAATATACTATGTTATAGTTTCAGAGGCTGGGGCTTCAGTTTATTCTGCATCTGAACTTGCAGCGAAGGAGTATCCAGACTTAGATGTTACTGTAAGAGGAGCGATATCTATAGGTAGAAGGCTTCAAGATCCCTTAGCTGAGCTTGTAAAAATAGATCCTAAGTCTATAGGTGTTGGTCAATATCAGCATGATGTAACTCCAAAAAGGTTAGATGAATCCTTAAAAGGAATAGTAGAAGACTGTGTTAATAATGTTGGGGTAGATCTTAATGTAGCAACGCCATCTCTCTTAAGTTACATTGCAGGAATAAATGCTACAATAGCTAAAAATATAGTTGAATATAGAGAGGAAAATGGGAAGTTTAAAAATAGAAAGGAACTTCTAAAGGTAAAGAGACTAGGAAATAAAGCTTATGAGCAGTGTGCTGGTTTCTTAAGAGTTATGGAAAGTGATGAGTCCTTAGATAATACTTCTGTTCACCCGGAGTCTTACAAGGTAGCTAAAAGTCTTATGGGAAAGCTTTCTTATAGTGAGGAAGATCTAAAAAATAGAAAAATAAAGGATATAGAGGAAAAGGTAAAAGAAATAGGAATTGAATCTTTAGCTAAGGAACTTAATGTAGGAGATTTTACATTAAGAGATATAATAAAGGAACTTAATAAACCAGGAAGAGATCCAAGAGAGGATCTTCCAAAACCTATATTAAAAACAGGAGTTGTAGATATAACTCAGTTAAAGCCTGGAATGGTTTTAATGGGAACTGTTAGAAATGTATCAGACTTTGGAGCTTTTGTAGATATTGGAGTACATCAAGATGGATTAGTTCACAAAAGTCAGATGGCAGATAGGTTTGTAAAGCATCCTTTAGATGTCGTTAAGGTATCTGATGTAGTTGAAGTTAGGATTCTAGAGGTAGATGAAAAGAGAAAAAGAATAGCCTTATCTATGAAAAAGGAAGGGTAAAATAATATTTAATTTATAATGAATCTTTGACACAAATTAAGTGAGAGTGAAGAAATCAAGAGGCTTTACGATTTTTATAAATCTACTTAGATATGAGGAGGTTAAAGTTGTAAAGCCTTTTCATAGAACGAATCTTCCTTCAGGTGGTCTTCTTTTCACCATCTGAAGGTTAGATGAGTTAATCTAGGGGCGTAGCAACTGTTATCCCTTACCTTTTAAGAGATGGGGTGTTACAGTTGCTAGCCATCAGATAAAAATATTCTAAAAATTTATTTAAAGGTATTGTTATTTTTATAACATCAGTATATAATAATAGTGAAATATAAAACAAATAGTAATCCTTCAGGGCAGGGTGAAATTCCCTACCGGCGGTAAAGCCCGCGAGCCATTTTGGCATGATTCGGTGAAACTCCGAGGCCGACAGTAAAGTCTGGATGAAAGAAGGAAAGATTTTAGATTTTTCTGCCCTGGTATATTTATATGCCAGGGCTTTTGTATTCTAAAATCCATACCCTGAGGAAAAAATAAGGAGGGTATTTTTATGAAAAGAGAGAGTGACAAAGGGATTAAAAACCTAAATACTCTAATCAAAATTTCTTTACTAGGATCAATGGCATTTTTATTAATGTTATTTGATTTTCCACTACCTATTTTTCCAAGTTTTTTAAAGATTGATCTAGGAGATTTACCAGCATTGATTGGTGCTTTCGCCTTAGGTCCAGTTGCAGGGGTTGTAATAGAATTTCTAAAAAATATTTTATATGCTACTATTAAAGGCAGCTCCACAGCCATGGTAGGAGAAGTTGCAAACTTTTTTATAGGAAGTGTCCTTGTATTTATATCAGGGTATATATACAACATGAAAAAAACAAGAAAAGGTGCAGTAATAGGACTTGTAGTTGGAACAATAGTAATGTCAGTTTTAGCCGGTATCATAAATTATATAGTTTTAGTACCAGCCTATGCTAAGGCATTTGGTATGCCAATAGAATCCATGGTAGAAATGGGTACAAAAATAAATCCAAATATAAAGGATTTAGCTACATTAATCTTATGGGGAATAATTCCATTTAACTTATTCAAAGGTTTTGCAGTATCTTTTGTAACGGCGGCTATATATAAAAAGATAGCTGTAGTGTTTCAAGGAGATACAAGTTTTAAAAGAGGTTTAGTAACAAGAAAATAATAATTTTAAATATTAAAGATATATAAGCATATTAAGCTGCTACTTTAAATTAAATTCTCGTTTTTGAGTTTAATTTAAAGTAGCAGTTTTAATTTTATTTTAGAATTTTTACCATGGATATATTTATTAATAAGGTAAATTTATATTTTGTTTCATAAATTCACCTATTTCCTAAGTAAAAGCTTTATAGGGTTACTATATTAAAAGTTAGCTTATACCTGTGATTTATTCATTGATGAATCAGGCTTTTAAGGGAGGTATAAATTGAAAACTCACTTAGGAATTATATAGATATAAGTAGCTTATAATTTAAGTTTTTAAGTTATAGAAATTTATTTTCTGACACTAATAATATCAATAGGATAACTTAAATAGTATAAGGAGTTAAATTAAAATAATATATAATTCAAGAAAACTTAATGATTATATAAGTAGTATATATACATATAATTCCAAAGTATAAGATAATATGGTACAATTTTAAAAAAGAATAGGATTATAGACAGTTTAATTATTATTAATAAGAAGTTGATTAGTATATGATAATAATTTTAGGAAGGTAGGTGAATTTAAGCCTTTTGGCTTATTACTAATATGGATGAAAAGAAGATTTTAAAGACCTTATGTGAGTGTCATGGACCAAGCGGAAAAGAGTATCTTATCCATCCTATAATAGAGGGGATATTTAGTCCTTATGGAGAGATTTCAAAAGATAATATAAATAATCTGTATGTAAAGAAAAAGGGGAACTCTAAGGGGAAAATAATGATTATGGCCCACTGTGATGAAATATTTTTAATGGTTACAGAAATTTTAGATAGGGGATTTTTAAGAATAAAATCCAGAGGTATTGATGTTAAAACTTTAGTATCTCAGGAGGTGGTTATACATGGGAAAAAACAAATTAAAGGAGTTATAGGAATAAAACCACCTCATCTTATGACAAAGGAAGATAGGGAAAAAGCAATATCTTTAGAGGAGCTTTTTGTGGACACAGGATATTCAAGGGAAAAATTAGAGGAGATAGTATCTATAGGGGACTTTATTACAATTAATAGAGAGACTATAGAGCTTTTAAATAATAATATGGCTTGTAAATGTGTTGATAATAGAGCGGGGGTTCTTTCTATGGCTATTGCTCTTAATGAGCTTAAAGGTGCAGAACATGATTTAGATATATATTCTGTGTGTTCAGTACAAGAAGAGGTTGGAGCCATAGGTGCTAGATCAGCATCTTATAATGTAATGCCTCATATTGGTATAGTTATAGATACAACTTTCAATAGTGGGAAGTTAGGATATGAAGAAGGAGAAAATTTTATAGGGAATGGTCCTGTAATATGTATTGGACCTAATATACATCCAAAGGTCAGAAAGCGGATTATGAATACAGCTAAGGAATACAATATCCCATATCAATTAGAAGTAGAACCTGATAATACTGGTACAGATGCTTGGCCTATGCAGATTACAAGAGAGGGAGTTTCAACAGTGCTTATATCTATTCCTATAAAATATATGCATAGTTCTGTAGAGGTTGTAAATCTAGAAGATATAAAAAATACAGGAAAGCTTATAGCAAAGTTTATAGAAAACCTTAAAGGAGAAGAATTGGAGGAGTTAATATGCTTTTAAAAACTCTTTGTGATGCTAAGGGTCCTTCAGGTTTTGAGGGAGAAGTTAGAAATATAATACTTAAGGAAGTAGAGCCTTATGTTGATAGTATAAGAGTAGATAGGATGGGAAATGTAATAGTCCATAAAAAAGGTAAGGGACCTAAGGTTTTAGTAGATGCTCATATGGACGAGGTTGGATTTATAATTACTGGATTTAATGAGGATGGAACTTTAAAGTTTAAGGCCCTTGGAGGAGTGAATAATAAGGTTATACCCTCAAAGGTTGTTCTAATAGGAGATAAGGAAATAAATGGAGTCATAGGGGTAAAGCCTATACATCTTCAGCGTGAAGAAGAACGAAAGAAAAATATGGAGTATAAGAATTTATGTATAGATATAGGAGCTACTTCTAAAAAAGAGGCTATGGAAACAATTGAACTTGGAGAGTATGTTGTATTTAATACGAAAATGGAGGAGTTTGGACAAGGCCTTATAAAAGGAAAAGCTTTTGATGATAGAGTTGGATGTTATGTACTTATAGAAGCTCTTAAGGAGAATTATAATTGTGACTTATATGGAGTGTTCACAGTGCAAGAGGAGATTGGCGATAGGGGAGCATATGTATCAGCTTATAATGTAATGCCAGACATAGGAATAGCTCTAGAAGGGACTATATGTGCAGACATGGCTAATATACCACCTCACTTAAGAGCTACAGAGGTAGGAAAAGGACCAGCTATATCCATAATGGATAAAACAAGTATTTTCAATGATGATGTAGCAAAAGAGATAATGAGAGTAGGAAGAGAAAAAAATATACCTTATCAAAGAAGACGTGCTATAGCAGGGGGGAATGATGCAGGAGCAATAATAATGGCTGGTGAAGGGGCAAAGGTGGCTACAATATCAGTTCCTTGTAGATATATTCACTCATCCATATCAGTAGCTTCTAAGGAGGATATAAAAAACACTAAGAATCTTGTTATTGAATACTTAAAAACTCTATGATATATGTTTAAAGCTATATCTATAGATATATGATCTGAAAAATTAACATTTGAAAATGTATTAAATAATGATGTATGGTGGTTTAGTTTAAATTACTATGCAGTACATGTAATATTATAGATAGCTTAAAAATAACTCTAATAATTAATATTAAGAAAAGAGGTAGAATTATGGATTTATTATTAGAAAAGCTTATAAAAACCTATGGAGTTAGTGGCCGTGAGAATAAAATTAGAGATGTTATTAAGGATAAATTAATAAGTCTAGGTATAGAATTTAAAATAGATGCTATGGGAAATATAATTACTACTCTTACTAAAAGTAGTAATAAGAAAACTTTTGCCCTATGCTCCCATATGGATACTATAGGAATAATAGCAACTTATATAGAGGATAATGGCTTTATAAGGTGTGGTGCTATAGGTGACTTTAATTTAAGAGAATTCCAGGGAGGAATAGCTGAATTTGAAAATGGCACAAAAGGAAGAATAGCCATGGAAAAAAGCAGCGATGAAATAGGAGATATGTTTATTGACATAGGAGTATCCTCAAGAGAGGAGGCTCTAAGGTATGTAGAAGAAGGGGATGTAGCCTTCCTTAAAGGTGAAATAATACAAATGAACAATATTATAATGGGACCTAGTTTAAATAACAGGATAGGTTGTTATATATTACTCAAAGTATTAGAAAATATAAAGGATATAAAAGCCTTAGAATCATCACCTTATAATATAACCTTTGTATTTACAACCCAACATAATTTAGGAGGAAGAGGAGCAAGAGCGTTAACTCATGGTGTCATGCCAGATTATGCCCTAGTTATAGACGGAGAAGAGTCAGGAGACTATATAGGATCTAAGGGAGATTTAAAACTTTCAGAGGGCCTTGGAATGAAGATTATGGATAAAAACTTAATAATCAATGATGAGATAAAGGACATATTAGAAGAGGTAAAAGAGAAAAACAATATAAAAATAAAGAAGATTACATCTTATAGTATTACAGATGGAGGAATTATTCAAAGAGAAGGAAAGGGATGTAAAACTGCTTCTATGGCTTTCCCTTGTAGATATGTTAATAGTAGTGAAGAGATGGTAAGTCTTATAGATATAGAAGAAGGTGTTAAACTTATAGAAGGTCTTTTAAACATAGAATAGACTATATTAATTCCTTGCCCAGTTAGGTTTATATAATTGAATCTTAGAATGTAAGTTTTTATCTATAGAGAAGTCCTATCAAAACTCAATTTTTGAGTACACTTTAAATAATTGTAGATAATGATTTAGTTTTAAATATTATGAGGTTTATCTATATTTTAAAACTTCTAATTATAAGTTCAAACTATATTAAGATTTAATTAGCAGAGTAATGAAAATTAGATAGATAGTATAATAAAAGTTAGTAGAGTAAGATAAAACCACTGTGATAAAATTTACACAGTGGTTTTTAAAACATCACGCTTCCACATAAGGATAGCATCTTCTCCAGTATCTTGATAATACTTTTTTCTTAACCCCTCTTCTAAAAATCCATATTTTTCATAAAGACTTTGAGCAGGTAAATTAGAAGCTCTAACCTCTAGAGTCATAGAATGAGCCATATGATCTTTGCATATTCTGATTAATTCTTCTAGTATTTTACTTCCAACTCCATATTCTCTAAATTCAGGATGAACTGCTATATTTGTAATATGTCCTTCATCTATTATAAGCCACATACCACCAAATCCTATAATTTTATCATCTACTTTAGCTACTACATATTTAGAGAATACATTGGAAAGTTCCTTTTCTATAGAGTCACGACTCCAAGGAGTTTTAAAACTTAGAGCACTTATTTTAGTTACATCATCTAGGTGATCATTATCAAGAGGTAATATCTCTATATTATTCATATACACTAACACCCATTTTCTTTTCATATTCTCTTTCAGCTTGAGATTGTCTAAGATAAACAGGAGCAAATCCTAATAAGTCATTACTTTTTCCTTCCTTTAGCAGGTTATATCCTATGGCACCAAGAGATGAAGCTCTAGTAAAGTTTAAATGTCCAGGGGCAAAGTATGTATTTTCAAGTATGGAAGATATATTATCCTTATGTTTATCTGTTCCATCTCCCACAAAAAAGTAAGGACCAGGAAATTCCTTAAGTTTATTACATAGTTCTTCTATGGAAATTATCATATGATCTTCAATAGATTCAATAACACCATTATTAAACTTATATAATGAGGTATAAACATTACCTCTTAAGGCATCCATTATAGGACAGATAATTCCATCTACTCCAAATAGGTTATTAGAAAGTCCATCTAGAGATGAAATTCCAATGAAGGGCTTTTCCTTAGCAAGGGCCATAGCCTTCACACTTGCCATACCTATTCTAAGTCCAGTAAATGATCCAGGGCCTTTAGATACTACAAAGGCATCTATATCATCTATAGTAAGATTAGTATTGGTAATTATGCTATCTATTATATCCATAAGTAAAATGGAATGTTGCTTTTTATAGTTAAAATTCATCTCACCAAGTAGTTTTTCTCCATCTAAAATAGCTACACTAGCAGCTTCTGATGAAGAATCTACGCTTAATATTTTCATAAGTTAGATCTCCTTTATATAGTCATATTTTTTTCCAAAAGGGGTAAGAGTTATTTTTCTTGCAGTTTCAGAAACCTGAGGTAACTTTTCTATTTTTATAAGCAAGTATTCATCTGGTATAAGTTCTTCTATATAGTTAGCCCATTCAATAATTGAAACACCATCACTAAATATATATTCATCAAAACCTATGGCATAGATTTCATCAGGGTCACTAACTCTATAAACATCAAAGTGATAAAATTTAAGTCTTCCACTATCATATTCGTTAACTATATTAAAGGTAGGGCTAGTTATATAGTCTGTAATAGAAAGACCCTTAGCTATACCTTTTGTAAGATGGGTTTTACCAGTACCTAAATCGCCTATTAGGCAGAATATATCTGAAGGATTACAAAGCTCACCTAATTTTTTACCAATTTCAAAAGTTTCTTCCACGCTATTTACTATTATATCCATATGTTCTTAGGGATTACCCTAATTCACCTCCTAATATGTAAAATATTATTAATAAAAAATTCTATGTATAAACTAACTTTTAGGATAAAAACCTATAAAATCTAAAATGAAAAAATAAAATTTTTTATATTTAAAGTTTTACCTATGATAGATTAATTATAATATATCATTAAAATTTACCCTACTATTTTATCTCAAAACTTATAAAAAGTATAGTATAGGGAAGATTAAGGATCTAGTTTTATATAGAATAAAATAAGATTTCATATAGTGTAATTATACAAATTATGTAGTGTATCTCTCCATATATAAATAGGTCTTATTACTAAGTTATTTATTATAGCAATAAGACCTTAATTTATAGTGAAAAAACTATGATTTTTGTAAATTTTAAGTTATAGAGCATTTTTTAAATGAGATACAGCATCATTGCATAGGAATCCATGATTACAGGAGTCATCTAAGATTTTAAAGATTTTATCATTGTCTAAACCTTTTCTATAAGGCCTGTCCTCACGAAGAGCTTGGTATATGTCACACACAGCCAATATCCTACATTCCTCACTGAGATTGTTTTCATTAAGCATTCTGGGATAACCATTTCCATTTAGTTTTTCATGATGATTTGATGCCCATTCACATATATCAGGGATATCTTCAATTCTTTCAAGAACTAAATTTGTATAATATACATGGGATTTCATTACATGAAATTCTTCCCTAGTAAGTGAAGCATTTTTATTAAGTATAGATTTAGGAATGGCCAGCTTCCCAATATCATGAAGAAGACCAGCAATTTTCATCTTAATACATTTCTCTTCACTATAGTTTATATGACTTGATATCATATAGGATAAATCTCCTATATTTTTAGAATGTTCTCCAGTAAAGGAACTACTCATATCAACGATGTCTGCAAAAATATAAGATATATCTAAAAATTCCTTTAAAGATAAATCTAAGTTAAAGTTAGGAGTATATTTTTTAAATATAAAATCATGGAAGGATATATTATCTAGATTCCTTAAAGGCACCAGAGCCATCATAGTTTTCATGATGATAATATATTATATTAGAAAGGTTATTGAATTTTGGAAATCTTTCTAGAATTTTTGAACCTTTTTCACAGTGATCATGTATAAACTTTTTACTATCTAAATAATAGTTATTTGAAGAGTTAATGCCTATATCATGAAGCATACATGCAATATAGACCTTTTTTTTACATTCGTAATCAAAAATTAATTCATTACATATTTCCATGGCAATATAGGTGGACTTTATAGAGTGATGGGAAAATTTCCTGAAATCATAATTTACCATAGAAAAATCTTCGAGAATATTTAATTGAGAAGCCTTTTGAGTTAAGTCTAGTAGAATACCTAAAGAAGATACCAGGTTATTAACCTTTATTTTCATAAACATACCCCTTTTTTTCTGATATAATTAAGTTTAGTCAATGACCAATAATCAATATAAAAATTTATAAGTTCTATATTGATTATTGTAATATACTTTATGTAAGAAAAATAGTATTAAAGGATGATTAGTTATGAAAAGAGGTTATAAGATATTTATATCATTTATTATTACTAACGTTGTTGTCATATCTTTTATTTTATTAAGCCATTACATATCAGAATCTAATGTAGTAAAAATGGAAGGTGAGAAGGAAAGGGAAACCTATCTTTCCATAGTTACTACAAATAAGTTTTTGTATTCTATGGTACGTGATATTACTAAAGATATGCATGAAGTCACTTATATGATGAAGGATCAAAAGAGCCAATGGAACTTCAAATATACACAGGACAGTATTAAAAATATAAGTAAAAAAGATTTATTTATATATTTTGGAGCCTCCTATGAACCATGGGCTTCTACTTTTGTAGATGAGCTTAAAAGAGACAATGTAACTGTATTAAATGCATCAAGAGGAATAAGAATTATGAACCTAAATTCGCCTATTAAATATAATGATAGAGTGATAAAAGAAAATCCTTATTATTGGTTGAATCCAGAGGAGTATAAAACAGCATTATTAAATATAAAAAATGCTATAGGTGAGAAGGATCCTAAAAACTTAAGTTTTTATGATAAAAATTTTAATGAAGAAATGGAACAGGTAGATTTAATAATAAGTAAATTAAGAGAAGTAAGTGAAAAATTACAGAATAGTACTTTTGTATTAACAAATGATAACTTAGATTACTTTTTTAAGTTTACAGGGTTGAATTATATAAAGATTCCAAGTGGTGAAGGAGTAAAAAATGAGGATATTCAAAAGGCATATGATAAGTTAGGAACTACAGAAAACCTTATATATATATATTCAGATAAAGAAGATCTTAAAAATTATGAGAAGTTAATAAAGGATTGTAAAATGAGGACTGTAGAGTTTCTTTTAGACTCAGAGGATATAGGATATAAGGCTATGATGAATAAAAATATAGAAAATCTAGAAAAAGTCAGTGGAAATACTGAAATGAACAAATAGTTTGAATTTACAGTAAATTTAAAGTATAATATATAATATGAAACTTTATTTAAAGGGGCCATACATATTTGAAAGGGGATGAGTAGATGTTAGTAAAGAATATAATGCTGCCAAAGGAAAAACTTATAACAGTGAGTCCTAAGGCATCTATAGGAACTGCACTGGAGTTTATAAATAAAAATAACTTTTTATCAATTCCAGTTGTAGACGGAGACAAATTCTTTGGAAGTATATCAAAGGATAAGATATATGCTTTTTATTTTGAAAAATGTCAAGACAAGGAAGCTTTCTTAAATGACTTTGATGTGGAAGATGTAATGAGAACAGACATACCTTCTATTGAGTTATTTGAAGAAGTAGAGAAGGCTGTACACATATTAGAGGTTAAGAATATTGCTTTTGTAGCAGTGGTAGATGATAAAGGAATATTCCAAGGGATATTAACTCATCATGCTGTATTTGAGCAGTTTACACAACTATTTGGTTTAAATAAGGGTAAGAGACTTGCGGTTATGGCTCATGATATTCCAGGACAAATATCTAGGCTATCTAAAATTTTATCAGAAAATAATGCAGATATAATAAGTTTTGTAGTAGTAGACCCAGAAAGCGTTTTATCTGTTAAAGAGATAGTAATAAGAATGAATACAGAAAACTTTAATCTTGTACAAGAAAAGGTTATAGATGGCGGATTTAAAATAATTTAATGAATTTATTTGTTTAAAAATTAAGGCTTTATTACTAAAATAACTTTAGTAATAAAGCCTATATTTAATGAATTAAACTTTAGTTGTTTCCAGTCTTAGCAGAAAGTTTATCTATGGTTATTTTAAAGACTTTAGTTTTATCTGAGGCTACTTTTATATATTTCATTCCACTTTCTAAAAAATCTTTTGAGTATTTTAGTATTAATTCTTTTAAAGCTTGAATTTTTTCATCATCACAAATCTCTGTAGCTTGTCCAAACGCAATAACACTTTCATACTTAGTACTAAATCTACTAGGTAATACTTCTGTTTTTCCAACTACAGTAAAAGACACCTTATTATTTAATTGTAAATTATCTACTTTATGACCTTCTAATGCTGAGTGAAAATATATGGCATTATCATAATATACATAACTTAATGGAACTCCATAGCAGTAACCATTGTCCCCAGTAGTTGATAAAATTCCATACTCACCTTTTTCTAGAATTGATACCCCATGTTCTTTAGATAACTCTTTATTACTTTTACGCATTTCTCTAAACATAATGAATCCCCCTTGAGTAATATTTTTATTATTCTAACATTTTAGAATATATTAATTCAATAGATAAATTTATAGGCTTAAATATTTTTCTATAATATATTTATTCCGTAATTTTATAATACATTTTAGAATACTGATAAATCTATTTCTCTTAAGAAAGCTTTATTTTAAACAAAAGCTCTTTTTATAAATATATATCATAAAACTATTGAAAGAAATCCTAGTATGTGGTAACATAATACATGTAAAAAATATAGGGGTATAGCTCAATTGGTAGAGTAGCGGTCTCCAAAACCGTTGGTTCCGGGTTCAAGTCCTCGTGCCCCTGCCAAAAAACTCAGTAAACTCAAAAGTTTGCTGAGTTTTTTGTTTTCATAAATAGATAGAGTCGCATGTAGAATAAAATTTTAGTCTTTTAAGTTAAGATGAAGTCGATTTATTATTAATTGTAATTTGAGAGTTTATACTAATTCTAGTGTCATATCATCATGATTCAGCAACAAAGAAGAAGTTGTTGAATCATAAACTGGTTAGACATCAATAAATATGTGGATAATTATTTCATAGAGGCACAAGTCCATTTTGAAGTTCCATAATATTTTCATTATCAAGCTCTATGACTTCATCTGCTACTTTTTCCAATTCACTATTGTGAGTTATTATTATGACAATTTTATTTATGGAAATTTCTTTAATAATCTCCAAAAAATAATCTACACTTTCTTTATCAAAGGCTGAGGTAGGCTCGTCTAAGACAAGTACCTTTACATCTTTTAAGATGGCTCTTAATATAGCCATCTTTTGGAGTTCTCCTCCTGAAAGCTCACAAACATGCTTGT
Organism: Clostridium sp.; assembly: GCF_040797585.1. Lineage (GTDB taxonomy): Bacteria > Bacillota > Clostridia > Clostridiales > Clostridiaceae > Clostridium_Z. The sequence goes on from NZ_JBFNEO010000027.1 coordinate 13,653, forward strand.
CTAGATAGTTCATGACAGAAAAATGAGCATTACAAAAGAGGCTTTCTAGATGATTCTGAATAATATAATATTCCAATTCTTCATCTTTTTCAAAGTTTATGAACTCTCCTAAAAGTTCTCGAATTTTTACATTGGGAAATTTCATTTTTTGCTGTACTACTGCAATATTTTTTAATCGAATATCATATAGATTCAAAGCTTCTATTTCTGTAGCGTTGTAGCTAATGTTCCCTATTACACCTTCCTGAATAATCCCAAGTAAAATATGAATCAAAGTACTTTTTCCCATTCCATTTCCTCCCTTGATTACATAAATGGAATTTTTAGAAAATGTTCTAGAAAAATGAGACAGTATGTTCCGATCTGATTCTTTGTATGAAAAGGTAATGTCTTTTATAGAGATACTTTCAATAGGATATAACATCTTTTCTCCATTATGCTCTTCTTCTATATTCTGTAACTCTTCAATTCGAGAAAGGGCTGCTTTGGCAGACTGATAACTTTTACCGATGTCCAAATAGTATCTCATTTCCAATACGATTTTGCTAAAATAGGAATTAACTATGGTAAATTGTCCTACAGTTAGATTGCCACGTAAGAGTTCTATTGCGCCTAACACTAACAATACGGCAGAAAAAAGTACACTGAAAATGCTGTCTAATGAAGATAACAGTGTCATAAATTTAGAGTAGGAAAGATAGAGTGTAAAGTATTTATGATAATTATCTTTCATACGTTCTTTATTTTTTGAAAAGGTGCCGTCTATTTTAATAGAGCGTACCATTTCTAACTGATCATTGAGATTTTGAAAAAACCTGTTTTGCTCCTCTTTCATCTCATAACTCTTTTTGAAAATAGGTTTTTTTGTAAATAAATATATAATACAGTATATAGGCAAAAATATAAGAGCCAAGGTGAATATATTCTTGTTAATCTTATATATCAGAAATAACTCTAATGCTATAGTAAGCCATCGAAGAGAAAATAGTATAATATTATTTAATATAAAATTTGATATTTCATTTACATCAGAATTTATTCTTTGATTCAAGTAAACAGAATCAAACTGTTCCAGTTTTAATAAGGGTATTCGTTGCATGTGTTGAATCATATCATGATTAAAATTAAAAGCAATATCTGTTTGTATACAGATTTGTAAAATTTTCAGTATATAGTTCAGTACTACAGTTCCAATAGAAAATCCAGCAATGAGTAGAGCAAATTTTAAAACGAAATTTATATTTTTATCAATGATAATATAGTCTAAAAATTTACCATTAAGATAGGGCATAATCATACTGTAGACTACGGATATAAGAGATAACAGAACAAAGAGAAAAAGCTTATACTTTGAAGTCAGATATATATATTTTTTTAGTTTAGATAGCATGAAATCACCTTCTTAAAAAATGCAGTAGGAATATCTACTGCATTTTAAAATATTTTTTTATTAACAATGATTGAGATAGTTTAGTACTAGTCATATTATTTTACTTATATGTATTATTTGTTACCTTGTTATAATACATTAAGTATATACAATGAAAATGCAAAATATATAAAAGGAGTTTTATATAAAAATATATAACTCATGAGAGAGAAACCTATATGTTTTAATCTATAGAATTAACAAATTTTAGTATAGAAGTATTATAATTTATTATGGTTAATAAACCTATCTTTTTTTCATTAAATTTAACTAGTACGTACCAAATTATATAGAGAAAATACTGTATTAAATAAATTTAAAGTATTTAAGTTTAATAACACAATAAGTAAGATTATTAACCAATAAACAATATTTAATATGAGAAACGTATATAAATATTGTTTAAAATTGCTTTTTACATAATTTATATACTTGATTATACTACATCCGTATTTAATTTTGATTCTATAAATAAATTAATATACTCATTGATATTATATTTATATGTTCTACATCTTTGTTCAATTTTAACTTCATCTCTATATTTATCACTACATCCGCCGTAACATAAAGGAAGAATATTGCATGATTTACACTTTTTATCAAGATTATCTTTTAGAACAAATTTTTTATATGTTTCATTGATAAAAATTCCATCCTTCAAACTACCAACTTTATTTTTTTCTTGTCCAATGTGATTCCAGCACTTATATAAATCGCCTAAAGGATCAAGAACGAATGAATTACAAGAATTTGCTCCACATCCAGAAATATTCACAGGGGGAATGCTAATACCTTCTCTTATAGCTAACAAATCTTTAATGAAATTTATTTCTACTTTTGAAAATTCTTCGTTACACATGCAAAGAGAATTTTCAAAAGTATCATTTATATTATCAACAGGAGCAATATATATGTTAACTTTTTTCAGAACATCCTCTCCAAGAATTTTCATAATATTTGATAGAGTATTTTCATTAGTTTTATCTACATTTACTCGAATAGATATCTTAATAATATCGCATACTTCCTTAATATTATTTAAAATCACATCAAAGGTTCCTTGTTTATTTATTAAATACCTTCTTTTATCATGTGTATATTTATCACCGTCTAACGTTATCTGGACATTATTGACTTGGAGAGATTTTAAGTTTTGTGCCATTTTTTTATTAAGTAAATAACCATTAGTTACCATATGAGAATTATAATGAAATTCCTTTGGAAAATACTTTACTATATGATTATAGATATACTCTATTTCCTTAATTGCTAGCAATGGCTCTCCACCATACCAACAGATATTTAACCCTTTTTTGTCAAATATATTATTTTTTATATAATCTATAGTTTTATTCACTACTTCTTCATTCATAGAATTATTTCTATAACCTTTTTCATAGCAGTAAATACAATCAAAATTACATTTCATGGTAGGAGCGATGGTTAAGGATAAAAATGAGTTGTCAAATTTACTTAGACTATTATATAGTTCCAATTTAGAAATTTCATCTTCTGAATTGTCTACAATCATACTTCCTTTTATTAATTCTTTTTTTAAATCCTCATAAGCATTCTTTTCAAAAGAGCTTTTAGATAGTTCAAAAAATTTTTGTTTATAATCCTTATTTAATGCTATCATCCCAGAACTTAAAGAATTATATATAATATATTTACCGTTTTTTTCAAGTTTTATGTTAAATAAAGATTCTTTCAAAATCCCTAGCCTCCCATACATCTTTATTTCAATTAATAATATATTTTTAAAATTAATCATGTATATATGGTTTTTGATTCAAAACTTATCTTATGCACTACTTAAGATCTAAGGTTTTAAAAGGTTTAAGCGTATGTATAAGTTAAGATTCAAGCTAAAAACCCTATAACTATGTGTATTTTTATAAAAATATCTTTTTTTAAAACTAAGCCATATAGTAAAAGTTGAAGAATTATTGATAAATTATAATCAATAATTCTTCATTACCTAATTTATATCTTATGAGAAACTATAACATCCTTTTGTTGCACAGTGCTTAATAACACATGAATTATTTTCAGGACACGCTTCTTCTCGTTTCCAACAGATATTTATTCCACAATGTGCATCAGGTTTTTCCTTAGTATAATCTACTTCGTTAATCCATTCCATAAATCTTCTCCTTTAGAATTTAATCAAATAAGGCTACACAAATATATCCGTCACAGTATGCTTTGGTAGAACAAATCTTTATACCACACATATGATCACACTTTTGTCTGCATGTATCAAATGTGGGGCAAATTACTAGATCGTGGCAACTAGGCTTTTTAGTTTTACATTGATTCGTTGGCTCGATGCCGTTCCCAGCAGGGAAATTCAACCATTCCATATTTTAACCTCCTTGAATAAATTTATAATACAGTTTATCATAGACTGAATTATACTTACTTTAATAGATTAGACATATATTATAACAATTTGGTCTACATTGATTAAAGGTAGGACAAATTATCAGGGCATGACAACTAGGTTTTTTGGTCTTACATTGATTTGTTGGTTCAATATTAAACTTTCTAGGAAAATTAATACAATACATATTTTAACCTTCGTGGATAAAATTGTAATATGGTCTTATCATAGACTGTATTAGAGACTTACTTCAATGGATTAAGCATGAAAGGTTTAACTTTTGACGTATATGGTTAGTTACAAGGATTTTATAAGTTATAATATCTTAAAGCCTTCTATATCGTTGGCTCTGCTTTAAGATGCATCAAAAACTTTTTATTATTATATATTAAGCGTTTTTATACTTTTAAGTAGTAATGAGAAAATAAGCTCTTTTAAATAGATAAGTAATGAGAATTTTAAAGATGAAGTTAAAAGTTTAAGTATAGGATTTTTAATCTGAATTTTAACTTATACATAAACTTAAGCCTATAAAAACTATAGATTTTAAGTAGTATATAGAATAAGTTTTGAGTTAAAATTCCTATACTTAGGTTCTTAAATTTAAGGTTATATGGTAACATATAAAAGTATACTTAAAAGATATATTATATTTAAATAACTAAGGAGGAAAATATGAATTTAAAGAAGCTTAAAGTGGTAGAGAATAATCTACTTCCTTTAGTTATAATAACCACGGTAATAGCACTATTATTACCAAGCTTAGGGGATAAGCTTAAGTCTACAGTGTCTCCTATGCTAGCACTACTTATGTTTTTTATTAGTTTAACCTTTGATTTTACGCAGGTTAAGGAGTCAGTAAAAAAGGTACCTATAATCCTTCTAACTATGTTTTTAGTATTTATTCCTATGACCCTCATAGGATTTTTAATAGGAAACATATTTTTTAGTGGAGATTTGGCTGTAGGACAAACTATCCTTGGAGCCTTGCCTACAGATGTGTCAGCACCATTATTAGTTTATTTTGGATCAGGAAATGTGGCTTTAGCTTCTATTATGAATGCATTGGTTACAGGATTAAGTCCATTAATTATTCCACCTCTTCTTATGATGATAACTGGAATAGAGTTTCATATACCAGTTTCATCTATGGTATTAGAATTAATGATAATAATTATTTTACCAACTATAGTTGGGGTTTTTATAAGAAGTAAGTTTAAAAAGGCAGAAGAATATGAGGATATATACTCTTTTGCATCTTCCATATTATATCTATGTTTACTTTTTGTTGTGGTTTCAGATAGTGGAGAAATTATAAAATCCTTTAGTATATCTAAGATTTTACTTATTATATTAGCATGCCTGTTACTTAACATGTCGGGATATTTAATAGCATTTTTAACTAAGCCTTTAAATAAAAATAGGGAAGACCTTATTGCAGTTCTATTTACTGTTAGTAAAAAGGAATTTAGTATTGCAGCTGCTATAGTTTATACTGCTAATTTAAGTGAAACAATGTTAATACCAGCCACATTTTATGCAGTTATTCAAATGATAACATCTCCCCTTATGGTTAAGTTATTAAATAGCTTAAATAAGAAAGGTCTTAAATAGAGAGAGGCCAGTAACATTATCTAATACTTACATAATTTCACATAAGTGGTTATATAAAAAGGTTTAAACAGTATTGTTTACTCTATAGTGGTAATG
>NZ_JBFNEO010000028.1:0-18455 GCF_040797585.1 Clostridium sp.
GTCCTATAAACCCTATACCCCAACTTCCCTGTTTTAATATTGGTTCTATAGAATCCTCCGGATTTAATCCTTCTGACCCTTTCATAAGACCTTGTCCTGCAACAAAAGGTAAATCTTTGATTCTTAACTTTTTTAATACTTCATATCTATGAAGCAAAGCTTCCTTTGCAAGATCTAGTTTATTTTGAAGAAGGGTAAAGAATTTATCTACATCTCCCTTAGCTAATATACCAAGCCTTGGTAGATTTATTGTAGTTGGAGCTATATTCCCTCTTCCCTTTGTACCTGGTTCTCCATTTATATTTGACATTAGATAAGTTCTGCATCCCATAGTTGCAGGAACATACCCTTTATCATAATATTCCTTATTAAAATCTGCATCTATATTCATAAATGTAGGGTTCATTCTCTTTGCAGCTACTCTACAAGCTAGCTTATATAGGTAATGATAAGGATCATTTACCTCTCTGTTTAATCCTTCTTTAACCCTAAATATTATATTAGGAAATATTGGTTGTTCCCCTTTTCCAAGGCCCTTCTCATATTCCAAAAGGAAAATTTCACATAAAAGAGCTGCATCTTTACTGTCTGGTGTTCCTATATTTACTGAACTAAAAGGAACCTGAGATCCCGCTCTTGAATGCATAGTATTTAAGTTATATACTATACCCTGCATAGCTTGATGTATTCTTTTTCTAAGTCTAGTTTCTACTAATTCATCTAACTTCTCTTCATCTACAGAAAGCTCTAAAAGTTCTTCTCTTATCTCTTGTCTTGTAGGCTCTATAAAAGCTCCTAAATCATTATCAAAGTCTGGGTGTGATTGTCCTCCAAACATATCATTTTGAGTAGATTGAAGAAGTATACAGGAAAGCTCTGCAGCTGTTTCTATTCTTCTAGGCTTTAGTATTGTACCATATCCAGTATTGAATCCTCTCTCTAGAATCTCTTTTGTTGGTATATGAAGACAATTTGTTGTTAAGTTGTAACTATCTAAATCATGATAGTATACATCTCCATTTTCATGGGCTCTAGCTAAATGCTTAGGCATTGATCCAAGATTATACCACTTATTAGACTCACTAGCTATTCTCAATAACTTAGAGCTAAAATTATTTCCTACATTAGCATTATCTCTGTCTGTTTCCACCCCAATTTTTCCTATTGCTTTCATAAGATCAGACTTTATTTCACGTACCTTATTTCTCTCTCTTCTATAACTAGAATATGCCTGAGCTGTTTTTGTTAACCCTTGTTCTTTTAAACCTTTTTCCACTAAATTTTGAATTTTTTCTACTGATATATTATCTATATTTTCATCTTCTATGTACTTAATCACCTTTTGAGTAATATCCATCATTTCACTATCTTTAAGTGGATGTCCTATTTCCTCTGCTGCACCCTTTACAGCCTCAGTAATCTTAAGAAAATTGAACTCAACCCTTCTACCATCACGTTTCACAACATATAGCATATATTTACCCTCCAGTGCACTATATCTAGTATTATTCATACCGACTTATTATAAAGCATAGAATTTTTATTAGCAATTTTATTTTTAAGTCTTTTTTTTTATATATTTACAATAAGCAATTATTCCTTATATTTTTAAGGTTTTTTGACTGTTCTCTTATGTTGACAAAACAAATTCTTTTATTTGTACGAATTAACTTTACATATATTTAATATAAATTATTAATATGACTTTTTATAGGAGGATTCTATATGAAAAAACTATATATTATTACTTTATCCATTGTAGTTCTATTTTTCTTAGTAGCTTGTAATAATAAAACTAATATTCCTAAGGAAGATGAAGACAAGGATACTACCTCTAAACCTGTAACATCTCAGTTAACCTCTCCCTATACAGGGGAAGTTTTAGAACCAGATATATATAATAATTCAGCTTTTATGGCAATAATAGAAAATTCCAAGCTGGCAAGACCTCAATCTGGACTTAATGAAGCAGATATTGTATTTGAAACCTTAGCAGAAGGGGGAATCCCTAGATTCATTGCTCTTTTTCATAAAAACACCCCTAATGTTATTGGTCCTATTAGAAGTGTAAGACCTTACTTCTTAGATATATCAAAAGATTTTAATCTTCCCTTTGCCCATTGTGGTGGTTCCGATGAAGGTCTTGAAATTATAGAAACAGAAAATCTTATGTCCCTAAATGAAATGGAGAATGGTAAATACTATTGGAGAGATAAAAAAAGAAAAGCTCCTCATAATCTATACACTTCCTCCTCTAATATTAGAGAATTAATTGCTAAGAAGAGCTTTAATCCATCTATAAAAAGCCCCCTTATTTTTGATAATAGCTATTGGGATAACCCTGCTTTAGAAAGTGCTTCTTCAATAAATATAAAAGTTAATTCATCTTATACCACCTCTTATAATTTTGAAGATGATTCTTATGTCAGATATATGGATGGTAAAGAACATATAAATAGAGAAGATAATTCTCCTCTCTCTTTTACTAACATAGTAATTCAACTTACTTCTATAAAATTAAGCAGTGATAATCTTCATGTAAACATAGATCTTTCTTCAACAGGTACTTCTTATGTATTATCTCAAGGAAAAATAAAAAAAGGAATATGGGTTAAGGACTCATTATCAAATACTATATTAATTGATAATGAGGGTAAAACCATACCCTTATCTGAAGGTAATACATGGTGGAGCATATTTGATAGTGATTCTGTTATTGATATAACTCCTTAAAAAAGATTTTTCCTAATAAGCTCTTGAAATAATCAGCCAATCTTATATAATAAGGACTTATGATAATATTTCTATATGAAAATTATCATAAGTCCTTTTATAAATTACACACAAAAAATATATATTACATTTTCTCTATCCTTACTATATCCTTATATTTAGGAAGCTCATTTATTATCTCATCATAATCCTTACTCATGTTTAGTTCTAAACAATATTCTGTATCTATAATGCCTTCAGACTCTACTTGTCCAACATTATAACCTACACTAATAACCTTTATATTATTTTTCTTAAAAAAATTCATTATAGTTTTATTTATATTTTCATTTGTATTATGATGTATTTTAAGTCTTATCTCATGATATGCAGTCATATACTTTCTTTCAAACTTCTTAAGGCTTACAAGAACTATGACTACTATTAAAGTAGCACTTATAGTTAAAAAATAATAACCCATACCTACTCCAAGACCAACTATAGCAACTACCCACAAAGAGGCTGCTGTAGTTAACCCTTTTATTTCTCCCTTATCTCTAAGTATCGTTCCTGCTCCTAAGAAACCTACTCCGGTTATCACCTGAGCTCCTAGTCTTCCCATATCTACCTTTATCACATTAGAAAGAGCTGGATTTCTCTCTATAATACTTATAGACTCATAGAATGAGTAACTTTGAATAAGTGAAACTATACATGCTCCTAAGCAGACTAATATATGAGTTCTAAATCCTGCTGGTCTATTCTTATATTCTCTTTCGTATCCTATTATTCCGCCTATAACTACTGCCATAATAATTCTGACTAAGGTCTCGTATTCATTCATATTCATCATCCTCTAAAGCTTGTTATACCTTTTCTTTTCTTACTAAAATACATTTTCTTATCTATTTCATCTATAATTCTATTTACCTTTTTATATTCCTTAGAGTCAATTAAAGAAACTCCATAGCTAAACGCTAAATTGAATCTCATACATTTCTTTGATAAATCCTCTTGAAGCCTTTTAAGCTTTAAATCTCCTTCTATAACCCCTTGATTTTTAAATATTAAAATAAATTCATCTCCTGCTATTCTGCCACATATATCCTCGTAGGTTGATACATCCTTAATGGCCTTTGCAAATATTCTTAATGCTTCATCTCCTACATTATGACCAAAATTATCATTGATGCTTTTAAAATTATCAATATCAATCATAGCTATAGAAAAGAAAGAGTTTTTTTCTTTAACTTTCTCTATCTCTTCTTCTAAGAATCCCTCTATACTTCTTCTATTATAAAGTCCTGTAAGAGGATCTATAGAAGCTATATGCTTCCACTTTTCTTTTATTAGAAAGTTTTTAATTGCTAATTCTAGTTCTAATTTTATATAGTACATTATATCTATGTCACTTTCATCAAAGGTTACACACTTATCATTATAAATATTATCAATATTTATAATCCCTCTAACTCTTCCATCTAAGGTTATAGGCATACTTAAAACATTTCGGATTGATAATGATGCGTCATATTTAACTAGCCTATTATATCTATTCTTATTCATATACTTTATATTTAGTTCATTTGCATTGCTAATTATAGCTGGTCCTGAAAAACCATTATATCTATACAATAAAACTTCATCTCTAGGAATCTTTATATCTTTTAATCCTTCATCAAATCCCTTTATAGCCCTAAAATTAAAGTTTCCTTCCTCATCTTCCATTAATATGGAACCTCTATCGGTTTTTGCTATACATTTTGTTACTCCATCTAGTATTAACTTATATATATCGTCTTCATTGTCTATACTAGGTATATTATCCATAATCTCATATAAAGTTCTTCTAACTTCATCTCTTCTATTAACTATGATATTTAATTTTTTTATTTTCATTTTTTGTATAAATATTATAACTATTAAAGAAACTATTACTATGAAAAGAATCAATTGCGTAGTTCTCATGGAATTACCTCCATCACATACCAATTTAGTAATTATACTATACCATTATTAGAAATTTTTTCATAGTTACTAATTATCATATAACTCTATCACTATTGATATAGTTATCATTTGTGATATAATTTTATTATTAAATGATTTAGGACTCTATGCTCTTATATAATTAAAGTATAATTTTCCCTAATGGTTTAAATAAATGGAGCTAAAGTCCCGAACAATAATACAGGTTAGGAGGCCTAGAAATTGGAAAAAATAGCTTTAATTTGTGATAGTTCTTGTGATATTTCTAAAGACCTATTAGAAAAATTTAACATTAACCTATTATCATTTAGGATAATTTATAAGGATAAAGAGTTTAGAGATGGGGTGGAGATATCTCCAAAAGAAGTTTACGACAATATTACAAAAGAATTGCCTACAACATCTCTGCCTTCTATTAAAGATATGGATGATACTTTCAAAAAGATTACAGATGAGGGTTATACTCATGTTATAGTAATAACTATATCTAGTGGATTATCAGGTACCTTTAATGCCTTAAATTTAGTATCTGAAAATTACCCTAACCTAAAAATTCATCTATATGACTCTAAATTTTTAACAATGGCTACAGGTACAATATGTATAAGATGTGCAGAACTTATAAATAAGGGTCATAGCTTTAATGAAATTATAGAAACATTACCTAAGGTTCGTGAAAAACTATCAGTATACTATGTGGTAGACACTCTTGAATATTTAAAAAGAGGTGGAAGAATAGGTAAAGTAGCTGGAACTATAGGTGAACTTTTAAATATAAAGCCTATAATATCAATAAATGATGATGGTGTTTATGAGGTTCAATGTAAAGGAAGAGGTAAAAAACAAGCCTTGTCTAAGCTCCTTGATATTGTAAAATCTAACACCATTAAAGGTCCTTGCAACATATGTGTTATGCATGGAGGCGCCTTAGAAGAAGCTAAGAAACTCCTTGATCAGGTTAAGAGTATTCCAAATGTTTTAACCACTTATTTTGGAGAAATAAGTCCATCTCTTGGTGTTCATACTGGGCCTGGTCTTGTAGGAGTTGTTATAGAAAAGGAATTCTAGAACTATGGATAAGTATTCATTTGATGATTCAGAGATACAATTAGAAGAAAAAAGACTATATGAGGAGTATAAGTCTAAACTTAAAGAACTAAAAAAAGTTCAAAAAGAAAAAGAAGCCGTTGGGCAAGTATTTACTAAAGGACTTCTTCCTATATATGTTATGTATATATTAAGCTTAGGTGCAACTAATGGCAATGATATATCCCATAAAATAGGTGAAAATACAAAAGGCCTTTGGGTTCCTAGCACTGGTGGTATATATCCTATACTTAAAAAGTTTGAAAAGGAAGGACTATTAGTTGGTAATTGGGATGATCCTAAGAAAAAATTTCAACGGATATATACCCTTACTGATGATGGTTATAAAGAGTTTAATAAGAGAAAATATTTATTAAAGAATCGCATTGAAGAAGCTCTTATGGTTTTTAATATAATATTTAATGACTTATATGAAGAATAAGCTCAGGAAATTTTCCTGAGCTTATTCTTTATTCTGTACTTATTGCGTTAACTGGACAACTATCTTCTGCTTCTTTAGTATCATCCTTTGCATCATCTGGGACTTCATCAACTATGGTTTTAGCCTTTCCGTCATCATCCATATCAAAAACTGATGGAGATATAGATGGGCATAATCCGCATCCTATACAAGTATCCTTATCTACATATGCTTTCATAGAAATACCTCCTGTAAAATCTACTACAAATTTATTATCTGTATAATACCCGTGATTATTCATAAAATAACTGTTTAAATTTATAAATATAGAACGAATCCTCCTTCAAATGGTATTCTTTCCACCATCTGAAGGTTAGATGAGTTAATCTATGGGCGTGACAACTGTTATTCTCCACCTCTTAAGAGGTTAGTGATGTTACAGCTCCTAACCATCAGATAAAAGCATATTATTAAAACCCCATAAAATCTTACTTAATTATTGTAAGATTTTATGGGGTTCATCTTCAATACCAATATAATTATATTAAATAGATTATACTATTGAATTTATTAAAGAAGAATACATGTCACTTTCCTTTATATAATCCTCAGCTGTTCCACTTTCTAGGTTTTCAACTAAATCTAAGTTTATAGGAAGTTCTCCAAGTAATGGTATTCCTAAATACTTTGCATGCTCTTCTGCTGGTTTTTTAGAGAATACCCTTGTTTTTTCTTTACATCCATTGCATACTATGTATGCCATATTCTCTACAACTCCCTTTACAGGAACATTTAGCTTTTCAGCCATTATTACAACTTTTTTTACAATCATAGATACCATATCCTGTGGAGTTGAAACAACAACCATATTGGTTATTGGAAAGCTCTGCATTACAGTAAGGGCTATGTCTCCTGTTCCTGGAGGCATATCTATTAATAAGTAATCAAGGTCATCCCACTGAGTATCTCCATACATCTGATTAAGAACTCCATTTATAACTGGTCCTCTCCATAAAACTGGTTGATCTTCTTCTTGAGTTAGAAGATTTATAGATATTACCTTTATACCTAAATTTGTTGTAACTGGTATAAACTTAACATCCTGACCATTATCAAGAGGAATTATGTCTGCTCTCTTTTCATTTATTCCAAAAAATCTTGGCATAGATGGTCCTGTAATATCTGCATCAAGAACTCCAACTTTAAAGCCCTTTTTCGCAAGCTCTGTTGCCATTATTCCTGTTACAGTACTCTTACCAACTCCTCCTTTACCACTTATAACTCCTACTATATTCTTTATATCTCCATATTTAGGAGTTATCTTTCCACAACTTTCTGCCTCATTAGTTGCTTTTTTAGAGCAATTATTTTTACTTGCACATGTTGAACAATTTCCCATTACGTTTCCCTCTCTTTCTTAAAAATTATCTGGTTTTTCTTTTGTTATATTAATTGACCATCCTCTGTCATCATTATTACACACTACATAGTATTTTTCCTCTGAATTTTCTTGTTTATCATTTACTGTTATTATACTTTTATATATTGTTGTTTTATATCCATAGGTTCTAATATTTATAATAGTGTCAAACTCTTCTTTATTTTTTTCAACTAATTGGGCATTAGGCATCTTACTTTCTAATTGTTCCTTAAAATACTGAAGATCTATGGACAATATATATTTAGCCACTTCTACATCGTCAGCTATGTTTATTCCTACTTTTTTATTACTATCAATATCTTTACCATATTCATCTATAAATTTTAATAGAACATCATAGTATAATTCTTCAAATTTTCTAGGCTTTCTAAGAGTAGATAGATTCCTTATTATATCATTATCTATTCTGTCTGAAACCTGATAAGATTTTCCATCCTCACTATAAAAATTTCCTACGCCTTTTTGTTCAAAGCCAACTACATAGTTAAACTTATGTACCTTATCACCAGTTTCATGAATTTCAAAAATATAATCTGGATCTAAATCTGTTTTTTCTGAAACTGTCTTAGCACTAGATAATATTTTATATAGGTCTTTTACAGTACCCTTATCAGTAGCTATAAATTTAAATCTTTCATCCCTAGTGCTCTGAATTACTATCTTTTCAACTTTATTTTCATTCATATATTCAAAATCATTATTTTTAAGACCAGTTTTTACTTTTAACTTATCAATCTTACTACACCCACCTAATATAAATAGTGTGAGTATTAAAAGTAAAATATAAGAAAATCTTTTAAATCTCACTTTTAACTCTTCTCTCCTTTATCTTAGACACCTTAATCCATAGTGACTAGTTATTCTTTTGAAGATGCTCTATATATATTATACAGTAGTATTCCTAATATAAAAACAAATAAAGAAATAAATTGTGATGTGGATAATATACCCACATTATCCCTCGAATCAGCTCTTAGAAATTCCACTAAAAATCTACCTAAACCCTAAAGTACTAGTTACATTGAGAAGATTCTACCCTTTATCATACCATATTAAAAATATCACTAAAATCATATTAAGTATGGATGAATAAATTATATTATACTCCTCAATAGAAAAAGAGAAGCTAAGTATGAGCTCCTCTCTATTCCTTTTGCTTAAATTATAATACTTTGATTTTTTTTAAGCAAATTAATTTTTTAAGAATATTATTCCTTATAGCTAAAAGTTTCTACAATAGTCTTAAATAACAAAGAATAATTTTCCTTATTTTTATTTTTATCCACAAAAAATGAGAATTTTACTATAGACTCATCTAAATTTATAAAGTACTCATATACATTGTAGCTTACCTTCTCTGATTCCATAGTATAAGTAACCTGAAAAGATTCCCTATTGTTAAGCTTAGATAAAGAACTTACATAATCATTATATACGTAGTCTTTCATTCCATAATCTTTACTTCTCTCCACAAAGGTCTTAAGTGAGCCATCATCATTCCATATCTCCACATAACCATGAAGATGTAGTGCTTTATCTGAAAAATTATTACTATATAATATCTCACTTACATTATAATCGTTCTCTTTAGAAGTCCATTCCTCTGGTAAATTATATATAAATTTATCATTAAGAGCGGAATATTTCTTTAAATTAATTAAGTCACTATTAATAAGAGCTGCTTTCTTTAAGTCATTATCAAAATTACCTTGAAGTGCAAATAAAACCAAAATTAAGCCTATTATAACAAGGCTTACTCCAAGTCTTTTTCTATTTATATCAATCTTTTTCATAAACTTCACTGCCCCCTAATATGTATTACACGCCCATTAAAAATGAGCGTGAATTATCTTAAATTTAGTAAATAATAATCTTATACTCTTTCTAGGAATTTAATTAATGTAAATATTATTTCATAGGAACTACAATTATGGAGTTCTTGAAGTCATAGAACATCATCCAATATCCCATGTTACTTTCTTTTCCATGATGATCTTTCCATGGCATCCAGGTTACAAATCCAGATTTTCCTCCATAAGGTTGATCTGCCTTATCTCTTCTTCCTGGTATAGCATAAACTAAATATTTCATATTTCCGTGATCATCACACATAAGTCCCATCATATAATGGTCATGTTTCTTTATATAAGGATAATAGTTCATCATTGGATAATAAACTATAGTATACTTATTGTAATTATGAGAATTACACATAGTATCAAGATTTTTTACAGGTACTTTATACCACCTGCATCTCTTTATTTCTTTACATCCGCCTTTTAACTCTTCAAAGCCTTCCATTACAGCCTTAAAGAACTCTCCCATACTACCCTTTGGATGAGATTCTTTCATCATCTTCATTTTCATTTCTTCTTCTTCTTTTTTCATTTGCATTTCCATTTCTTTTTGCTTCTCTAACTCTTTTTGCATTTCCATTTCTTTTTGCTTTAATTCTTTTTGCATCTCTGATTCTTTTTGCATTTCCATTTCTTTTTGCTTCTCTAATTCCTTTATCTTTTCTAAAGCCTTTTTCTGTTCTTCCCCTTTTTGCATCTCTAATTCTTTTATTTTTTCTAGTGCTTTTTGTTTATCTAACTCTTTTTGTTTCTCTAACTCTTTTATTTTGTCTAACATTTTTTGTTTATCCAATTCTTTTTGTTTCTCTAATTCCTTTATCTTTTCCATCATTTTCTGCTTGTCTAATATTTTTTGTTTTTCTTGTTCACTTACTTTTTCTTTTCTTTCACCATTTATCTCTTCTTTTATTTCATCTATTTGATTTTCATATTCATCAAATAGATTTTCTTTATTATTATCTTCTATACTTCTATTTTCTTCTGTATTAGTTGTTTCTTCTGTATTACCCCTATCTTCAGAATTAATTATTTCTTCATCATTAATTATATCTTCAGTACTTGCTTCTCTTTGTTCATCACTTTTCTGATCTCTATCATCACAACACTCTTTATGCTTCTTATGCTTTTTGTGCTCTTCTTCACAATCGTCCTTATGCTTTTTGTGCTCCTTGTGCTCTTCTTCACAATCGTCCTTATGCTTCTTGTGCTCCTTATGCTCTTCATCACAGTCATCCTTATGCTTCTTGTGCTCCTTATAATCTTCATCACAGTCATCCTTATGCTTCTTGTGCTCCTTATAATCTTCATCGCAATCGTCCTTATGCTTCTTATGCTCTTCCTTTTTCTTCTTCTCTTTATGATCTTCTTCATATTCTTTTTCTTTCTTCTTGTATTCTTTTTTCTTAATCTCTTCATTACAATGGATCATTGAATATTCTTTGAATCTTTCTGGTATATCACTAGAAGCAAAACCTGTCATTATATAATAAAGTTTTTCTTCTACAAATTTTACAACAGCTGCTCCTCCAACCTTATCTATGCCAATACCAGTATTCCCCACATTATCCATGCCACATTCATAGGTAACATCTGCCCTACCATTATCATCTATGTTCAATTTTCCAAGATTAATAAGTTTCTTGCTATCCTTCTTGTTACATATAAGAACCATATAGCAATTATCCTTATCTCTCCTTATATTTTGTACATAGAATGACACTTTACATTTATCATTTTTTGTTTCAACCTTGGCATATCCAGAGGTCTGTTTATCATCAGAAATAGAATGCCCCTTATCATCTTCTTGTAAAATTATAAAATATCTACTATAAGACTTCTTGCTAGACACTTTAAGGCTACCTCCACATATTTTTATTCACTTATAGTATATGTTTATTATGTAAAAACTTTCCTGTTTTATTTAATTCCATGTTATTTTCTAAAAGATTTATAAGGATTCTCTTTGCTTATATATTCTTTAATGTAGTATTTTATTAATATCTATATTAAAAATAGCCCTTACTCATAAACCTAAAATATCTTAGATTTAAAAGTAAGAGCTATTTTTCTAAATTTATTTCTTCATTAAATCATATACAGCATTTGAAAGACTTCCGAACTCCTCTAGGGATAAAGTTTCGCCTCTTCGTTTTTGATCAATCCCTGAATTCTCGAAGGCTAAAGCTAATTCCTCTTTAGAAAGTCCAAGGTTCTTTGTTGCATTCCATAGAGTTTTTCTTCTCATATTAAATGAGTCTCTAACTACCCTAAAGAATAACTCCTCACTCTTCACCTTAACCCTCGGTTCATCCAATTTATCCAGTCTTATTACTATAGAATCCACCTTAGGTTTTGGAATGAAAGAAGTTGGGGGAACTCTTCTTACAATTTTAGTATTACAATGATATTGTACTAAAATTGATAAGGCTCCATACTCCTTACAATTTGGTTCTGAATTTATTCTCTCTGCTACTTCCTTCTGAATCATTATTGTTAAAGATTTAAACTTATAACCTCCAGTTAGAAGATTTGCTATTATTGGTGTTGTAACATAGTATGGAAGGTTAGCCGCAAGCTTTACACTCTTTTCCTCCCCTATGATTTCATTAAAGTTAACCTTTAATGCATCCTTATGTATAAGCTGAAAATTATCATAATCCTTTAACTCCTCAGATAGTATAGGAATTAGATCTGAATCTAACTCTATAGCAGTAACTCTCTTTGCTCTTTCAAGAAGAACCTTAGTTAAAGTTCCAACTCCAGGTCCTATCTCTATAACAAAATCTTCCTCATTTATATCTGCTCCATTTACTATATCTAAAAGCACGCTATCATCTATCAAGAAATTCTGCCCAAGACTCTTGGTAAATTTAAATTTATATTTTTCTACTATATCTTTAGTCTTATTATCCATACTTTATCTCCTATGATTATTAAAATATTAATCTCTACTCTAAATTTAACTTTTTATAAGCTTCTATGAACTCTTCCTTAGTTATTCCAAAATTATTAAGTCTTGATACAAACTGATTAGAATTACAATATCCTATACCTAATTCATACCCAAGCTTTTCTCTTCTTTCCTTAGATCTTTTATCTCCCGTAAGTTTAAAAAATACCATATCTGAAGTAGTAAACTCTTCTCTCTTTTCCTTTACAGTGCATTTTGCATTATTAAGTGCTCTTATTATAGCCTCTTCACATGCATTCTCAACACCTATATCATCATCCTTTGTTCCTTCAGTTTGGCTTATATAAGCATGTTTTATTCCCGGTACCCTCTTTGATATTATTCTTCTTATCTTCTCTCCTGCAAAATCTGGGTCTGTAAGAACTATAACCCCTTGTCTTTTTTGAGCTTCCTTTATTCTATCAATAACTTTTTTATTTATTCCAAATCCACCTACTGCTATAAGCTCTGCATCCACAGCTCTTTTTACAGCAGTTATATCATCTCTACCTTCTACAACAATTACTTCCTTAATCAAAGATATACTTCCTTTCAAATTTAAAATCTATCTATTTAAAAATATCTTCATGTATAGTAAAATCTACTCTACTATTATACACATATTTTTGTTAAATTAAAATAAGCAGTAGAGGGGATATACCCCTAACTACTGCTTATCCTAAAATATATATATTTACATATTTTACTCCCCAGTTATAAACCTCACTGGAAGTATTGAAAAATAAGTCTATTTTATCACCCTTAATGGCACCACCAGTATCCTCTGCTATGGCATATCCATAACCCTCAACCCATACCTTTGTACCTAAAGGAATAACTCTTGGGTCTACCGCTATGGTACTATATCCATTAGGGTTTCTCTTTGGTTTAGTTCCTGTTGCTGTTATATGGTTTCCATTGGAACCACTATTGTAGTAAGCTGTAGACTTAACCTTCATAGATTTCTTATAAGCTAACTGATCTCCACCACCTCTTGAAAGGCTAAGAGTGCTTAATGTTCCTTGTAGAACAACTTTATCTACAGGCTGTCTTTTTATATTTTCACTTACTACTTTTCTTGAAACCTCTTTACCATCCTCATAAACAACTCTTGTTGTAACTTCTCTTTCTCCTGATTTACCCTCTTGCATAGTCTTTTTCTGACTATTTAATAGATTGTCATCTTTCTTAACTACTGTATTAAAATCAATAGGTTCAGTTTCTGTGAGAAGCTTGGTTTCAACTCTTACAATGTCAACTTTCATTCCATCTTCTATTTTGGAATCCTTAGAAGGTGATATTCTATCCTCCTCTAAGTAGTTGACGTTTTCAGCTCTTAACATAGATTCTATGTCTTCCTCTGCTGTTAAAAACTCTAAATTTTGTCCATCTACTTCTACCTGGACTTTAACAGCCTTCTTTATATTTATTATGTCATCTTTACCTATTTCGCTGTCTAAACTTGGCTCTATCTTATCTTTTGGTCCAATTTCTATTCTATTGTCATTAAGAGCCCCACTTACGGTCCTTTTATAAGTTACTAACTCCTGATTATTTCCGTCTATAACAACTGTAACTGTTTTTCTCATACTGTAAATCGTAGCAACTAATGCTACTATCACTAACGATAGCACGAATGCTGCCTTTGGACCGTTTGAAAAGTACTTGGAATAAACTTCTTTAAACTTTTCAACCATATCAATTACCTCCCTCTGGCAAAACATATTGTTTATTATAACGTGCATGTAGAAGCTTGTCAAATTTTAAATTAAATTGACGTCTAACTTCAAGCACAATGCTATATAAAGCATAACAGTATAAAATTAAAATATGATTGCTTTTTTTGTCAGAAGGGATGAATAAAAACTCAGACCCTCTGAGAGTATGGTCTATTGTTTTTACCTTATAATTATATTTACTATTTCTTAGATTAATTACTAAATTGGAAATTTTTTATAATTTCTATAAAAAGATTTTATATTATTATTTTATATTTAGCAACTGTTTTGTGTTCCATATAGCTTGATTATTTAATTCTTCTATAGAAATTTCTTTGATTTCCGCTATCTTCTCTGCCATATACTTTATATAATCTGACTGGTTCCTCTTACCTCTATGAGGTGTAGGCGCCATATACGGACAGTCAGTTTCTAATAAAATTCTATCAAGAGGCACTTCCTTAGCCACTTCTAGTATCTTTTTAGCATTTTTAAAAGTTACTACTCCTGTAAATCCTATGTAATAACCTATCTTTAAACACTCTTTAGCAAACTCTGGACTTCCTGAAAAGCAATGTACAACTCCCTTTACTTCTTTAAATTCTTTTAAAATATCAAGAGTGTCCTTATGAGCATCCCTGTCATGTATAACTACTGGCAAATTAAGCTTTCTAGCAAGATCCATTTGCTTTCTAAAAGCTTCCTTTTGGATTTCCTTAGAAGGGTTGCTATCCCAATAATAATCAAGACCAATTTCTCCTATGGCTCTTACTTTATGGAATGCTGCCATTTCCTCTATTTCCTTTAAAATTTCATCATTTACTTTATCAGCGTACTCTGGATGTATTCCCACTGCAGCATAAAAGAAATCATATTTTTTAGAAAGCTCAAAGGAAGCCCTTGCCCCCTCTATAGAAGACCCGCAATTTAGCACTCCTATAACTCCCTTATTTTTTATCTCCTCAATAACATTATCTCTATCCTCATCAAAGGCTTCATCGTCATAATGTGCATGAGAGTCAAATATCTTTAGCTCCATTATAAAATCACTCCTTTTGTTTATTAATTCTTTCAGTTTATCATATAAATTATACATTAACGCCTTAAAGAAGTATATTTAAATGATTTATTGGAAAAATATATAGAGTATATTACTTATGAGTTTAGGAGGTTTTTTTAATGAAAGGTAATGTAAAATGGTTTAACTCTGAAAAGGGTTATGGATTTATAACTACTGAAGATGGAGAAGATGTATTCGTTCATTACTCCTCAATACTAGGGGAAGGATTTAAATCACTAAAAGAAGGTGAAGCAGTTAATTTTGATTTAACTGAAGGTAATAACGGAAAACAAGCAGTTAACGTAATAAGCAATAGTGTAATTTAAGATTTTTATTTTTACGTTTGTTAAAATTACGAATTTTTACGTTAGATCTTAGTTTATCCACTGTTATGAATCATTATAGAACGAATCTTCCTTCAGATGGTGTTCTTTCCGCCATCTGAAGGTTAGATCAGTTAATCTAGGGGCGTAGCAACTGTAACACCCCCACCTTTTAAGAGGATGGGGGGTACAGCTTATAGACATCAGATAAATAGTGGATCAAGACTTATTGAAATCAGAATTATAGTCTTAGTAAGTTACAAGTTTATTTAACCTTTAGAAGATAGGAAAACTTGTAACAATAACTATAGACACCTTTAAGTTTATACATCTTTAAGTAAAAAATAGTTATTAAACATATAAAAGTAGGATTTACCCTTAGTGCACCGTGGTAAATCCTACTTTTATATTATTTACAGCAAAAATTAAGCATATGTATTGACATCTAATATTTATTGGTTTTATAAAGAAACTTTTAAGCTAGGTTTTTATCTATATATAGAGAGAATTAATTAAAGGATTCAGAAGTCCTATTATCCCTCCAAGTAAAGCACCAAGCCAAGTTATAGCTTTAAGTTCTTTACTAGCTATACTCAGTATAAGCTCTTCTGCAAAATCTACCGGGAATGTATTAATTTGATTTTCAACTATTCCCTTGACATTTAATAAATCTACTAACTCCTCCCCTTGATTTTCGATAAATTTCCCATATGCACCCTTTACTAAATCAACAAGAATAATTGATATCTTCTCTTCCTTACCACTTAAGATATCTTTAATGGATAGACTCATAATCTTATCTATTAATTTATTTATAGTTCCCTCATTACAAATCTCATTACAAATTTTATCACTTATATAAGTTAATCCCTCATTATTATACTCATTGTCTAAGTACATAATAAATTCTTTTACTTCTTTATTACATCCTTTATCTATTAACTTGTTTAGAGCCATTACTATTTCTTCTTGAACATTATCCTTATATATATTTCCTTCTATAAATGTAATTATTTTATTATATATAGCATCTCCATTAACGAACATTGCCATTAAAGGATTAACATTATCCGCTATACCTTTAGATATAGCATTTTTTAATTTCATAGCATTTCCTGGATCTTTTATCATGCTTAATATGTAAAGGCTTATATCCAACCTATTTTCACTTATATAACTCTTAAACCCATATACTGGTTTATCTCCAATTAAGTCTGATACTTTATAATTGTTAAGTATTATATCTTCTTTCTTTTCTATTAATATGCTTTCTATGGTTTCTTTAAAAGAATCCTTATTTTTTAACTCTTTTAAATTATCATATATATCACTTCTTAAAGGTGATAAAATATCACTTAACTTTTTCTCAGAAGTTGCTATATTTCTTACCTTATCTTTAACTAATATCTCTATATGATTATAAACCTCTTCACTACATAGAGCATTAATTAAATTCTCTTTCGATAGTAAGTGCTCTCCTACTGTTTCTCCCACATTTTTAGCTATCCTTTTTTGCTCCTTTGGTATAAGTCCTGGAGTAAATGGAACTTTAAATCCTAAGATTCGTTTTTCCGCGTAAGGTCTAAAAAGCATCTTTATGGCAAGCCAATTAGTTATGTAACCTATTATAGCTCCCACTATACATGGTATTAAAATCTTCATAAAATTCCTCCTTTTATATTATGAATCTTATTAAACTAATTTTCTAATAATCATTTCTAATATTTTGTACTCATTAGTACAATTATATATTGATTATATTGCGACATGATAAATATTTCAACTTATAATTTTCTTTAATTCTATATATCTATTTTTATCTTTTCTATTTTAATAATTCTAAATAACCGTTATAATTATTATTAACTATTATCAGTTATAGAACGAATCTTCCTTCAAATGGTGTTCTTTTCACCACCTGAAGGTTAGATGAGTTAATCTAGGGGCGTAGCGACTGTTATCCTCCGCCTTTTAAGAGGATGGGGGTGTTACAGTCGCTAGCCATCAGATAAATCATTATTAACTTTATAGGTGGTTATATGAAAAATTTTAATTATATAGAAACACTAAAAACGAATAAACTCTTTAAAGTCTTTACAGAGGATGAAATAGAAAAATTAATGAAAAACTTAACATATTCTATTAAAGACTATGGAAAAGAAGACATAATTTTTATGGAAGATGAAACTTGTAAAAGCTTAAGTATAATCCTTAAGGGATCTGTTGAAATACAAAAGATTGATAGCTCTGGAAAGGTGCTGAAAGTTTCAAAGTTTAAATCAGGAGATGTCTTTGGAGAAAATCTTCTTTTTGGAGATAAGAATACCTATCCTATGACAGTTGTATCAACAGACAACTCCTTAATAATGCACATATCTAAAGATTCTCTATCAAAGCTTTGTGAAAGTCATTCTAATTTCTTATATGAATTCTTAAAAATTCAATCTAACAAAGCCCTTGCCTTAAGTAGCAAAATCAAAGAAGTCACCTTAAAAACTATAAAGCAAAAAGTTTGTGAGTTTTTATTGAATGAATATGAGAAAAGTAAAAATACTACCATAAAGCTGGATATGTCAAAGAAAGAATGGGCAGATAGACTTGGTGTTCAAAGGCCTTCACTTTCTAGAGAACTTATAAAACTTAAAGAAGAAGGCGTAATAGACTATGATAAGGACTATATAGTAATAAAAGATATAGAAATCCTTGAAGATTTACTTCTATAAATATATCATTACTTATAAATATGAACTATAGATATATTTGTGTAAATACAAATCTACTACAGTTCCTATATTGAGAATGTATTAAAAATAATCTCTCATACAATGAAAAAACACTAGAAGAATTGTTATTTAAAATCATTCTTCTAGTGTTTTTCATATACTTAAAACTACTATTT
>NZ_JBFNEO010000029.1:0-18375 GCF_040797585.1 Clostridium sp.
TCCTAAACATAAGGTATTATTTAAAATTAAATTTATATGTTAAATACTTATTTAAAATACTTAAATTAATCCATCTATTATTCCGCCACCAACTACTATGTCATCATTATAAAATACAACAGACTGACCTTTTGTTATGGCCCTTTGTTTTTCTTCAAATTCAACCTTAACTTTCCCGTCTTCCATTGGAGTTATTATAGCATTGCCTGGCTTTGCAGAATATCTTATTTTAGCTTGAACTTTTACCGGTTCCTTAAGTTCATCAAAAGCTATAAAGTTTAAATCCTTTGCTACCAAAGTAGTCTTAAATATATCCTCTTCACTACCAAGAACTACTTCATTGTTTAAAGGATTTATATCTATAACGAACATTGGCCTTCCAAGAGCTATTCCAAGTCCCTTTCTTTGACCTATAGTATAGTAAACTATGCCTTTATGCTTTCCTAACCTATTTCCTTCTTTATCTACAAAATAACCTTCTTTAACCCTTTGTGGCATAACTTCTTTTATATACTTACCATGATTATTATCAGGTATAAAGCATATTTCTTCACTATCTTTCTTATTGTGAACATCAAGACCAATTTCCTTAGCTATAGAACGTATAACATCCTTTGAGTATTCCCCACAAGGCATTAAAGTACGTGCAAGCTGATCTTGTTTTAAATTATAAAGAGCATAGGTTTGATCTTTCTTATCATCTTCTGATCTTTGAAGAAGGTATCTTCCCTCTCTCTCTATAACTTTTGCATAATGACCTGTAGCAACATAATCTGCTCCAAGTCCCATAGCTCTTCTTAGAAGCTCATCAAACTTTATATGTTTGTTGCATGCAACACATGGGTTTGGAGTTCTTCCTTTCATGTATTCATCAACGAAATAATCTATAACATCTCTTTTAAATACATCTGTAAAGTTTAAAACATAAAAAGGTATATCTAACTTATCTGCTACTCTTCTTGCATCATTTACAGCTGATAAGGAACAACATCCGCCTTCTTTCTCTTCATATTCCTCATCAGATTGCCATACCTTCATGGTAACTCCGATAACCTCATAGCCTTGCTTTTTTAGTAGGTAAGCCGCTACAGAGCTATCTACTCCTCCACTCATTCCTACTACGACTTTTTTATTCATTTAAATCACCTTTTATTTATTATTATTATTAATGGCCATGAACATGATCGTGAATATCATGATACTCCTTTGTCTCCCATGGTTCTAGGCCTTGATTTATTCTATAATCATTTATAGCCTTATGGATAGCTTCTTCTGCTAGAACTGAACAGTGCATTTTTACTGGTGGAAGACCATCTAATGCTTCTGCCACTGCCTTGTTTGTTAACTCCCAAGCCTCTTCAACAGTCTTTCCTATAATAAGTTCTGTTGCCATACTTGATGAAGCTATAGCTGAGCCACATCCAAAAGTCATAAATTTAGCATCTTTTATTACATTATTCTCTATATCTAAATATATTTTCATTATATCTCCGCATTTAGCGTTTCCAACTTCACCAATACCATTAGCTTCTTCTATTTCCCCTACATTTCTTGGATTTCTAAAATGATCCATTACCTTCTCACTATACATCATAACTATTTTTCCCCTCTCTTTTTAAAGTCATACCATAATGGTGACATGTTTCTAAGTCTTTCTATTATCGGTGGAAGCTTTTCTAAAACATAGTTAGCCTCCTCCTCTGTACTTGTCTCCCCTAAAGAAAGTCTTAAAGAACCATGAGATGTTTCATGATCTAGCCCTATAGATAGTAGCACATGGGAAGGATCTAATGCACCTGAAGTACAAGCACTTCCACTTGATCCACATATACCTTCATAATCTAAGGATAGAAGTATTCCTTCTCCTTCTATAAATCTAAAACACACATTAACATTACCTGGAAGTCTTTTATCTTCTCTAGGTCCATTTAATCTTGTGTATGGTATGGTTTCTAATATTTCATTTATTAGCTTATCACGAAGAACAGTAAGTCTTTTGCTTTCTTCTTCCATATTTTCTATTGAAAGTTCTATAGCTTTTCCAAGTCCAACTATTCCTGGAACATTTTCTGTTCCTGCTCTTCTTGCCCTTTCCTGTCCTCCACCATGGATAAGATTATCTATTCTTATGCCTTTTCTTATGTATAAAGCCCCTACACCTTTAGGTCCATATATCTTATGGGCTGATAAAGAAAGTAAATCTATATTCATTTCTTTAACATCTACTGGTATATGTCCAATAGCTTGAACTGCATCTGTATGGAATATTATCTTATTCTCCCTGCATATTTCACCTATTTCTTTTATTGGCTGTATAGTTCCTATTTCATTATTTGCAAACATTATAGAAACTAAGATTGTATCGTCTTTTATAACTGCTTTAAGCTTATCAATCTCAACAAAGCCTTCTTCGTTAACATCTAAATATGTAACTTCAAAACCATTTTTTTCAAGCCATTCACAGCAGTGTAAAAGTCCATGATGTTCTATTTTAGTAGTTATTATATGTCTTCCTTTATTAGCATGAGCGAAGGCTATACCTTTTACTGCCCAGTTATCTGCTTCTGTTCCCCCAGATGTAAAATAGACTTCACTACTATCACAGTTTATAGCCTTAGACACTTTAGTTCTAGCTCTATCTATGGCTTTTTTGCTTTCTCTTGATATTGAGTAAGCTGAAGACGGGTTACCATAATATTCTGTAAAATATGGTGTCATCTCCTTTAAAACTTCTTCCTTTACATAAGTTGTAGCTGCATAATCCATATACACTATTTTCTTATCCATAGTTTCACTCCCTATTTACTCTAAATATTTATTCCCTTGATGATGCTTTTATTTTCTGCCATGCTATTGTAGTCATCTACTATATCCCTTAAAGTAACTGACTCCATAACACTATCTATACTATTTTTTATCTTTTCCCAAAGAAGCCTCGTAGCACAGCAATCTATATTACTACATGTGGTACTATCTACACAATCAGATATTTCAATAGGACCTTCTAGTACGTTCATAATATCAGCTACGGTTATTTCCTCTGGCGCCTTATTTAGAACATAGCCCCCCTGTGCTCCCCTTATACTTTTAATAAGTCCTGATTTTCTTAAAGGGGAAAATAGCTGCTCTAAATAATACTCAGATATATGTTGTCTTTTCGATATACTTTTAATAGATACAGGGCTTCCTTTATAGTGTATGGCAAGGTCTACCATTGCCTTAACCCCATATTTTCCTTTAGTGGATAATTTCATTATTTCTCACTCCTAAACTCGAGTGTTTTACTAGGTTTTCCAAAATTATTTTATCAAATCCGACTATAATTGTCAACAATAGCAAACTAATGGTATCAAGCTAATTATCTTAGAAATTTCAAATAGCAATCATTTATTTTTTATATTATTCCAATAGGCCTCACTCAGTTTTTCCATCTTATTATTACCATAATTGTAGTAGATACATCCTTTTAAATTTTCTGGAAGATAATACTGTTTTACATAGCTATTCTCATAGTTATGAGGATATTTGTACTCTATCCCTCTCCCCATGGATTTAGCTCCATTATAATGAGAATCTTTCAGATAGGTAGGTATTTCACCTATATTCTTACTATTTAAATCTCTCATTGCCTTATCTATTGCTACATATGCACTATTAGATTTTGGGCATGTAGCTAAAAATATTGTAGCTTCCGCCAGGGGAATCCTTGCCTCTGGAAATCCTAATTCTCTTGCTGAATCCACACAAGCTTTAACAATGGTTATAGCCTGTGGGTGAGCAAGACCTATGTCTTCTGAGGCTATAACTAAAAGTCTTCTACAAATAGATATAAGATCCCCACCTTTTATAAGCATAGCTAAATAAAACACTGCTCCATCAGGATCACTACCTCTAATAGATTTTTGAAAAGCACTTAAAACATCATAATGAGAATCTCCATCTCTGTCAAAATTAAGTACCTTCTCCCCAGCTACTTCTTCTAAATCTCTAAATGTTATTTTATCCCCATCTCTACTATTTATGAGAATTTCTAAAATATTTAATCCTCGTCTGAAATCTCCATCACTTAATTTTGGAATCTCTCTTAAAACATCACTCTCTATATTTATATTTATTTTATTCTCTTTTTCAATTCTATTTATAGCGGTTTTAAGACCCTCTTCTATATCCTCAGTGGTAAGAAGCTTAAACTCTACTACTGTGGCTCTACTTAAAATAGCTTTAAAGATATGAAAATATGGATTTTCAGTAGTACTACCTATTAGAGTTATTTTGCCATTTTCCATATATTCAAGAAGAACTTGCTGAGTTCTCTTAGGAAAATGATGTATCTCATCTATATAAACCACAACTCCCTTATATCCTAAAAAGGTATCTAAATCTCCAATAATATCCTTAATATCCTTCAATGAATCTGTTGTAGCATTAAGCTTATACAACTTCCTATCGCTTATTTTAGCTATTATATTAGCCACAGTTGTTTTACCAACTCCTGGAGGACCATAAAATATCATATTAGGAATATATTTAGTATTAGCTATTCTATTTAAAAGCTTTCCTTTCCCTAATATATGTTTTTGTCCTACTACCTCTTCTAAAGTACTCGGTCTCATAAGTTCCGCTAATGGTATATTCATAATAAATCACCTGTTTTAATTTTATTTCCTGGAAAATTTATACTTCTTTTCATTGTTTTATTTATATATTATATCATAAATAAATAATTTGAGACTATGGGTGTTTTATGATATGTAAAAGAAATAGAAGTATTTTTACTTTTCTATACTTAAATTTTCATTATGGCTTAAAAAACCTCTCTAAATTATCTTATTCTATTTAATTTACGTAAACATACTATTTAACATAATTAAATAGAAGTTAAGAGAAGATTATAAAAACCTACTCTTAACTTCTTTAATAATTATATGTATTTTAACTAATGTACACTTCTTTCATTAATAGCCTTTTTAGGATCTATTTTTAAAGTGTTTTTATTAATATCTATATCTATTGCATTTACAGTAATAGCACCTTTTTCATTGTATTTAACCTTAAATGTTATGGTTTCTATATCTTCTGAAGGTTTAATAGAGGTCATTACCTCATATTCTTCTAAAATTTTATCCTCATAAAGAGCCTTTATGTAACTTTCATTATATCCACTCTTTTCTTCTTCTATATACATATCGCTCATCTTTTTATAATCTTTCTCTTTCCATGCCTTAAGGTAAGCTTCTGCTTCCCTTTCTAACTTCTCCTCTTCAGTATACGTTTTTTCTTCCTTAATTTCACTTTGAGTAACTTGTGTGTTTTTAACCTCTTTAGTTTTATGATTCTTATTTAATGCATATACTATGGAGCCACCTATTAAAACCACTACAAGACCTAAGGTAAGAGTAGCATGCATATTTTTATTCATTAGTATCACCCCTTTTTAGGTAATTATTATCTTAATACTAAATAATTATACCTTAGTGATAATAAGAATTTATTAAAATATAATGAATGTTTTTTAATATATACATACTTTAAAAGGTTAGAATTTCTTTTTAATCCTAACCTTTTAAAGTCTTATTCATTATAAACTCCAATGTTTCTAAATTTTTCATACCTCTCACTTAGAAGATCATTAATTTTTACATTCCTATATGATTCCAAAGCCTCTATTAAATTATCTTTTAGATTATTAATTGCTCCTAATTTATCTATATGCGCTCCACCATTAGGTTCATTAATTATTCTGTCTATTATATTAAAGCCCTTTAAATCTTTGGCTGTTATTTTCATTATTTCTGCCGCTTCTTTTGTTCTACTTTTATCTTTCCATAAAATAGAGGCAAACCCCTCTGGAGAAAGTATTGAATATATAGAATTCTCCATCATCCAAACCTGATCTCCTATGGCTAAGGCTAAGGCTCCTCCACTTCCACCTTCTCCTAAGATTATAGATATTATGGGTACCTTTATGTCCATAATTTCAAATAGGTTCCTAGCTATGGCTTCTCCTTGCCCTCTTTCTTCTGCTCCCACTCCACAAAAAGCTCCAGGGGTGTCTACAAAACAAATTATAGGTCTTTTGAACTTTTCTCCTTGTTTCATAAGTCTTAGAGCCTTCCTATATCCTTCTGGATGAGGCATTGCAAAATTTCTTTCTATATTCTCTTTAGTATTATCTCCTTTACACTCTGCAATAACTGTAACAGGAATTCCTGAAAGAAATCCTATTCCTCCTATTATTGCCTTATCATCTCCGTAGTATCTATCTCCATGAAGTTCTATAAAGTCTTGGAATATATGGTCTATATATAGTTTAGCAGAAGGTCTTTCCTTACTTCTTGCTATTTCTACTTTATGCCATGCATTATTACTTTTATCCATTATACCAAGCTCCCTTATGCATCAAAATTAAACTATAAAGAATATCTCGCAGTTCTTTTCTATTAACTATTTTATCTATAAAACCTTTTTCAAGTAAAAACTCCACCCTCTGAAAATCTTCTGGTAATGTTTCCTTAATTGTATTCTCTATGACCCTTCTTCCTGCAAAACCTACTAAGGCTTTGCTTTCTCCAAGAATTATATCCCCAAGCATTGCAAAGGATGCAGTGACTCCTCCAGTAGTCGGATCTGTAAGTACTGTTATATATACTCCTCCTGCATTATGAAGTTTCTTTAATGCTCCACTTATCTTTGCCATTTGCATTAATGAAAATATCCCTTCTTGCATTCTAGCCCCTCCAGATGCAGTAAAGATTATAAGTGGAAGTCTTTCTTTAGTAGCTTTCTCAATAAGTCTTGTGATTCTTTCTCCTACTACTGATCCCATGCTTCCCATAAAGAAATTACTATCCATAATAGCAATTAAACAAGCTTCATCCTTTATCTTTCCTTGAAAGCATACAACTGCCTCATTTTCCTTAGCAGTTTTTATAGTATTTTTTATTTTCTCCCCGTACCCTTCAAAATTTAATGGGTTTAAGGTTTTTATATCATTAAAAAGTTTATAATAACTTCCTTCATCAAATATAAATTCAGCTCTTTCAGAGGCACATAACCTAAAATGATTATTACAATAAGGACAAACTTTTAAATTATTCATTAGATCTTTATTATATAGAATCTTATTACATCCATCACATTTGATCCATGTACCTTCTGGTATATTAGGCCTATTAGGCTCTTCATGTATACCCTCATCTTCCTTATGAAGAGACCTCTTACTTACAGTTATATAATTATTTTTTTTAAATAGGTTTTTTATCATAATTTATTCACCAACTTATCTCTTAAGAAAGAAGTATTATAATTTCCTTTTATAAAATCCTCATGATTTAATATATTAAAATGAAGCTCTATATTATTATCTACTCCCTCAATAACAAACTCTAAAAGAGCTCTTTTCATTTTCATAATAGCCTCATCTCTATCCTTTCCATAAGCAATAAGTTTAGCTATCATGGAATCATAAAATGGTGGTATTTTATATCCCTCATAGACACTACTATCTATTCTAATACCGTTGCCTCCTGGAATTATAAGAGAAGTTATGGTTCCTGGACATGGCATATAGTTCTTACTTGGATTTTCTGCATTTATCCTACACTCAATGGCATGGCCCTTAAGTTCTACTTCACTCTGTGTTATTGAAAGCTTTTCTCCATAAGCTATATTTATTTGTTCTTTTACTATATCTATACTACTTATCATTTCCGTTATTGGATGTTCTACTTGAATTCTTGTATTCATTTCCATAAAGTAAAAATTTTTATTATCGTCTACTAAAAATTCAATAGTTCCTACACTGTTATAATCCACTGCCCTTGCGGCCTTAATTGCTGTTTCTCCCATAGCTTCCCTAAGGTCTTCTGATAAAAGAGTTGAAGGAGCCTCTTCTAAAACCTTTTGGTTATTTCTTTGAATAGAACAATCTCTTTCTCCTAAATGAATTATATTCCCAAAACTATCTCCTATTATTTGAAACTCTATGTGATGAGGATCTTCTATATACTTTTCTATATATATCCTATCATCTCCAAAGGATATATTTGCCTCACTTTTAGCTGTATTATATGCCTTTACTATTTCCTCTTCACTTCTTACAATCCTTATCCCTTTTCCGCCACCGCCACTTACAGCTTTTAGCATTAAAGGGTATCCTATTAATTTCCCTTCCTTTTTTAAGTGATCTTCTCCTTCTATTATTCCCTCAAACCCTGGAACCACTGGGACCTTAGAATTTTTCATTATTTCCCTTGCCTTGGCTTTATCCCCCATACTCTCTATACATTCTTTACTAGGCCCTATAAACTTTATATTACACTCCTCGCATATGGCTGCAAATTTAGGATTTTCAGATAAAAATCCAAACCCTGGGTGTATTGCCTCTGCCCCTGTAAGTACAGTGGCACTTATTATATTTTGTATATTTAGATAACTATCCTTTGGAGAATTAGGTCCTATACAAACTGCCTCATCTGCAAGCTGAGCATGAAAAGAGTCTTTATCTCCCTCTGAATAAACTGCAACTGTCTGTATTCCCATTTCTCTACATGCTCTAATAATCCTTACTGCAATTTCTCCTCTATTAGCTATTAATATCTTCTTAAACATACACATCTCTCCTATTTCGAAAGAGCAAACATTATTTCTCCTTCACAGCATTTTTCTCCTTCTACTGTAGCAATTCCATGGCCTATACCTATAGGCCCCTTAATTTTTGTAATATTAACCTCTAATCTAAGCACATCTCCTGGAACTACTTTTCTTCTAAATCTAACCTTATCTATTCCTGCAAAGTATGCTGTTTTACCCTTATTCTCTAAAACACTTAAGATTGAAACTGCTCCTGCTTGAGCTAAAGCTTCCACAATTAATACTCCTGGCATTACTGGTTCATTTGGAAAGTGCCCTTGAAAAAAATGTTCATTCATGGTCACATTCTTATAGGCTACTACTCTTTTACCTTCCGCAAGCTCCTCTACCTTATCTAATAATAAGAAAGGATATCTGTGAGGTATTATCTCTTGTATCTCCATAATATTTAAACTTCTCATTTTTTAGCTCCTTTTTATCTTAAATAAAGGCTGGCCATATTCAACCATATCTCCATCCTGTACTAATATTTCAATAATCTCACCTTGAGTTTCACACTCTATTTCATTCATAAGCTTCATAGCTTCTATTATGCAAAGAATCTGTCCTTTTTCTATCTTATCTCCTAGTTTAACAAAGGCTTCTGCCTCTGGAGAGGATGCTTTATAGAATGTTCCAACCATTGGTGATATTATAACTTCTCCTTCTTTTTCAGAGGATTCATCCTTCTTTAAAGCTTCATCTTCTGCTACACTAACCTTCTCACCAGAATTTATAAGGCCTTCTTCTATTTTAACTGGCTGTATATCTCTATGTTTTTCTGATATAGAGCCTTCTCTATTTAATGACTTATCTATTTTTATATAGAAATCTCCTTCTTTAATCTCAAGATAAGCTAAAGAAGACTTATCTAAAAACTTAAGAATTTCTTTTATATCATCAACATTCATTTTTATTCCTCCCATTTCTTAAAAAGAAGGGTTGCATTATGTCCTCCAAACCCTAAGGAATTAGATAGAGCATACTTTATTTCTTTTTTGCGTCCCTTATTACTAACATAATCTAAATCACACTCTTCATCTTTTATGTTTAAATTTAAGGTTGCTGGAATAAAACCTTCATATAAAGCCTTTAGACATACAATAGATTCAACTGCTCCTGCTGCTCCTAAAAGATGTCCTGTCATAGACTTAGTAGAACTTATAGGTATATTATAGGAATCTTCTCCAAAAAGACTTTTTATAGCTAAGGTTTCGAATTTATCATTATAAGGAGTAGATGTACCATGAGCATTTATATATCCTATATCTTTCTTATCTATATCCCCTTCTCTTATAGCCATTTCCATAGACCTTTTAGCTCCTTCTCCATCTGGTGATGGTGATGTCATATGGTAAGCATCACAGGTACTACCATAACCTATGATCTCCCCTAGTATTTTTGCTCCTCTTTTTCTTGCATGATCTAAAGTTTCAAGAAGAAGAACTCCTGCACCTTCTCCCATTACAAACCCACTTCTTTCTTTATCAAAAGGAATAGAGGCTCTGTCTTTATCTGTGCCTGTATTTAAAGCAGTTAGTGAAGTAAAGCCTGCTACAGATAAAGGAGTTATTGATCCTTCACACCCTCCTGCTAGAGCCACATCCATATATCCATGTTTTAAACTTCTAAAAGCCTCTCCTATGGAACTACTTCCTGTAGCACAAGCTGTAACCACATCTAAACAGGGACCCTTAGCTCCATATTTTATAGCCACATTTCCTGATGCCATATTTCCTATAATCATAGGTATAACCATAGGTGATACTCTTCTTGGTCCTTTGCTTAAAAGATTTTCATGTTCTCTTTCAAGAGTATTAAATCCTCCAATTCCGCTGCCTATTACTACTCCAAATCTCTCCCTATCTATGGAATCTAAATTTATTTCACTGTTTTTTATAGCTTCTTCTGCCGCTATCATGGCAAATTGACAGAACCTATCGTATCTTTTAGCTTCTCTTTTGTCTAAATAATCTTCTACATTAAAGTTTTTAACCTCTGCTGCTAATTTTACTTTAAAAGTTTCTGTATCAAAAAGAGTTATGTTATCTATACCATTTACTCCTATTTTGCTATTTTCCCAAAACTCTTTAACATTTGTTCCAATGGGAGTAATAGCTCCCATGCCAGTAATAACTACTCTGTTCATCCTAATATCCTCCTACATTACCATTCCACCATCAACATTTATAACCTGGCCAGTTATATAAGATGCACCTTCACTACATAAAAAGGCAACAGCCTCTGCCACATCTTTACCCTCTCCAAGTCTTTTTAGAGGAATAGAATCCTTAAGTTTATTTTTTACATCCTCCGCTAAAACCTCTGTCATATCAGTCTTTATAAAACCTGGAGCAATGGCATTAACTCTTATCCCCTTACCTCCAAGTTCCTTTGCAATAGATTTTGTAAGTCCTATAATTCCTGCCTTAGATGCTGCATAGTTACTTTGACCTGGATTTCCTATAAGCCCTATAACTGAAGATATATTAACTATAACTCCACCTTTTTGTTTAAGCATTATAGGTGTTACATGCTTTATGCAATTAAAAACTCCCTTAAGATTTACATCTATAACTGAATCAAAGTCATCTTCCTTCATTCTTAAAATAAGCTTATCTTTAGTTATTCCTGCATTATTTATAAGAATATCTATACTATTAAACGCTTCTCTGCTCCTCTTTATAAGATCCTCTACCTCGTCATAAGAGCTTACATCTCCCTTTAAAGCTAAGGCATTTCCTCCATTTTTTACTATAGTATCTACAACCTCTAAGGCTCCCTTTTCATCTTTTCTATAATTAACTATAACTTTAGCTCCCAAAGACCCAAGCTTTAAAGCTATTTCTCGTCCTATACCACGATTACCCCCTGTAACTAAAGCACATTTATTTTTTATCATTAAACTTCACCTCTTAATACACTTATAGTATTATTTAAAGATTTCAAATCTTCTGTGTTTAATACTTCTACTTTCCTGTTTATCTTCTTAATAAAGCTACTTAAAGTTTTAGATGGTCCTACCTCAACAAAAGTATTAATTCCCTCTTCTATCATAACTTCTATAGATTGCTGGAATAATACTGAAGATCTTACACCCTCTTTTAAATATTCCTTTATCCTATCAGTATCTTTAACAACCTCTCCCTTTAAATTACATACGTAAGGTACTTTTAAGGGTTTTAAGTCTATGTTATTTAACTCTTTTTCAAGGTTTAAAGCAGCTTCATTTAACATAGAACTATGAAATGGACCGCTGACGTTAAGTTTTATCCCTTTTAGAACACCAAAATCCTTTGAAATTTCTATAGCATAATCTATTGCTTGAACCTCTCCTGATAAAACAATTTGTCCTGGGCAGTTAAAGTTTGCTATCTCAATTATTCCCTTCTCTGATGCCTTTTTCACAAGACTTCTTAAACTTTCTTCCCTTCCTCCTATCATAGCTGCCATAGTTCCTCTTCCTCTTGATACCGCCTCATTCATAAACTTCCCTCTCTTTTTTACAAGAGGTAGCGCCTCTTCAAAACCCAGTGTTTCACTTGCAACTATTGCTGAATACTCACCAAGACTAAGGCCTGCCACCATATGAGGCTTTATATGATTTTCCTTTAAAATCTCTAATATAGCTGTAGATAAGATTAACAATGCTGGTTGAGTATTCTCTGTATCACTTAATTCCTCCTCAGTACCATTAAACATTAATTCTTTTATATCAAATCCTAAGATTTCATTTCCCTTTTCAAATATATCTCTTACTTTTTCAAAATTATAGTAAAGTTCTCTTCCCATTCCAATATATTGAGCTCCCTGACCTGGAAATACAAATCCTATCTTTCTCATGATCTATACTCTCTCCTTAAGAAGGTTAATAACTTGAAAGGCTTCATTAAACATTTCCTCTATTATTTCCTTAGCTGGTTGTTCTTTTTTTATAAGTCCTGCTATTTGTCCTGCCATGACAGATCCATAATCTACATCTCCGTCTCTTACTGCCTTTGGAAGAGCTCCACGTCCTAAGTTTTCAATTTCCTCTAAAGGTGCACCCTCTTTTTCTAACTTTTGAAATTGTCTTGCTAATTTATTCTTAAGTACTCTTACAGGATGGCCAGTTACTCTACCTGTAACTATGGTATCTATGTCTTTAGCTTTTAACACTCTTTCCTTATAATTTTTATGTATATTACACTCCTTAGCTACTAAAAATCTAGTTCCTACTTGCACTCCTTCTGCTCCTAAAGATAAGGCTGCTACCACTCCACGGCCATCTCCAACTCCACCTGCTGCAATAACTGGGATTTTAACTGCATCTTTAACCTGAGGTACTAAAGTCATAGTTGTTAATTCTCCTATATGACCTCCTGCCTCACAACCTTCTACTACAATAGCATCAGCCCCACTTCTTTCCATCCTTAAAGCTAGTGCTACTGAAGCTACTACTGGAATTACCTTTATGTTATGCTTCTTCCACATATCCATGTACTTCCCTGGATTTCCGGCTCCTGTTGTAACAACCTTAACTCCTTCTTCACAAACTACTCTAGAAAGTTCTTCTGCATTAGAGCTTAAAAGCATTATATTAACTCCGAAAGGTTTATCAGTTAAAGTTTTAGTTCTCCTTATTTCTTCTCTTATATAATCTATAGGGGCATTAGCTCCAGCTATTATTCCAAGCCCTCCGCCTTCACTTACTGCTGCTGCTAAGGAGCTATCGGCAACCCAAGCCATTCCCCCTTGAATTATAGGATACTTAATTCCAAGTACTTCACAAACCCTATTATTTTTCATATATTAAATCCTCCTATATAATAGGTCAGATATATAATATCTGACCTATTAATGTATTAAAGCAACTAGTTTTTCTTAGCTTCTATATATTCTACTGCATCCTTTACAGTTTTTATCTTTTCTGCATCTTCTATTTGCACTCCAAATTCTTCCTCAAGCTCTATTATTATTTGGAATAAATCTAAAGAATCTACCCCTAAATCTTGAAAACTAGTTTCTAAAGCTACTTCACTTTCCTCTACTCCTAATTGATCCACTATTACATTTTTTATTTTTTCAAATATCATTTTACATTCCTCCAATTTAATATTAAAATTTTACAAGGGTTGCCCCTACAGTAAGTCCTCCACCAAAAGCTACCATAACCACATTCATATTAGGTTTTACAATCCCTTTCTCAAGGGCCTCATTTAAAGCTATAGGCACACTGGCAGAGGATGTGTTTCCATATTTATCTAAATTAATGAAAAACTTATTTATATTCATTTTAAGCTTTTTACTTGCATATTCTATTATTCTATAGTTGGCTTGATGTGGTATTATAACATCTACATCCTCAAGGGTTAATCCCCCTTCTATAACCACCTTTTCCACTGCCTCTATCATAGCAGAAGTTGCAAATTTAAATACAGCTCCACCATCCATATGTATAGATGAGTTTAAAGTCTCAATAGGTTCACTCATAAAAATATTATTTAAAGGAGTACCTCCTATGGTTAAACACATTCCAAGATCTCCAAAAGATTTAGAATATGTGGTAATTATGCCTTTATCTCCTTCAGAAAGCACTACAGCTCCTGCCCCATCTCCAAAAAGTACACAGGTATTTCTGTCCTTCCAATCTACAAACTTTGAAAGCAGCTCTACTCCTATTACTAATACTTTTTTAGCTTTTGAAGCTTTAATAAGGGCTTCTCCTTGTATAAGGGCATATATAAACCCACTACAGGCTCCATTTAAGTCATAGGCTGTAGCATTTACTGCCCCTATCTTACTTTGAACCATACAAGCTGTTGAGGGAGTTACATTTTCTCCGCTTAAAGTTGCCACTATTATATAATCTATTTCTTCTTTAGAAACCTTTGAATCTTTTAATGCTCTTTCTGCTGCTTTAGATGCCACATCACTGGTTTCCTCATCTACTGCAATTCTTCTCTCTCTTATTCCAGTTCTTGTAACTATCCATTCATCACTAGTATCTACTATGTCTTCAAGATCTTTATTACTTAAAATCTTAGAGGGTACATAAGCACCACTTCCTAATATTTCAACATAACTCATATTACTTCTCCTTCTTAATAAGGTTATATTTCTCCTTAAAAAACTTACTTAGTTTTTCTAATGAATTTATAAGAATATGTTCTTCTTCCTCACTAAGACCACTAATAGTCTCTCTTATCATATCCTTATGAAATTTTTCGTGAATTCTATAGGCAAGTTTCCCTTGTTTAGTAAGCTCAATAAGAACTACTCTTTTATCCTCCTCTAGCCTCTTTCTATCTACATAACCTTTTTTTATTAATTTATTTATAGCTGTGGTCAGTGTACCTACTGTAATATTAAGTTTATCTGCAACTTCTGACATAGATCTTCCTTCATACATTCCAATAGCCTCTATAGTATGTATTTCAGTTACTGATAAGTCTTTAAAATGTCCCTCTTGAAGAGCATTTTGCTCTATTTTCAATATATCATTAAATAGGTCCACCAAAAGCTCATTTAATACATTAATGCTCTTTGTCATTTCTTCACTCCTAGAAGTATTTTTACAAAACTTTGATTATCAAAACATTATACTTTGATAGTCAAAGTAATTATTTTGATAATCAAAGTATATTACAAGTAAAATTTACTGTCAACTTTCTTATTAATTTTTAACATGTTATTTAAAATTTATACTCTCCCTAAAAATAAAAGAATAAAAAGCCTATAGCCAAAGACTATAAGCTTTTTATTCTTCCTTCTTTAAAATATACAGCTTTTAAATTTGAACATTCTGTTAAGTAATTTCCTATAGAAAAATTATTTCCTATGGATTCTTTACTGTGAGCATCAGAGCCTAAAGTTACTATCTCTCCTCCTAGTTCCTTATACCTTAATAGTATATCCTTCATATTATTCCTTGCAGATTCTAGGTGTAATCTTCTAGTATTTATTTCAAAAGCTATTTCTTTTTCTATTATTCTTTTTAAAACCTCATCTATATAATCACTAAATTCCCTATACCATATCTCCTTATCCTCATAAGGACAATATCTACTTATGTAATCTATATGTGCAAGAACATTTATATACTCATGGCTTCTTATAGAACTCTCCATAAGAGTAAAATATTTTTCAAAAACCTCTCTCTTACTCTTTCCTTCATAAGTAACCTTATCATATATATCATTTCCATCAATCATATGTGTGGATCCTATGATTAAATCAAAATTATATCCTTTTATAAGACTTCTATTGTCATTTACAATTTCTTCTCCCATTCCAAGTTCTATACCAAGAAAGAAATTGTGATTTCTAAGGTTCTCATAAGACTCTACATATTTATTTAAATCAAATCTAAAAAGCTCTTTAACTGGATAATTTAAATCCATATGATCTGTAATAGTAACACCCATATTTAAATCTTTGCATGTTTCTAATATGTCCTCTATTGGCATTTTACTATCTGTAGAAAAATTACTATGAACATGACAATCAATCATTATTTTTTCCCTCCACATAATAGTTAACTATCTCCCCCACATAAATAGTGTGATAATCTCCCTCCATATAAGTAATATCTTCTATGTCATCATTTAAATCTTCTGGTTTAACATCATATTTATATATAACTTTACATTCATAAAATATTGTACATCCATCTA
The DNA here is from genome assembly GCF_040797585.1 of Clostridium sp. GTDB lineage: Bacteria > Bacillota > Clostridia > Clostridiales > Clostridiaceae > Clostridium_Z. The sequence goes on from NZ_JBFNEO010000029.1 coordinate 16,287, forward strand.
TAGAAGGAGTTTCTATAACAGAACTTTCCTTAAGCTTAATATTAAATTTTTCTATTTTATTTACATCCTTATAGGAAGCTGAACCACAAAGCCCAAGTAATCTTCTATATTCCACCTTTGTTGGGATACTAACTGTAAACTCCTTACTATTCTCTATAATATTATGAGAACTTCTTGATTTTCTAACCATCATGGTAAATACAGGTTTTCCCCATTGATTCCCAATAGTTCCCCAATTTATGGTCATTACATTTAAGTTATCACCGTCTTTACAGGTTAAAAATCCTCCATATTTTAAAAAGTACTTCATAGTCTTATCTATATTCTTTATGTATTCAAAGTTCATAAAATTTCCTCCTATGTTAATTTGATTTAAGTGAATTATTATTAGTTTATCAATTATTAATATATATATCAAATCTACCTAATTATTTATTTTAGTTTAAACTTAAAAATTTCAATTTATGTAATAGTATTATATTAATACTTCTAAATATTAATATATACTTTTTTATTTGTCTTATGGATAAAATATTTAGAAGCATATTGGTATATTTTATAAAACTATAGTGTTATAAAATATATCCCAATATGCTTCTTATTTTAGTTTTCCATTGAAAGAAAATATTTATCTGATGGCGAGGAGCTGTAACACCCCATCCTCTTAAAAGGTGGGGGCTAACAGTTGCTATGCCCTAGATTAACTCATCTAACCTTATGGTGATGGAAAACACACCATCTGAAGGAAGATTCGTTCTATGTGCTAATTATTTTCTCCTAAACTCCATCATGCCTTACTTATATAATGGGTGCTTTTTGCAAAGCTCTATAACTTCCTCTCTTATATGAGATAGGTCTTCTTCCCTATGACTTATAACATAGTCGATAAGCCTTGCTATTTCCTTCATATCCTCTTCCTTAAAACCTCTTGAAGTCATAGCAGGAGTTCCCATTCTTATACCTGAAGTTACAAAAGGACTTCTAGTTTCAAAAGGTATAGTATTTTTATTTACTGTTATTCCAACAGAGTCTAATAACTTTTCGGCATCCTTACCTGTTATATCTTTATTAGTTAAATCTATTAATAATAAGTGGTTATCTGTACCACCTGAACTAATTCTAAAACCATATTTCTCTAGCTCTTCACCTAAAACCTTAGCATTTTTTATAACTTGTTCTATATAAGTCTTAAAGCTATCCTCTAAAGCCTCTTTAAAACATACTGCCTTAGCTGCAATTATGTGCATTAAAGGACCACCTTGTATTCCTGGGAATATGTTTTTATCTATATCCTTTGCATATTTTTCTTTGCAAAGAATAACTCCTCCCCTAGGTCCTCTTAGAGTTTTATGAGTTGTTGTAGTTACAAAATCTGCATATGGAACTGGTGATGGATGATGTCCAGTAGCAACAAGTCCAGCTATATGTGCCATATCTACCATTAGGTATGCATTAACCTCATCTGCTATTTCTCTAAACTTTTTAAAGTCTATGGTTCTTGAATAAGCAGATGCTCCTGCAACTATTAGTTTTGGCTTATGTTCTAAAGCAATTTTTCTAACTTCTTCATAATCTATAGTTTCTGTTTCCTTACTAACCTCATAGGATACAAAGTTATATAATTTTCCTGAGAAGTTTACTGGATTTCCATGAGTTAAATGTCCTCCATGGCTTAGGTTCATTCCAAGGACAGTATCTCCTGGATTTAGTATTGCAAAATATACTCCCATATTAGCTTGAGATCCTGAGTGAGGCTGAACGTTAGCATGTTCTGCTCCAAATAATTTTTTAAGTCTTTCCCTTGCTAAATCTTCAACTTTATCTACTACTTCACATCCACCATAATATCTTTTATGAGGATATCCCTCTGCGTATTTATTAGTTAAAGTAGATCCCATTGCTTCCATAACTGCTTTAGATACGAAGTTTTCTGACGCAATAAGCTCTATATTATATTCTTGTCTTTTGCTTTCTTCATTTATGATGTCTAACACATCTACGTCTATTTTTTCTAGATTTTCAAAATTCATTTACCTCACGCCCCTTAGTTAAATTTACTATAAAATATATTCTATAGTCTATATTCTCT
>NZ_JBFNEO010000030.1:0-18361 GCF_040797585.1 Clostridium sp.
ATAAAATTAACTAATTTTACACAAATAGTATTTACATATAATTACTTATAAATTATAATATCCCATAAGGTGAACTATAAGTAATTATAAATATCAATTTACTGAAAATTAAAACGAAGGTAGTTGTTTATATTGCTTTATAAGGTTTTAAATATAAAAGTAAGATTATTCATAAGTTTTAAGGACTATTTATAATTTTTTAATAACCATGGATAAACTGAAATTTACCTTAAAGTCTCATATAGCAATATTTATATAAATCTTTAATTAATAAACATTTTTAAAGAGGGGGATATTTAAGTATGAATAAGAAAAAAATTATGGCTACCATGGCAGGATTAATGACATTATCTGTTGCTTTAACTGCTTGTGGAAGTGGTGACAGCGACTCTAAGAAGCCGGGTGGGGATAAAAAACAAGAAGACCAGTCAAAAATAGAGATAAAAACTTTAGCGGCTTCAGATCCTAGTAAAATTCCAGAGGCTGCTAAGAATAGAAAGGGCACCATGATAATTGGTATAAATGCACCAGATGGCATACTTAATCCATTGTATGCTACATCATCTTATGATGTAGAAATAAATGAATTAATGTTTTCAGGGCTTTTTATAACAGAAAAAGATGGATCACTTAAGGAGCATTTAGCAGAACTTCCAAAGGTATCCGAGGATGGAAAGAAATATACTGTTAAACTTAAGGATGGATTAAAGTGGAGTGATGGAAAGCCTATAACCACAGATGATATAGAGTTAGCTTTTAAGATATATTGTGATGGCACCTATACAGGAAGAGCAGATATGCCAACCCTTGACCTTGTAGGCTGGAGAGATTATAAGGATGGAAAAGCAGATAATATAGCAGGTATTAAGAAAATAGACAAGCAAACCATAGAGTTTACTGTGGGTAAACCAACTGCAAAGACTGAGAGAATGTTAGGGGTTGCTCCAATGCCAAGTCATTATTATGGACAGGTATATAAGCAAGGTTCAGCTAATTTAGTAGAAGATCTTCATAGAAAACCAGAAGTGAACTCAGGACCTTATAAGTTTGTAAGCTTTAAGGAAGGGCAAGAAGTGGTATTAAAGGCAAATGAAAACTACTTTAAGGGAAAGCCTAAGATAGAAAATGTCATATATAAGGTGACTACGGATAAAACTGTTCTAGCTCAACTAGAGTCTGGAGAAATTGATATGGCAAACGTAACCATAGACGAGGATAATGTAGAACAAATACAGGGAATGGAATATTTAAATATCCACTACTATCCATTCAATGGGTATGGATATATTGGACTAAATCAACTTGGAGACTCTAAACTTAAAGATGTTAAGGTTCGTCAGGCTTTAACCTATGGATTAAATAGAGAGGAAATTGTTAAGAATATATACGGTCCTTATGCTGAACCTATGAATGTTCCACAGGCTAAGATTTCTTGGGCTTATCCAAAGGATGTGAAAATGGAAGAGTATAAGTATGATAAAGAAAAAGCTCAAAAGCTTTTAGAGGAAGCAGGATGGAAGAAGAATAGTAATGGTAAGCTTGAAAAGGATGGAAAAATATTCACATTGAAATTCCTTCAAACAGCAGACAATGAGGTTGCAGCATCAATGATTCCAGTAGCAAAGAAGAATTATGAGGAGCTTGGAATAGAGTTTACTGCTGAGCAGTTAGATTTCACCACTTTAAGAAAGAAGATACTTGATGCTAAACAAGGAAAACCAAATGCAGAATATGACATGTATTTTGCTGCATGGGGTCTTACTCCAGAGCCAGACTCTACGAATTTATTTACATCAAAGGGAATGCAAAATGATATTGGATATTCAAATCCTAAGGTTGATGAAATAATGAGAAAAGGACTTGAAGAGTTTGATCTAGAGAAGAGAAAAGAAATATACAAGGAGCTTTATACAGAACTTAATAAGGATTTACCATATATATATATTTATCAAAGAAGTAACGGATATGCATTAAGCTCTAGAATTAAAAATTTCCAGGATGAGCCTTTTAGTGAATATACAGTGAATATACATGAAATGGAGCTCACTGAGTAGTTTGGATTATACTATACCCAAGGGAAACCCCTTGGGTGTATTTTAAAAATTTAAAGGAATGGGGGAATATCATGAGACAGTATATAGCTAGAAGACTACTTGAAATGATACCAGTTCTTATTGGTATATCATTTCTACTTTTTATAATTTTTGCTATGGCTCCAGGAGATGCTGTAGACAATATACAAGATCCTAGCCTTTCTCACGAAAGAATGATGGAAATGAAGAAACAATATGGGTTAGTAGGGAATCCAGTAGAGAGATATATAAACTGGGCAAAGAAAGCTGTCCAATTTGATTTTGGAAAATCCATAAAGCATAGAATGGATGTTTCAGATGTTATTGGAGCCTATGTTTGGAATTCTTTCTATCTATCTATTGCATCATTTATATTAGGAACTATAATTGCAGTACCCATTGGGGTCATATCTGCAACAAAGCAATATTCAGGTTTTGATAAATTTTTTACGGTGTTTGCTCTTTTTGGAATATCCGTACCTTCCTTTTTCTTCGGTATGGTACTTATAAAAGTTTTTGCTTTAGACTTAGGTGTATTACCGGTTTCTGGGATGAGAAGTGCGGGAATGGGGTATACAGGTTTTCAAGATTTTATGGATGTAGTAACGCATATGATTCTTCCAACAACAGTATTGACATTAGGGTCTTTAGCAGGCCTTATGAGATATACAAGAACTGCTATGCTTGAGGTTATAAGACAGGATTATATGAGAACAGCGCGTTCTAAAGGACTTAGGGAGAAGATAGTAATATATAAGCATGGACTAAGGAATGCATTAATTCCTATAGTTACAATACTAGGAATGTCTCTTCCAGGACTTTTTGGAGGAGCTATACTTACGGAACAGGTTTTTGGATGGCCTGGTATAGGTAAAATCTCCATAGAGGCTATACATGCAAGAGATTATCCATTGCTTATGGGATTCCAAGTTTTACTTGCAGTTTTAACTTTAATGGGGAATCTAATAGCGGATATAAGTTATGCTTTAGTAGACCCAAGAATTAGACTGAAGTAGAGGGGGGGCAATTATGAGTGAAAATAAAAATCTTAATATAGATAAAAAAATTGTTTTAAAGGATAACAAAGAAAAAATAGAATCACCATGGAAGGTGGTTTGGAAAAGGCTTAAAAAGAATAGACTGGCTATTACTGGTCTTATAATACTTATAACTATGATACTTTTATCAACAATTGGACCCGTAATCTATGGTGCTATAAGGGGCTATGATGCATATGCCTTCGTTGGAGGGAAATTTGAAGCTCCTTCTTCAAGATTTTTACTTGGAACTGATAACCTAGGGAGAGACGTATTACTTAGAACTATGGTTGGAGGAAGAACATCTCTATTTGTAGGAGTTGTGGCAGTTATTATACAAATAACTTTAGGAACAACACTAGGTATAGCAGCAGGTTATTATGGTAAGATTGTAGATAATATTATTATGAGAATAGTTGATATTATCATGAGTATACCAAATTTTCCTCTTCTAATAATCTTGGCGGCTGTTCTTTCTGATATGAACACTAACCCTGAGAATAGAATATATATAGTTATGTTTATACTAGGATTTTTATCATGGACAGGGCTTTGTAGACTGGTTAGGGGACAAGTTCTTACCATAAGAGAGCAGGAATATATGCAGGCAGCAGATGCAGCTGGACTAAGGGATAGAAGAAAGATGTTTAAACATATATTACCAAATATAATACCTATTGTAATAGTTTCTGCTACCTTAGGTCTTGGAGGAACTATATTACAAGAATCTGGTTTAAGCTATTTAGGGCTAGGAGTTATTCCACCTACTCCTACTTGGGGTAATCTAATTCAAGAAGTAAACAAACTTTACAATCTTAAGAATAGGATTTGGCTTTGGGTACCACCTGGAGTGTGCATATTCTTAACTGTTATTGGTATTAACCTATTAGGTGATGGATTAAGAGATGCAATAGATCCAAAGCTTAAGAAGTAAGGAGGGGGAACCATGGCAAAAACGTTAGTGGAATTTAAGAACTTAAAAACATACTTTTATACAGAAGACGGTATTGTAAAGGCTGTTAATGATGTGAGCTTTAAAATAAAAGAGGGAGAAACTGTAGGAATAGTTGGGGAATCAGGATGTGGAAAGTCAGTAACATCTATGTCACTTATGAGACTTATTCCGAGTCCACCAGGAAAAATAGTGGATGGAGATATATTATTTGAGGGAAAAAGTATTCTCTCTCTATCAGAGAATGAACTTATGAACATAAGAGGAAATAATATGTCCGTTATTTTCCAAGAACCTATGACCTCTTTAAACCCAGTATTTACCGTAGGAGATCAAATATCAGAGGCTGTAATACTTCACCAAAAGCTTTCAAAGGCTGAGGCAAGAGAAAAGGCAATAGAGATGATAAATCTTGTTGGAATACCAAGAGCTAGTGAAATAGTAGATTCCTATCCTCATGAATTATCAGGAGGTATGAGACAAAGAGTAATGATAGCTATGGCACTATCATGTAACCCAAAGCTTTTAATAGCTGATGAGCCAACTACTGCCCTTGATGTTACAATCCAAGCTCAGATTCTTGACCTTATGAGAAACATTAAGAGTAAACTTAATACCTCAATAATGCTTATAACCCATGATCTTGGAGTTGTGGCAGAGATGTGTGATTATGTTGTTGTTATGTATGCAGGAAAGGTGGCAGAAGAGTCCACTGTTTATGAAATATTTAAAAATCCTATGCATCCTTACACTAAGGGACTTCTAAAATCGAAGCCTTCTCTAAATAGTAATCAGGGTGAAAAAAAGCTATATTCAATAAAAGGACAAGTACCAAATCCAATAGGAATGCCAGATTATTGTTACTTCTGTGATAGATGTGATCAGGCTTTTGATAAGTGTAGGCAAGAGATACCACCTTTATTTGAAGCAGAACCAGGACATAAGGTAGCTTGCTGGCTTTATGAGGGGGGAAAATAAATGGCAAAGGAAACAATATTAAAAGTAGAAAATTTAAAAAAGTATTTTCCTATTAGGGCAGGGGTTATTCAAAGGACTGTTGGATACGTAAAGGCAGTGGATGGGATTTCTTTTGAGATAAAAAAGGGTGAAACCTTAGGAATTGTTGGAGAATCAGGCTGCGGAAAGTCTACCGCAGGAAGAACTATTTTAAGACTTTTAGAGAAGACTGAAGGGAAAGTAGAGTTTAATGGGGTAGATCTTCATTCCTTAAAAAAAGAAGAAATTAGGAAAATGAGACCTAAGATGCAGATAATATTCCAAGACCCATATAGTTCATTAAATCCAAGAATGACCGTTGGGGAGATTATAGGTGAGTCTTTAATAGAGCATAAATTTGCAACAAAGCATGATGTAACTCAGAAAGTTTTAGAAATCATGAATATATGTGGACTTGCACCCTATCATATTAGAAGATATCCCCATGAATTCTCAGGGGGACAAAGACAAAGAATTGGTATTGCAAGAGCTCTTGTTTTAAATCCAGAGTTTATAGTAGCAGATGAACCAGTTTCAGCTCTAGATGTTTCTATACAATCTCAAATTATAAACCTGCTTATGGAATCTCAAGAAAATTATGGGTTTTCATATTTGTTTATATCTCATGATTTAAGTGTTGTAAAGCATATATCTCATAGGATTGGGGTTATGTATTTAGGATCTTTAATAGAACTTGCTCCTAAAAATGAGTTATATGATAATCCTCTTCATCCATATACAAAGGCGTTACTATCAGCGGTACCTATACCAGACCCTACATTAAAGAGAGACAGAATAATATTAACAGGAGATATACCATCCCCTGCAAAACCACCGTCTGGATGTAAATTTCATACAAGATGTCCATATACTATGGATATATGTAAGAATGAAATTCCAGAATATAAAAACATGGGAAATGAGCACTTTGTAGCTTGTCATTTAGTAAAGTAATAGATCAAGAATTTTATTAATATAGGGCTCTTGTGAAATTTATTTTACAAGGGCCTTTTATAAAACAGTTGTACATAATAAAAACTTATAATCATAGATTTACATATCAATTTTAAATATGTCTTTAACTAATTGTAAGATTATAAAAAGCATAAAGTTTTACAGTTAAAAGAAAGGTAGTGATTTATAAATGTATAATAATTTTTTAGATAATCAAGAAGGCAAGAAAGAGAAATTACCTTTTAAAGATTTTATTGCAATAGTTCTTGCACAATATTCTATACTTTTACCAATGGTACTTATAGCATTTGCAATCTGGGCAGTATTACTTTGGTTTATTGTACATGTTCTAATGGGAGGATAAAATATTTAACTCTTACTTTCTAAGTAGGAGTTATTTTATTTTACAGGTTTTAAAACCTTTTAAGGGTTTTATCTATAAATAATTTAAAAATAGGCAAAATAAAAAAAGGAATAAAAGACTTTAAAATTGAATATAAAATCATATTGAAGTTAAATGGAGGTATAAGGATGAAGAAATTAAATCTTGATTTATCAAAAGTAAAGAATTTTATGTCACAGCAAGAATTAGAGTATATGGCTCCAATGGTAAAAGAAGCACATAATATGCTCCATGAAAAAAGTGGAGCAGGAAGTGACTTTTTAGGATGGGTAGACCTTCCAGAGAATTATGATAAAGATGAATTTGAAAGAATAAAAAAGGCATCAGAAAAAATAAAGAAAAATTCTGATGTTTTAATAGTTATAGGAATAGGTGGATCTTATTTAGGAGCAAGAGCAGCAATAGAAATGCTTAACCACTCCTTCTTTAATGTAATATCTAAGGAAAAGAGAAATGCACCTAAGGTATTCTTTGCAGGAAATAATATAAGCTCAACTTACTTAAATGAACTTTTAGATGCTGTTGAGGGATTAGATATATCTGTTAATGTTATATCTAAATCAGGAACTACCACAGAACCAGCAATTGCCTTTAGAATATTAAAGGATTATATGGAGAAGAAATATGGAAAAGAAGAGGCAAGAGAAAGAATATTTGCAACCACTGATAAAGAAAAGGGAGCTTTAAAAACTCTTGCAGATAGTGAAGGATATGAAACATTTGTAATTCCAGATGATGTGGGAGGAAGATTCTCAGTTTTAACAGCAGTAGGACTTTTACCTATAGCTGCGTCAGGAATAGATATAGATGAAATAATGAGAGGGGCCAAGGAAGCTAGAGAGGCTTATAATAGTCCTAATATAGAAGAGAATGATTGCTATAAATATGCAGCAACTAGAAATGCTCTTTATAGAAAGGGAAAAAATATAGAAGTCCTTGTAAACTATGAGCCACTTTATCTTCATTACTTTGGAGAGTGGTGGAAACAGTTATATGGAGAAAGTGAAGGTAAGGATAATAAAGGAATATTCCCAGCAGCAGTTGATTTTTCAACAGATCTTCATTCCATGGGACAATTTATACAAGAAGGATCAAGAAACTTATTTGAAACTGTAATAAATGTAGAGAAGGCAAAAAGAGAACTTATAATTGAAGAAACAGAAGATAATCTAGATGGATTAAACTTTTTAAAAGGAAAATCAGTAGAGTTTGTAAATGAGAAGGCTTTCCAAGGAACAGTTCTTGCTCATAATGATGGAGGAGTTCCAAATATAATATTAAATGTTCCAGAACTTTCACCATATTATTTCGGATATTTAGTATACTTCTTTGAGAAGGCATGTGGAATAAGTGGATATATTCTTGGGGTAAATCCTTTTGATCAACCAGGAGTTGAGGCTTATAAGAAAAACATGTTTGCATTACTTGGAAAACCAGGTTTTGAAGATTTAAAGAAGGACCTTGAAGAAAGACTATAATATGAGAATTATTGTAGATGGAGATGGATGTGCAGGAAAAGATGTTATAGATAAAATATCTAAAGAGTTTAACATACAACTTAAGCTATTTTGTAGTTATAACCATAGCATAACTCTTAATTACGGAGAGGTTAAATATATAGATCCTTCCTTTCAAAGTGTGGATATGGAAGTTTTTAATCAATGTAAATCTGGAGATATAGTTGTGACTCAAGACTTTGGAGTGGCAGCTATGGTTTTATCCAAAGGAGCCTATTCCATAAGTCCTAAGGGATATATCTTTAATAATAGTAACATGGATAGACTTTTATTTGAGAGACATATGGGAAGTAAAGTTAGAAGATGTGGAGGAAGAACTAAAGGTCCAAAGAAAAGAACCTCAGAAGATGATGAAAGACTTTATAATAATTTAAAGATACTAATACAAAAAAAAGCTGGAGAATAATCCAGCTTTTTTATTTTTAAACATAAAAGTTATTTATATTTTTGATTTTAAATATATTAACCGTATAAATTTAAAGTTTTACCTTCTTTCTATATGATTAGAGATAGTATGTGGTATTTCAGGAAATAAAATACCGTTATCTATTCTTTGATCATAAGGTGGCATATTAGAAGGAATAGATTCTAATTTTTTAAATTTTTCTTCCTCATCTTCAAGATCATAGTCTATGAAAGTTCCTTTTGTAAATCCTGGCATTCAAATCACCTCCTTATTATATTTTTACATTAAGTAAGAAGAATATTCTTTGAAAAATTTACATACATATATAATTTACAGAAATAGTATTGTTACAAAATATGGAATTAGTGTATAATAAATATATAATTTACTGGGAAATTTTTATTTTAAATATTAGGGGGCTTTGGTTTATGAACAAGGTAGATATACAATTTAATTTACCTAGTCCACAGGAAAAGGATTCAGATATAGAAATAAGAGCTCTTTGTGATGAAGGAGCTCTATATAAGTTTCTAATAGGAGAAGCTGGAATATGGGAAGCACTTAATGATTTTAGTGAAGAAAACAGCATTCAGTGGAGCCCCAAAAAAGATGGGGAATATTTTGTAATGGTTCAATGTAAGGGAATGAATAGTAATAAGCCTTTTGACTTCTATGGTAAGACTAGCTATTCTATAGGAGAGAAAGGTCTTTCTTTAATTGATAATATTAGGTGTGATAAAAATGAATACTCAGTTGGGGATAAAATAGAATTAACAGTGACAGCTAGGGGAGATAATACATTATATAGATATTGGATACTTCAAGATGGGTCTTGGGAAATTATTAGAGATTATTGTACTGATAATATACTATTATTTACCTTAAATAAAGAGGGAGATTATGAGATCCTTGTAGAAGCTAAGGAAGTAAACTCTTTAAATAAATTTGATGATGGAAAAACTATAAGATTTAAGGTGAAACCATTAAATCCAGTTGAAATAATGGATTTGAGATGTCTAACCCAAGATGATTTAATGGTGGATAGAGAAGTTATATTTCAAGTGGAATCTCAATGTGATCCTTCAAGAGTGGTGTTATACAAGTTTTATAAGGTAGATCATGAAGGTAATATAACATTAATTCAAGATTATTCATCAAAGAAAGTTATATCATACATTGAGAAGAGAAGTGGAGAATATAAGCTTTTAGTTATGGCTAAAGATATGTATTCTAAGGAGCAATGGGATGATAGGGCTATTTTAAATTATGAAATAAAACCTTATAAAAATATTATTATAAAAAATATTATAACGGATTTATCATCTCCACAATTAAGGGGAAGAGAGATAAATATAAAGGTTTTATCAGAGGGTGGTAATAATCTTATTTATAGATATATAATAGATGGTAACTATAGCATAGATAGCGGATTTATTAATAGTAATGAATTCTTATGGAAGCCAAGTCATGAGGGAATCTATGAAATAAGAGTTATGGTAAAGGATAAGAGCTATGAAGGAGAATATGAAGCATTAGGTAAATTAGAATATGTAATAGATAAGGAGTTTTACATTCCTCTTAGAATAAAGGATGTAATTATTGATAAAACTAAAAATTACGTAAAAGATGAAACTATAAATGTAAAGGTAACTACTGAAGGTGGAATTGAACCAGAATACAGTTTTATTGTATATCAGGGTGATAAAGAAGTTTCTAATATGGATTTTGGAAGTTGTAACTGGGTTAACTTTACCCCAGAGGAAGCTGCTGAATATAAAATGGAAATAAAAATTAAGGATAAGTATTCTCTAAAGGATTTTGATGGACAAAGTATCCTATATTTTGATGTGAAGGAATTCGTTCCAGGCAATATAGATTATATACTTTTTGATGTAAAGGAATATTATAGAGTTAATGATGAAATTTCAATTGAAGTTGTAGCACAAAACACACGAAATATATTAGTAAAGTACAAATTATATATAAATAATGATTTAGTAGAAGAAACTGAATATGAAAGTAAATTTAAATATAAAATTACTCCTAAATGTAGTGGGAAATATACTATTAAGGTAATATCAAAGAACATAAAATCTAATAAAGAGTGGGACTGCAGAAAAAGTGTTAACATGGTAGTACATGAAGCGTTGCCAGTTACAAACACAAGAATTAAATCTTCTAAAGATAAGATAATCTGTAATGAAGGGGTAGACTTTAAGGTTTCCTCAGAGGGAGGAAAGGATGTAATTTATGAGTTCTATTTAATTCATGATGGAGAATGGAGAAGGGTTCAAAGATATAGTAAGAAGAACTTTTATTCTTTTATTCCATATACAGAAGGGAAATACAAAGTCTTAGTGTTATCAAAAAGTTCTTATAAGAGTATTTCTTATGAAGATTACCATATATATGAGTTTATTTCTGTAATAGAATAAAGAAAAATAGAAGGAATCTTCCTTCAGATGGTGTGTTCTTTCCACCATCTAAAGGTTAGATGAGTTAATCTAGGGGCGTATTAACTGTTAACCTCAACCTTTTAAGAGGATGGGGGTGTTACAGTTAGTAGCCATCAGATAAAACAATTTACAACATATAATAAACTTAAGAGAGGAGAAACATAATGAACATAGAAAGTGTACAAGGGTTTATGATGGCTCAGCTTATGACAAATGCTATGAAAAAGTCCACTGGCGATAGTATGGCATTTCAGATAGCTTTAGAGGCTTTAATGAAGAATATGAATGATAAAGACCCAAAGAAGTTAATGAGCATGTTAAACTTAAATGGATTAAGTTCAGAAAATCTTAATAATAGTTCTTTAAACTTTAGAGGAGATCTAGTTAGGAATTATCAAAACATAGATAATATTTCTAGAGATATACCTTCAAGTAATAATGAAAAAATAGATAAGGCTATACAAGATGCATCAAGAAAGTATGGAATAGATGGAAAGCTTATATGGGCATTAATAAAGCAAGAGTCTAACTTTAATGTTAATGAGAAATCTCATGCAGGAGCCATGGGACTTATGCAACTTATGCCTGTTAATGTTAAAGAATATAATATATCTAATCCTTATGATATTTATGAAAATATTGATGGTGGGACAAGACATTTAAAAGACTATATAGGACTATATGATGGGAATGTAGAACTAGGACTTGCAGCATATAATGCAGGACCTGGAACTCTTCAGAAAAGAGGGGTTAAGTCTGTAGATAATATATGGAAGTTACCATGGGAGACAAGAACTCATGTAAAGAAAGTAATGGAGTACTGGAAAGGCTAATAGAGGGTTTTTGTTACACAAGATGTAATAAAAACTTCTAAGTACTTATTTTACTCTATAGATTTAAGATTTATATTAATGAAGGAAAATTTGCTTGCAAGTTTTTCTTCTTTTTTTATGAATTTTATATAGAGTGAAATCAATGATAACAGACCATGATTTAAAGAGATTAAGATTAAGTATTTGTAGGTAATTATAAAGTTTTGAATTGATAAAATGTAATATCACTTTGGAAAAAAATTTATTTAAGATAAACTTTCTATGAGAGTTTATATGTGATTAAAGGAATTTTTTATTGTATTAAAGGGAAGTTATCCACAAATAAATATAGTAATTTAAGATTATCCACAAAATATTCAGAAAAAACAATGAATTTACCTTTCAGCTGTGTAAAGATTATAATATTATATAAGATTCAGTTAAGTCTATATAGAGGATTATAAAATTATTTTATTAAAATAAATTATAATTTTTACAACATATATAAAAACTTTAGTGGAAAAGGTATAATATAAAACAGTATTAAAATCTTTAAGTTTAAAGAAGGAAGAGGTGTTTTATGGAAAGATTAGATAAAGTCCTTTCAAATTTAGGATATGGAAGTAGAAAGGAAATAAAGGCCATAGTAAAAAAGGGAACTGTAGAAGTAAATGGAGAAAAAGTTAAGGATAATGGCCTTCAAATAGATCCAGAGAAAGACATAATTAAGGTAGATGGAGAAGAGATTTTTTATAGAAAATACATATATTTAATGATGAATAAACCTGATGGAGTTATTTCAGCAACCTTTGATAAATACGACTCCACAGTAGTAGATTTACTAGAACCAGAAGATGCAGTATTTAATCCTTTTCCAGTTGGGAGACTAGATAAGGATACAGTAGGACTTCTTTTACTTACTAATGATGGGGAGTTAAATCATAGATTAATTTCTCCTAAGTGGCATGTGGATAAGGTTTATTATGCAAGAATAGATAAAAAAGTTACAGAAGATGATATTAAAGCTTTTAAAAAAGGGGTAGTTTTAGATGATGGATATAAATGTATGCCAGGAATCCTTGAGATATTAGGAGATTATGAAGAGGGTTCAGAGGTTCATGTAACTATACAGGAAGGAAAGTTTCATCAGGTTAAAAGAATGTTTGAAAGTTTAAATAAGAAAGTTGTTTATCTTAGACGTGTAAAATTTGGACCTTTAGATATAGATGAGACATTAGAAGAAGGACAGTATAGAGAATTAACCGATGAGGAAGTTAACTTATTAAAAGATATTTAATACTATGTCTTTGAAATAAGGATTTCATTAACAATGTATTAATGAAATTAAATTATTCATGGTAATGTAGAAAAAAGAAAGAAATTGGCGAAATTCCTTGCATACAATCATGAGGTTTATTATAATTATAGATGAAAGATAAATAAGAGGATAAATAGCCCCCTTTTTATTTATTGGTAAACACAACCTGACCCCAAGGGTTGTGTTTTTATTTTTTGACAATTTATGCTCTTAAATCTAAGTTTCTTATGGAATATTTTAGAAAGAAGTGATAAAATCTAAGTATATACTAAATTGGGGGGGATTATATGGGAAGCTATAAGTCAAAATTTGAAAGTGATGAAATGGATCTTTTGTTTGAAGCAATATTAAGTCTGAAGAATATTGAAGAATGCTATAAGTTTTTTGATGACATATGTACTATAAATGAAATAAAAGCTTTAGAGCAGAGACTTCAAGTTGCAAAGATGTTAAAGCAAAGAAGAACATATTTAGATATAGCAAGTTCTACAGGGGCTAGTACTGCAACCATAAGTAGAGTTAATAGATCATTAAATTATGGTAGTGATGGTTATAAGATAATATTTGATAGGATAAATTGGAAAAAGTAAATAGTTTTAAATAATAATATGGCTGTGGCTTGTCCATAGCTTTATTTTTTTTATTTTTGGTATAATATAATTAGTATATAATAGAGTGAAGAAAGTTATAGAAATTAGATCTTAAATAATTATATATAATTAATTTCATTTAAGGAGTGTGAACCCGTGGATTTAAAGGCTTTACTTAATAAAGAACAATATGAAGCAGCAACAACAATAGAAGGCCAAGTGCTTATACTTGCAGGGGCAGGTTCAGGGAAGACAAGAGTATTAACCCATAGAATGGCGCATATGATAAAAAATCTAGATATATTCCCTTCTCAAATCCTTGCCATAACTTTTACAAATAAAGCAGCAGGAGAGATGAGGGAGAGAGTTAAAACTCTTATAGGAGAAGAAGAGGCAGAGGGAATGTGGATATCTACCTTCCACTCAAGCTGCGTTAGAATACTTAGAAGAGAAATAGAGAACTTAGGATATAAAAGAGATTTTACAATATACGATACCTATGATCAAAAGGCATTAATAAAGCAATGTATGGCAGAACTTAATATAAATGATAAGGATATGAATGAGGGGGAGATTCTAGGGCGAATAGGAAAAGCTAAAGATAATCTTATAACTCCTTCAAAGTTTTTAAGAGAGAATAGTGATAACTTTAGAGATAAGAGAATTGGAGAAGTTTACGAGCTTTATCAAAAAAGATTAAAAGCTAATAATGCCTTAGATTTTGATGATTTGATATTTAAAACCATTGAATTATTTAAAGCTAATGAAGAAGTATTAGGATTCTACCAAAGGAAATTTAAGTACATAATGGTAGATGAGTATCAAGATACTAACAAGGCTCAATATGAACTTGTAAAAATGTTAGCAGCTAGTCATAAAAATATTTGCGTTGTTGGAGATGATGACCAATGCATTTATCAGTGGAGGGGTGCTGATATAAGAAATATCCTTGATTTTGAGATGGATTATCCAGAAGCTAAAATAGTAAAACTTGAACAGAACTATAGATCCATGGAGACTATATTAAGAGCAGCCAATGAAGTTATAAGAAATAATAGTGAAAGAAAAGATAAGATACTTAGAACAGAAAATCCTAAAGGGGAAAAAATAAAACTATATAGATCTTATTCAGAAATCGATGAGGCGGATTTTGTTGCTAGAGAAATAAAAAGAATAAAGGATAAAGACAATAAATTCTTTAGTGATTTTGCAGTACTTTATAGAACTAATGCACAGTCACGTAGCTTTGAGGATATTTTTATAAAAAGGGGAATTCCTTATAGAATAATTGGAGGACTTAAATTCTACGATAGAAAAGAAATAAAAGATATTATGGCTTATTTAAAGGTTATAGCAAATCCTCAAGATGATATAAGTTTAAGAAGAATAATAAATGTTCCAAAGAGAAGCATAGGAGATGCCACAGTAGAAAAATTAACGGCTTATTCAAATGATGGAGGATTGAATCTTTATGATGCGGTATTAGAAGTAGAGAATGTTCCTACCCTTACCCCAAGAAATATAAGTAGTATAAGTAAGTTTAGAGATATTATGGAAGAACTTAGGATTATGAGTGAGCAGCTTCCTGTATCAGATTTTATTGAATATATTTTAGAAATTACAGGATACTTAAAGGAACTAAAGGATTCAAAGAATCCAGAGAATCAAAGTAGAGTAGATAACTTAGAGGAGCTTGTATCAGCAGCGGTTGCCTTTGAGAAAGATATTGCTAATGAGGATAAGTCTCTTGGTGGATTTTTAGAGAAAACTACCTTAGTTGCAGATGTGGATAACTATGATGAGAATGCTGATAGCGTAGTACTTATGACTGTCCATAGTGCTAAGGGACTTGAGTTTCCAACGGTATTTATGGTTGGTATGGAGAATGGAATATTCCCGGGGAATTCGTCCTTTAATGATAATAAGGAGATGGAGGAATCAAGAAGGCTATGTTATGTTGGAATAACAAGAGCAAAGGAAGTTCTTTATATGACTTCAGCAGAGGTTAGAAGGGTATATGGAAGAACCCAAAGTTACCCTCAATCTGATTTCTTATTAGAGATATCTGATAATCTTAAAGAGTATGTAAATGCAAGAAGTCAGGTAGTAGGAAAATCAACCTTTGAGAAAAAGATGGAGGCTTCAAGAAGAGAAGCTTATTCAAACCCTCATAGCATGAGGAGAAGTAGCCTTGAAGGAAAGACATCATCACCATCAGAGATTATAAAAAAAGCTATGGAAAATAGTGGGGGTACCCTTCTTACAAAAATTGAAGCAAGTCCAGGAAGAAAGGTTAAGCATTCTAAGTTTGGAGTTGGAACTATAGTCTCAGTTATGCCTCAAGGAGATGATGTAAAGCTTACTATTGCTTTTGATAGTATGGGAGTTAAGCAGCTACTACTTAGCATAGCTCCTCTTGAAGTACTTTAATTTGGAGGTGTTATCTGTGGGAGAGAAAGAAAATAGAATTAAAGAATTAGTAGAAGAGCTAAATAGATATAGCTATGAGTACTATGTATTAGATAAGCCTTCTATAAGTGACAAAGAATATGATAAGAAGTATGATGAACTTTTAACTCTAGAAAAAGATAGTGGGTTTGTTTTAGATTATTCTCCAACTCAAAGGGTAGGAGATGGAGTTCTACCAGAGTTTTCAAAACATATTCATAAAGCTAGACTTTGGAGCTTAGATAAGGCACAAAGTATAGAAGGAATAAAAGAATGGCATAATAGAAATAAAAAAATTTGGAATGAATATAATAAAACTAATGAAGATAAACTTCCAGAACTTACTTATATCTTGACTAAAAAGTTTGATGGACTCACATTAAACTGTACTTATAATGAAGAAGGTATTATGATAAAGGCTGCAACTAGAGGTACAGGAGAAGTTGGAGAAGATATAACTTTTCAGGCAAAAACTATAAAGAGTCTTCCACTTAAAATAAACTATAGTAGTTTATTTGAAATTCATGGAGAAGCTATTATGACAAAGGAAGCATTTGAGGAGTACAATAAAAACTCAGATGTTCCACTTAAGAATTTAAGAAATGGAGCGGCAGGAGCCCTTAGAAATCTAAACATAAAAGAAACTGCAAGAAGAAATTTAACAGCTTTTTTCTATGATGTAGGATATAACGAAGGTACACCTTTCAAAACATATTTAGAGATGTTAGATTTTATAAAGAATCAAGGTTTTTTAATGGATGATTATATAAAGATATGTACTACCTTGGAAGATATAGAAAAAGAAATATCCTATATAGATAGTATAAGATTTGATTTAAATTATGATATAGATGGTGTGGTTATAGCTATAAATGATATGAAAACAAGAGAAGTTCTAGGATATACTGTTAAGTTTCCAAAGTGGGCTATAGCATATAAGTTTGAAGCACAGGAAACCACAACAAAGCTTTTAGATGTAGAGTGGAATGTGGGAAGAAGTGGAAGAGTTAGCCCAACAGCTATTTTAGAGCCAGTAGAACTTGCAGGGGTAACAGTAAAAAGAGCTACATTAAATAATATGGATGACATAAAAAGAAAAGGGGTAAAAATAGGAGCAGAGGTTTTTGTTAGACGTTCTAATGATGTTATACCAGAGATTATGGGAGTAGCAATTGAGTCTATGGAGGATACAAGAGAGATAGAACCTCCAAGTCATTGCCCTTATTGTAATAGTGAGGTTATACTAAATGGAGCTCATTATTTCTGTGAGAACACCTTATCTTGTAAACCTCAGCTTGTAAAGAGTATAGTTCATTATGGGTCAAGAGAGGCAATGAATATTGCTGGATTTAGTGAAAAAACTGCTGAACAGCTATTTGAGGAATTGGATCTTAGATCTCTTGGTGATTTATATAAGTTAAAAAAGGAAGAGCTTTTAAACCTTGAAAGGTTTGGGGAAAAGAAGGCTCAGAATCTTTTAGATGCCATAGAGAAAAGTAAAGATTGTGAACTACATTCTTTCTTATATGCATTAGGAATACCTAATGTTGGTGTTAAGACCTCTAAGGATTTAGTTAAGAGATTTAAAACTTTAGAGAATATACAAAATGCTGACTTTGAAGAACTCATAGGTGTTGAAGATGTTGGAGATATAGTGGCAAGATGTATTATAGATTTCTTTAAAGATGAAAAGATAAAAGATTCTATAAATGAACTTTTAACTCTAGGAATTAGCCCTAAGTATGAAGAAACTCATGTTCAGTCTGAGGGAAATATATTCCAAGGAAAAACAGTAGTTGTCACTGGAAGTCTTAAGAATTATTCTAGAGCAAGTATAAAAGATAAGTTAGAGTCCCTAGGGGCTAAGGTATCAGGATCTGTAAGTAAGAAAACAGCTTATGTATTAATTGGGGATGAACCAGGAAGCAAGTATAACAAGGCAAAGGAGTTAAACATACCAATTATAAATGAGGAAGAATTTGAAAGTATGATTTAACTATAAATAAATCAGTGAAATTTAGTATGTTACTCATATTAAGAAAACTAAGCTTTATTGTAAATTTTATCTTATAGCTTTACAAAACTAGTTTATAAGTGTAAGATAATTTACATGTTGATAATGGTTTTAGGAGGAATTGGAAAGTGATAGTAGAAAATAAGGATAAGAATTCCTCAATAGGATTTTTAGATAAGGCAGAAAAAGTAGTTATGTATTTAGCTTGGACTTCTGTTTTAGCTACATTAATAACTCTTATATGCGTATTTTTATCTACACATAATATAATTTATATAAAAATACTTAATAATTACTATGCTCTTCAAATAGTTGTATCTGTAACTATGGTGTTATGGGGAATTAAATTTGCTTTTGATAAGGAAAGTAGAACACGAGTTGTATAT
>NZ_JBFNEO010000031.1:0-18338 GCF_040797585.1 Clostridium sp.
GATTATATGTATGATTAAAACCACATAATAGAACCCTATGAATTTATTGAAACACAATAAATTATAGGGTTTATTTATATTATATAAAATTATTCTCTCTTTCTTATTAATAATGGAATCATATATATTTAAGATATTTATGATTAGATAATACATAATAGAGAGCTATGATTTTATTAAAATACAATAAGGCATAGAGTCCTATTATACTATATAAGAATTACTCTTCATTTATTAATAAATGGTTCCTATATAATTCAATACTTTCAATGATTATATTTATAATTAGAGCTATATAAGAAGACACTATGATTTCTATAATATCTATCTCATTATGGATAATGGACTTTGAGAGGATTTTATAATTTTAAAATAATTTTCGTAATGACATAGTTAAATCTTAAAACAACCACAAGTACTAATTTTAAATTTTAAAATATATAAATTCGTTTTAAGAGGATTAATAATTTTGATAGAATAGGTTAGCTTGCACAAGGAGCCGGTTTAAGCAGAGGTTTTGGTATTAGTCATAAACAACGGAGGTTTCCTTGTTTCCTATAGCAATCCAAGTATTACCTTTAGCTAAAGAAATTTCATTACCATCTTCATCATAAAATCTTATAGGACCAGATTCTCTTTTCCAATTAATCTTTATTACTTTACCAGACATAAATAAGAAGCCTTCCCCATTTCCTTCAGCTCTTTTATTTGGAAATTCTTCATCAACTATTTGAACAATTATATTAGAGACAGTAACGTATTTACCATCGTCTAAATCTCTTTCTGCTATCTTATCTTTAAAGTATATATATTCACCATTCTTAAAAATAAATGATGAGGTAATTAATCCATTTATTTTTAAATATACAGAATTGGCACTTTCAAAAGAGCCAATTTTTTCGTTTAATGAACTAGAAAAGTTAAATTTAGGTATATCCGATAAAGGAACCTTTTCAATATTCAATACAGGATAATTATTATTTGGAGGAGTATCATAAAATACAGCTTTATATATATGACTTAGCTCGGGATCTATATATTCATAAATTAGATTGGCCTTATTTATACCGGAAAAGGACTCTAAATCCTTAGGGTGAAAATAAGTAACTTCAATGGCCTCTCTTGATGAAGATACAGGAGATAGAATCTCCCCAGTAATAGGAGAGACATTGACACTATTAGGAGGAACTCTATTAAGATGAACATATATAAGTTTTATAAGGGAATAGAATAAGACAATTGCTAAGAGTGATATTAATATATAAGATGAAATATCAAATATGTTGTGCTTATCATTCATAAGATAAATACCTCCTAAAATTAAAATAATATGTATAGTAAAGAGACAAATATGAATTACTATAATTTATAATAATATTTCCATTAAAATATTACTAATTGCAAAAAAAATATGGGTTTTAAAGAGAATTTTACATAAATTTCAGAAAAATTAGTCTTAATATTGATAACGTTTTACAGCTATGGTATTATAATGGTGGATGGATTAATGGACTAATCCATTTAACTTTGGGAGGGTAGAACAATGGAAATAGTAATAAATAAAAATAATGGCATACCTTTATATTTACAGTTCAAGAAGCAAATAATGAACCAAATAAGAAATGGCTCTCTCAAGGTTGGGTCTAAAATGCCAACAGAAAGAGAATTAGCAGAAAAGCTAAAGGTTAGTAGAAATACTGTAAGTACTGCTTACAAGGAACTAGAAAAGGAAGGGGTATTAAAATCATACCAAGGGAAAGGTACCTTTGTAGCAGAAGAAGGAAAGACCTGGCAAAATAAAAGTATAAAAGACAAAATAATTAAGTTTGTAGACTTAGGTTTAGAGGAAGCTCTTGAAACTGGAATGAGTATAGAAGAGTTCCTAGACATAGTAGAGAATAGAGTTAGAGAAAAAATTGAGCAAATGAATAGAATGGTAGCAGTATATGTAGAATGTAATATAGAACAAGCTAAAATGTTCTCAAAGGAACTTAATGAGAGTACTCATATGAATGTAATTCCTTTAACTGTTGGAGATTTAATAACAATGGACGATAAGTCTAGACAAACTCTTACAGATTGTCAGGTAGTAATAACTACATTCAACCATGTTAATGAAGTTACAAGAATAGTTAATGAGTTTAACAAAGAAGTTCTAGGAGTAGCTATTAATGCAGACTTAAGTACTATAGTTAAAATAGCTAGATATCAAGATGGAACAAAGTTTGGATTCTTTTGTTTATCTGAAGAATTCATGTTTAAGATACAAGGAGCTTTAGAATCAGCAGGACTTAGTAATATAGATATAACATATTCAACAACTAGGGATAAAAATGAGATAAAAAAAATAACAGATAAATCAGATGTAATAATAGTTTCACCAGGTAGATATAACGATGTTATGGAAATAAACAAAGATAATAAGGAAGTAATAAACTTTATATACTCATTAGACGATGGTTCAGTAAAAGCCCTAAAATCTAAAATTGTTGAGCTTCAAAATTAGTTTGAAATAGCTAGAGCTATTTAAATAAATCTACACTTAAATTTTTTAGGAGGCAATTAAGTTATGGAAAGTAAGAAAATAGTTCTTGGGGTCATAGGGTCAGATTGTCATGCAGTAGGAAATAAAATATTAGATTATGCATTAACAGAGGCGGGATTTGAAGTTATAAACATAGGAGTTTTATCTCCTCAAGAGGACTTCATAAATGCAGCTAAGGAAACTAATGCAGATGCAATCTTAGTTTCTTCTTTATATGGACATGGAGAGCTTGATTGTAAGGGCATGAGAGAGAACTGTGATGAGGCAGGATTAGATGGAGTACTTTTATATGTTGGAGGAAACATAGTTGTTGGAAAACAAAATTGGGAAGATGTACACTCTAGATTTAAAACAATGGGATTTGATAGGGTATATCCACCTGGAACATCTGTTGATACAACAATAGAGGATCTTAGGAAAGATTTAAAGGTACAAGCTTAATTTTCCCAATATTGGGGGTGAGATAATGGTAGATGCTTATTTACTAATAGACTTTGGAAGTACTTATACAAAGCTTACAGCGGTAGATATAGATAATGAAGAAATATTAGGAGTTGCAAAAGATATAACCACCATAGAAGACAATATAATGGTTGGATTTAATAAGGCTTATGATAAGCTATTAGATAAATTTCAAGGTAGAGAAGTAAATTTTATTAGGAAATTAGCTTGTTCATCAGCGGCTGGTGGTCTTAAGATGGTAGCTATTGGATTAGTGCCAGACTTAACAGCAGAGGCAGCCAAAAGAGCAGCTCTTGGAGCTGGAGCTAGAATCTTAAAAACCTATAGTTATGAGCTAACATCCTCTGAGATGACTGAGATAAAAGACTCTAAGGTAGATATGATACTTTTAGCTGGGGGAACTGATGGAGGTAATAAGCATTGCATACTTCATAATGCCAGACTTATTGCAAAGTCGAATTTAAATATACCTATTGTGGTGGCTGGAAATAAAGTAGTTAATGATGAGATTAATGAAATATTTAAGGAGTATAATGTTGAGTTTACTATAACTGAAAATGTTATGCCAAAACTTAATGTACTTAATGTAGAACCAGCTAGAGAAGAAATAAGAAAAATATTTATGAATAATATTATAGAGGCTAAAGGGCTTAAGAATGCTGAGGATTTTGTAAACGGTATCTTAATGCCAACACCTGCTGCAGTTCTTAAAGCAGCTAGGGTTTTAAGTGAGGGTAGTGATAAAGAGGAAGGCATTGGAGAGATAGTTGTTGTTGATATTGGTGGAGCAACTACAGATATTCACTCTATTGCAGATGGAGAGCCGACAAAACCTGGGGTAACCTTTAGAGGGCTTGAAGAACCTCTTGCAAAAAGAACTGTAGAAGGGGATCTTGGAATGAGATATTCTGCTCTTTCTCTTTGGGAAACAGCAGGAACAAGAAAAATTCGAAAGCATTTAAAGGACAAGTCTATTGATATTGAAGAGGTATGTAGAGGGAGGAGCCAAAATATAATGATGGTTCCAAGTACAGAAGAGGATATTGAGTTTGACGAAGCTATGGCAAAGGTAGCAACAGATGTTGCCATGGAAAGACACTGTGGATTTGTAGAGCCAGTATATTCTCCCCTTGGAGTTATATATAGCCAGCATGGGAAGGACCTTCTAGAAGTAAAATGGATAATAGGAACTGGGGGAGTTCTTGTTCATAGTGAGAATCCAGGTAATATATTAGAATCAGGTTGTTTTGATAGTGAGAATTTAAATTCATTAAAGCCTAAGAGTCCAGGTTTTATGATAGATAAAACTTATATATTATGTGCTATGGGACTTTTAAGTGAGGAGCTACCAGATAAGGCAGTTAGAATAATGAAAAAGTATTTAGTAGAATTATAGAGAGTATTATTTTGTGGGGAACAGTATCTATAAATTAAGAAGGGTAGGTAAATCAAGGTGGAGTTAAAGAATAAAAAGTGGACAGAGGAGAAATTTTTCAAAGAAAGAGAAACAATATTAAATCATTGGCCAACAGGAAAAGGTGTAGATTTACAAAAAGCTGTAGATTATTTAAAGAAGGTACCAGATCATAAGAATTTCGCAAAGAAACTTGTAAAGGCTAAAGAAGAGGGAATAACTTTAGCACAACCAAGAGCAGGAGTTGCTTTAATAAGTGAGCACATTCAATTATTACAACATCTTCAAAATGAAGGTGGAGCAGATCTTCTTCCTTCAACAATAGACTCCTACACAAGACAAAATAGATACGATGAATGTGAAAAAGGAATTAAGGAAAGTAGAGCGGCAGGAAGATCACTACTTAATGGATTCCCAGTAGTTAACCACGGGGTAGAGGGATGTAAAAGAGTATTAGAGGCAGTGGATCTTCCACTAGAAGCAAGACATGGTACTCCAGATGCTAGATTATTATCTGAGATAATCCATGCTGGAGGATGGACTTCTAATGAAGGAGGAGGAATATCTTATAATATTCCTTATGCAAAAAGTGTTAGTATAGAAAAAACAATCCTTGACTGGCAGTATTGCGATAGATTAGTTGGTTTCTATGAGGAACAAGGAGTATCTATAAATAGAGAACCTTTTGGTCCATTAACAGGAACTTTAGTACCTCCAAGTACTTCAAACGCAGTAGCTATAATAGAAGCATTACTTGCGGCAGAGCAAGGAGTTAAAAATATAACTGTAGGTTATGGCCAATGCGGTAACTTAATACAAGACGTTGCTGCAATAAGAGCATTAGAAGAGCAAACATATGAGTATTTAAAAGCAAATGGATATAATGATGTTTATGTAACTACAGTATTCCACCAATGGATGGGTGGATTCCCAGCAGACGAGGCTAAGGCTTTTGGAGTAATATCAACAGGAGCAGCGGCAGCAGCTCTTGCAGGAGCAACAAAGGTTATAGTTAAAACTCCTCATGAAGCAATAGGAGTTCCAACAAAGGAAGCTAATGCTGAGGGGATAAAAGCGACAAAGATGACATTAAATCTACTTAGAGGACAGAAGATGGCAATGTCAAAGGAATTAGAGCTTGAGATAGCTGTGATAAAGGCAGAAACTAAATGCATGGTAGACAAGCTATTTGAACTTGGACATGGAGATTTAGCTATAGGATCTGTTAAGGGATTTGAAGCAGGAGTTATAGATATACCTTTTGCTCCATCTAAATTTAATAATGGTAAAATGATGCCTGCTAGAGATAATAATGGAGCAGTTAGATATCTTAAGCTTGGTAATGTACCATTTACTAAGGAACTTCAAGATTTTAACTTTAAGAAACTAGAGGAAAGAGCTAAATTTGAAGGAAGAGAAGTTTGCTTCCAAATGACTGTAGATGATATATTTGCAGTTGGAAAAGGAAAGCTTGTAGGAAGACCAGAAAAGAAGATAGTTTTATAAGAATCAAAAGATTATTAATTATAAGAATTCCAAAAGGTTAAATATTTTAAAAGAAGGAAGGGCAATAATATGAAAATCGTTGATGTTGTATGTTCACCAGGAAGAACAGGATTTTATTTTGATGATCAAAAAGCTATAAAAAATGGAGCAAAGCATGATGGGTTTACCTATGTTGGAGAGGCAGTTACAGAGGGATTTAAATCAGTAAGACAAGCTGGAGAATCCATATCAGTTATGTTAATACTAGAAGATGGACAAGTAGCTCATGGAGATTGCGCTGCAGTTCAATACTCTGGTGCAGGTGGACGTGATCCATTATTCTTAGCAGAAGACTTTATACCAGTTATAGAGAAGGATATAGCTCCAAAGCTTATAGGAAGAGAGCTTAATTCTTTTAAGGAGTTAGCAGAAGAGTTTGATAGAATGTCTATTAATGGTAATAGACTTCATACAGCTATAAGATATGGAATAACTCAAGCTATATTAGATGGGGTAGCCAAATCAAAGAAGGTAACTATGGCTGAAGTTGTTCGTGATGAATATAATACAGGAGTGGATATAAAGAGAATTCCTATATTCACACAATCTGGTGATGACAGATACGATAATTCAGATAAGATGATAATAAAAGGGGCAGATGTAATGCCTCATGCATTATTTAATAATGTAGAAGAAAAGCTTGGACATGATGGAGAAAAACTTCTTTCTTATGTTAAATGGCTAAGTGATAGAGTTTTAAAGCTTAGAACTTCTGAAGATTATAACCCAGTATTTCATATAGACGTTTATGGAACTATAGGGGTAGCTTTTGACTGTAATACAGAAAAAATAGCACAGTACTTTGGACAACTTGAGGAAGCTGCGAAACCATTTAAGTTAAGAATTGAAGGACCTGTAGATGTGGATCATAGAGAAAAGCAAATGGAGGCTCTTAGAGATTTAAGAATAGAACTTGAAAAAAGAAATATAGATGTTGAGATAGTTGCAGATGAGTGGTGTAATACTTATGATGATGTAGTATTATTTGCAGACAATAAAGCAGGACATATGCTTCAGATTAAAACACCAGACCTTGGTGGAGTTAATAATATAATAGAAGCTATACTATATTGTAAGAAAAAGAATATAGGAGCATACTGTGGAGGAACCTGTAATGAAACTAATAGATCCTCAGAAGTATGTACTAACATAGCAATAGCTTGTGGAGCTGATCAATGCTTAGCTAAACCAGGTATGGGTGTTGATGAAGGATACATGATTGTTAATAATGAGATGAATAGAGTAATAGCTTTAGTTAATAGAAGAAAGAAATAGTAAGGTATTGTTTAAGGGGTAGTAACTAAAGCTACCCCTTTTTTATAGTTCAGTTTCTAATATTAGGTTGAACATATATATTTAAAACAGATTATATAAAATAGTAATGTTATAATATAAATATAGCTTAAGGCAATTTAAAGAATAACTGGTAAATATGAGAGTTTATTTCTATAAGATTACCTTAATAAAGTATAATTATAAGAACAATATACTTAAGTGCTTTAGAAAAAAATTTATATTATCAATAAATCATTTTAGTTAGATTACTAAATTAAAAGTTTAGGAGGAATTTTATATGAAGGAAATCAATGTACTAGATATTACAAAGGCAGTGAAAGATTTATGTATAGATGCAAATTACTTTCTATCAGATGACATAAAAAATAAACTAAAAGATTCAAAGGAAAAGGAAACTTTTCCTATAGCTCAAGATATCTTAGATAAAATTCTAATTAATGTGGATATAGCCAAAAATGAAAGAATGCCTATGTGTCAGGATACTGGAATGGTATGTATATTTGTTGACTTAGGTCAAGATGTTCATATTGTAGGAGGTTCTTTAGAGGATGCAATAAATGAAGGGGTAAGACAAGGATACTCTGAAGGTTTCTTAAGAAAATCTGTGGTTAAAGATCCTTTAGATAGAGTAAACACAAAGGACAATACTCCAGCAGTGATTACCTATAATATTGTTAAAGGAGATAAACTTAAGATAACAGTGGCTCCTAAAGGTTTTGGATCAGAAAACATGAGTGCTTTAAAGATGTTAAAACCAGCAGATGGGGTAGAGGGAGTTAAGGACTTTGTAATAGAAACTGTAAAAAAGGCAGGTCCTAATCCTTGTCCTCCTATAGTTGTTGGAATTGGTATTGGTGGAACCTTTGACAAGGCAGCAGCTCTTGCAAAAAAGTCACTACTTAGAAATGTAGAAGAAAGAAACTCAAATGAGTTTTATAGAAATCTTGAGGAAGAACTTTTAGAGAAAATAAATGCTCTAGGAATAGGACCTCAAGGCTTTGGAGGAAGAACAACAGCACTTTCAGTAAATATAGAATATTATCCGACCCATATAGCAGGGCTTCCAGTGGCTGTAAATATAAACTGTCATGCTACAAGACATAAAGAGATAGAGTTATAGGATGGAGGGGTAATCTATGGAAAAGAAAATAGTAACACCATTAACAGAGGATAAGGTAAAAGGGCTAAAGGCAGGAGATAGTGTTTTAATAAGTGGAGTTATATATACAGCTAGAGATGCAGCTCATAAAAGATTGGTAGAACTTTTAGATAAGGGAGAAGAACTACCAATAGAGCTAAAGGATTCCATAATATATTATGTAGGACCAACTCCAGCAAAACCAGGTATGGCACTGGGATCAGCAGGACCTACTACAAGTTATAGAATGGATCCATATGCACCAAAACTTTTAGATGAAGGTTTAAAAGGTATGATAGGTAAGGGTCTTAGAGGAGAGGAAGTAATAGATTCTATAAAGAAAAACGGAGCAGTTTATTTTGCTGCTATAGGTGGAGCTGCAGCTTTAATAGGAAAGTCTGTAGAAGAGGCAGAAATTGTAGCCTATGAAGACTTAGGAGCAGAGGCTATAAGAAAACTTACAGTTAAAGACCTTCCAGTAGTAGTAGTTATAGATAGTGAAGGTAATAACCTTTACGAAATAGGGCAAAAGCAATACTTAGATAGTTTAAAGGGGTGTTCTCATGAAGATAATTAAGCCAGCAAAGTCTGGAACACTAGAATCTAATGACATACTTATTATGGTGTACCCAAATGAAGAGGGAAAGGTAGAAATTCATCTTGAAAGTATAGTAAAAAAGCAGTTTGGTGAAAGAATCATTGAA
Source organism: Clostridium sp. (assembly GCF_040797585.1). Lineage (GTDB taxonomy): Bacteria > Bacillota > Clostridia > Clostridiales > Clostridiaceae > Clostridium_Z. The sequence continues at coordinate 9,105 of NZ_JBFNEO010000031.1, forward strand.
GTTATAGAAGATAAGCTTAAGGAAATGAGAGTAGAATCAGTAACTATAAAGGCACAGGATAAGGGTGCTTTAGATTATACCATAGCTGCTAGGGTAGAAACTGCTGTAATGAGAGCTGTTTAAAATTTAGTCATAAGGTGGGATATAGATGAAAAATCTAAGAAGAACTATGTTATTTATGCCAGGTAATAATCCAGGGATGCTCCAAAATGCAGTGGTAATGGGAGCAGATTCTATAATATTAGATTTAGAAGATGCTGTTAGCTTAACTGAAAAAGACAGTGCAAGAATTTTAGTTAGGGAAGCTATAAAGAACTTAGATTACTCTGAAGTAGAATTAATTGTTAGAATAAATCCTTTAGATACAGAGTTTGGACCAAAGGATTTAGAGGTTATAGGAAGGGTTAAACCAGATACTATACTTATTCCTAAGGCTAATGAAGATTCTATAATAATGGCAGATAACATACTTAATAGAATTGAAAATGAAGAGAATTTTAATATTGGAGATATAAAGCTTATAGCTTTAATAGAAACTGCTTATGGGGTAGAAAATGTATCCACTATAATAAGAGCCTCAAAGAGAGTAAATGGAGTACTTCTTGGAGGAGAGGATTTAACTTCAGATCTTGAAATTAAAAGAACTAAGGAGGGAGAGGAGATTTTCTATGCAAGAACTAAAATAGCTACAGCATGTAGAGCTTTAAGAATTAGTTCCATAGATACACCTTTTACTGACACAAATGATTATGAGGGACTTTATAAAGATACAAGAAAGGCAAAGAGTCTAGGGATGACAGGAAAATCTTCTATAAATCCAAGGCAGATAGATACAATACATGAGGTTTATTCACCAACTAATGAAGAGATAACCCATGCTAAAAGAGTACTATTTGCCATGGAAGAAGCTAAAAGGGAAGGAAAAGGAGTATTTTCACTAGATGGTAAGATGGTAGATGCTCCAATAATAAATAGAGCTGTAAAGACAGTGGAACTAGCTGAAATCCTTGGATTAATTTAATATAGAAGGTGGTATAGTTATGAAAAATGCGGCAGGAAGAGAGCTTCCATCATATATAGAAGGATATGGAGAGATTATTCCTTTTCAAGGAGAAAGAAAAAATCCTATATTAAAACCTAAGACTAGTGTTAAGGAAAGTTTAGTGTTACCTGGGGATAGTAAAGTTTTAAACTCTATAGATCAGGTTCTTGATAAACTTGACCTTAAGGATGGAATCACCATATCCTTTCACCATCATTTAAGAAATGGTGACTATGTACTTAATACGGTTATGGAAAAAATTGCAGAGAGAGGGATAAAGGATATAACTATAGCAGCAAGTTCCATATTCCCTGTCCATAAACCTTTAGTAAAACATATAGAAAATCAAGTGGTAACAAAGATAATAGCTTCTTATATATCAGGACCAGTGGCAGAGGCTGTATCCAGTGGGAAATTAAAAAATCCAGTAATAATGCAGACTCATGGAGGCCGTGGACGCTCTATTGAAAGTGGGGATGTTAAGATAGATATTGCTTTTATAGCAGCTCCAACAGCGGATGCCTATGGTAATATAAATGGAGTAGAGGGAAATGCAGCTTGTGGAGCTTTAGGATATGCAGTAGCAGATTGTGAATATGGAGATAAGGTGGTTGCTATAACTGATAATCTTATTCCTTATCCAGCATGTCCTATTGAGATAAGTCAAATATATGTGGATTATGTGGTAAAAGTAGATTCCATAGGAGATCCAAAGGGGATTGTTTCAGGAACTACTCAAATAACTAAGGATCCTATAGGACTTAAAATAGCAAAAATGGCATCAAAGGTTATGGAAGTATCAGGTTTAGTTAAGGAAGGAATGTCCTTTCAAACTGGCGCTGGAGGAATATCTTTAGCTGTGGCTAAGGAACTTGAAAATATAATGAAAAGAGATAATATAAAGGGAAGCTTTGCATCAGGCGGAATCACAGGATATATAGTAGATATGGTTGAACAGGGGTTATTTAAAGGACTTCTAGATGTTCAGTGTTTTGATTTAAAAGCAGTACAGTCCTATAAAAATAATAAAAATCATCAAGGTATGTCTGCCTCTATGTATGGAAATCCTCATAATAAGGGAGCGGTAGTCAACAACCTTGATATAGTTATTTTAGGAGCTACAGAAATTGATACAGATTTCAATGTAAACGTAACTACAGCATCTGATGGAGTTATTATGGGAGGATCTGGGGGACATAGTGATACTGCAGCAGGAGCAAAGCTTACTATAATAGTTTCTAACTTAATTAAAGCAAGACTTCCTGTAATAAAAGAAAAGGTAACTACTGCTACAACTCCAGGAGAGAGTATAGATGTTTTAGTTACAGAAAGAGGTATTGCAGTAAACCCAAGAAGACAAGACTTAATAGAAAAGCTTAAAGAAGCAAGGCTTCCAGTTATGACAATAGAGGAGCTTAAGAATGTAGCTGAAAAGCTTACAGGAAAACCAAAGGATATAGAAACAGAGGATAGTATAGTAGCTGTAGTTGAATATAGAGATGGTACAGTTATAGATGTAATAAAAAAAGTTAAATAAAATTCTATTTAGACTCTTGGCTTTAGGTGAATATTAAAGTCAAGAGTCATTAAAGTTATAAGGAGAAAGATTTTATGTTTAATAAAACTAAGAGAGTAAATCCTTCAGATGAATATGAGATTGAAAGAGTTAAGAGGTTTTTAGAAAAGTTTAATTTAAGTTATGAATCTGACATAGATTATACTCTAGTCATTGAAGAGGAAGATAACATAATAGCTACTTGTTCTAAAGCTAAAAATATATTTAAGGCATTTGCTATAGATGAAAATTATAGGGGAGAAGGTATAACAGCAACTTTAATAACTGACCTTATAGATAGAATGTTTGATCAGGGTATATATCATAGTTTTATTTTTACGAAGCCAGAGAACATTAATATATTTTCTTCTCTTAATTTTAAGTTGTTATACGAAATCAATGAGGCAGCAATTATGGAAAATGGTATATATGATATAGATTCTTACATAGATAAAATAATAAAAAATTACGATATAGATATAAAAGAGGAGAGGGTAGCTTTAGTTATGAATTGTAATCCCTTTACTAATGGACATTTATATCTTATAGAGGAAGCTGCTAAGGAGTGTAAAGAAGTTATTGTATTTGTAGTAGAAGAAGATAAATCAGATTTTCCTTTTACTAATAGAATAGACCTTGTTAGAAAGGGAACTAATCATTTAAAAAATATCAAGGTAGTATCTGGAGGAGAGTATATAATATCCAGTGCTACTTTTCCAACATACTTTTTAAAAAAGGAAGATGATAAATTAAATGTTTATACAAAAATAGATGGAGGAATCTTTGGAAAATATTTTTGTAGTAAAATGAATATAAAAACAAGATATTTGGGAGAAGAGCCTTATTGTAATGTTACCAGAGCTTATAACGAAACTTTAAAAGAAGAATTGAAAAAATTTAGTATTAACCTTAAAATAGTACCTAGAAAAGTTCATGGGGAAGAACCAATTAGCGCATCTAGGGTTAGGAGGCTAATAAAGAATGAAAATATAGAAGAAGTAAAAAAACTAGTTCCATATACAACTTTGGAGTTTTTACTTTCACAAAAAGGAAAGGAGATAGGAGAAAAATTAAAAAACAATTCTCCAAGTTAAATTATGAATAACTTAGCATTAGAGATTTTAACAGATAGAGAAAATAGGGTAAATCTACAAGAAGAACTAATGGAGGAGCATAAAAAAAGTTTAATAAGTCTTAGAGTTAATTACCCAGGGGTATATAAGGATAATGAGTTAAGTAAGAAGATATTTTTTACCATAGAAAAAATAATTGAGGACGTATTCTCTTCATTTACTCATTTAAAGATTTTAAAAGTAACGGCAGAAGGACCTATAGAAATTTTTCTTGTAGATAAGGATCCTAGGGAAATTAAAGAAATCACTATGAAGATAGAAGATACTTATCCTTTAGGAAGATTTGTAGATATAGATGTTTATGACAGCATAACAAAGAAGAGTATAAGTAGAATAGAACTTGGAAGTGAAGAGAGAAAGTGTTATCTTTGTGATAATAAAGCTCATATATGTGTACGTTCTAGAACCCATAGCCAAGGAAGTTTAATAACTCACATGAAAAAAGTATATGATGAATTTAAAAGAGGTGGATATGGTAGAAGATGATTTTATATTCCGTATAATAGAAATTGCAGGAAAAAGTATATTGTATGAAGTTTCAACATACCCATCCCCGGGACTTGTATCTCCAGTCTCTACAGGTAGTCACAAAGATATGGATTTCTATACATTTATAGATAGCGCTCTATGCCTTAATAAATATTTTTATAACACATGCAAGGTATCACTAAAGGAAAATATGACTCCCAAGGATATTTTTAAAGAGTTAAGAGTTATAGGAAAAGATGCAGAGAAGGATATGCTTGATAGAACTAATGGAGTTAATACTCATAAGGGTATGATATTCCTAATGATAATAACAATAAGTGCAGTGGTTAATACCATTAAAAATAAAAATACTTTCTATGATATAAGAAATTATATAAAAGAACTAACAGAGGATTTAGTAGAAAATGATTTTAAGGGTTTAAAAAGCAAGAAATCATTAACCTATGGAGAAAAAATATATATAAAGTATGGATTAAAAGGTATAAGAGGAGAGGTAGCAGAAGGGCTTCCCTCAGTGTTCAATACAGGACTTAAGGTTTATGAGAGTAACTATAATATGTTGGATAAAAGACGGAATATAGTGAATACATTAATAGCTATAATGTCAGTTAGTGAGGATACTACACTTCTTCATAGACATGATATAAAAGTTTTAGAGTACATACAAAAAACTTCTAAATATATAATGGATATAGGCGGAGTTACAACAAAAGAGGGAGAAGAGTATATACAAAAACTAGATGATGAATTATCATTAAAAGGGATAAGCCCAGGTGGAAGTGCAGATTTACTTGCTATTACCATATTTCTAAGTGAAATTAAAAAAGCTTATTTTAGTAAACAAAAGAAAAACAATTAATTTTATAATATGACAATAGAGTTTCAACGTGAAAAATTAATTTATACATATCTGGAGATTCATATTTAGTATGTGGAGAATCACAGGTATAAATTAATTTTTAATATAGAAATCCTATAATAGGGGGAAACATGGATAAAAAATTAAAAATAAAATTAGGGATTTTTATTACACTATGTATATTAGCTGTAGGAGTTATAACTTATGGTGTAATAGAGCATAAAAAAGGTATAAAAGCTTTAGAGGATCAATATCTGAAAGAACTTCAAGAAAAAGACGCAGAAAGAGAAGAGAAGAGAAAATTACAAGAAGAAGAGAAATTAAGGGAAGAAGACCTTAACGCTAAGTGTCAGAAGGCAGAGGACATTCTCTTTGGAAATAGTAAAAATAAATATGATGAAGTTATAAAATTAACCACTGATATAATAAAGGAGTATCCAGATAGCTATAGAGCTTATACTTTAAGAGGGATAGCATATGCATATAAATCTAGCGTGATATCTTCAAATAAAACTAAGGCTATGGAAGACTTAGATAAGTCCCTAGAGATAAAAGAGGACTATGGTTATGGAAGATTTAATAAGGGACTTGCCTATGCGCTATTTGGAGAGTATGATGAAGCATTAGAATGGTATGATAAGGCTCTTGAAGTAGAAAATTATCACTGGAGCCATTATGGTAAGGCGGCTATATATGCTAAAAGAGGAGATGCAGCTAATAGCGTTAAGAATTTAAGAGAAGCTATAAAAATAAAACCAGATATAAAAGATTTAGTGAAAAAAGAAGCAGAATTTGACAAAGTAAGAAATTCTAAGGAATTTAAAGAGCTCATTTATAATTAGGATGATTTATAGCCTATATACTCATATTTTATAGTATATAGGCTTAAATTTTATATGATGGCTATAGGCGTTAACTATTGTTTAAACATTAGGTATTTGCCAATCAATAGGTTTCTCTCCAAGTTTATTTAATATTTCATTAGTTTTGGAGAAATGTTTACATCCAAAGAATCCTCTAGAAGCTGATAGAGGGCTAGGATGAACTGATTCTAATATATAATGATGCTTGTTAGTTATCAGCTTTTTCTTTTCTTTTGCGTTATTTCCCCATAGTAAAAAAATAACAGGTTTTTCTCTATTATTTAGGGTCTCAATAATTTTATCAGTAAATATCTCCCATCCTTTATTTCTATGAGAATTAGGGCTTCCTTCTCTAACAGTTAATACTGTATTTAAAAGTAATACTCCTTGATTTGCCCAAGGAACTAAGAATCCATTGTTAGGAATTGTACATCCTAAATCACTTTGAAGTTCCTTATACATATTTAAAAGAGAAGGAGGAGTCTTAACACCTACTTTAACTGAAAATGCAAGTCCATAGGATTGATTTGGACCATGGTAAGGATCTTGCCCTAAGATTACAATCTTTGTTTCATCATAAGAGGTCAACTTTAAGGCAGTAAAGAGATCATATTTATCTGGATAAATAGTATGTGAATTATATTCAGTTATTAAAAATTGTCTTAATTTTAAGTAGTAATCTTTTTTAAATTCATCTTGAAGAATAGAATCCCAATCGTTATTAAGTTTTACCATTTTATCACCGCATTTCTTAAAGATTTATCCGTAATATAAATTTAGGATTTTTAAAATATAGTTTTTTAGCCTAAATCTTAACTTATACATGTACTTAAATCCTTTAAAATCTTAGATTTTAAGCAGTGCATAAGATAAGTTTTGAATCAAAAACCCTATAGAGTTCCTAGCTTAAAAATTAATTTATACATAACCTACAAGCTTTGGCAGAGTATATGCAAGTATAGGTTAAGAGTCAAGGTAAGAACTGTATGTGATTACTAAAATATATAATGCAAAGTTTAAAAAATAAAGAAATAATTCTAATATTTTCAAAAGAATTAACGAATAATATATAGAAGTCATTAATATATATTATATGTACAAATTAATATCTTAAACTGTCAAAATAAAAGTCACTTAGCTACTAGTACCCATCTCAACCTAGTAGCTAGGTGATTTTTATTTTAATAAGATGATTAATCTATATGGATTCCATATTTTTTACACTTCAGCGAAACAGTTCTATGAGTCAAACCTAAGGCCTTACCTGCTTTATTGAAACTACCATATTTTTTCATTGCAAGCTCTATGATTCTTTTTTCATATTCTTCAAAAGGAAGTATTTCTCCATTTGAAGTGTTTATAATATCTTTAGAAGATGTATCAATATTCTTAATATAGGATGGTAGATCACGACAAGTTATAATATTCCCATCACAAAGATTTATTGCTCTTTCTATTATATTTTGAAGCTCACGAATATTACCAGGCCAATCATAATATTTTAATAGATTTAAAGCATCATCATGTATATCTATAATATCTTTTTTAAGCTCTTTACTAAATTTCATTATAAAGTGATCTGAGAGAAGAGGAATATCATCTCTTCTATCTCTTAAAGGAGGGAGAAGAATAGATAAAACATTTAATCTATAATATAAATCTTCTCTAAAAGTTTTTTCCTCTATCATTTCTTCAAGAGGTCTATTGGTAGCAGCTATTATTCTAACATCAACCTTTTTGGGAGAAAGTCCACCTATGCTTTCGATTTCTTTTTCCTGAAGAGCCCTTAAGAGTTTTACCTGCATAGAGATAGGCATGTCACCAATCTCATCTAAAAATATAGTTCCTTCATTAGCTATCATAAACTTACCTGGTTTATCTTTAATAGCACCGGTAAATGCACCTTTTTCATATCCAAAAAGCTCACTTTCTAAAAGGTTTTCTGGAATAGCTGCGCAGTTTACTCTCACAAAGGGTTTATGGCGTCTAGGACTATTGTTATGAATAGCCTTTGCAATGAGTTCTTTTCCAGTACCACTTTCACCTCTTATTAACACAGTAGAAGTGCTCATAGATGCTTTTTCACATATATTTAGAATTGATTTTAAACTGTTATTTCTTCCAATAATATCTCTAAAGTTTGAATCTCCCTCTGTATGCTTAGATAATTCTTCCTTATAGTATGTTAACTCATCCTCAAATTTTTTAAGTTTTAATATTAGGTCTTTTATTTCACTTATTGCTTTAGATGTAGAAATTACTCCCTTAAATTTATCATCTATAAAAAGGGGCTCAAGAGTTGAGATTATTTCAACGCCATCTTTTTCCCAGATTACATTTTCAAGTTTTTCTTTAGAATTGAAAACCTGCATCCTAAGCCCGTTAGGTGCTATTTCAATTAAGTCTTTACCTATAATATCATCTGCTACTACATTAAAGTTTTTTTCGTAGGAGGGATTTATATAAGTAATTTTTCTACTTTCATCAACAAAACAAATAAGGTCATGTGATGCAGCAAGGATTTTCTTAAATTTCTCATTAAGTTCTTTCATACCTACAAGATCTGATACATCTTGAAATACTCCTATGGCACCTATTATTTTACCTTCATTAATAATAGGACTTCTATTAGTCATAATTATGTGATTGTTAATATGTTGAATTTGACCAACTTGTTTTTGCCCTGTATATACAGTGTTAACAAGTTCTGTAGTAGGAATTATGTCTTTAACAAATTTACCAAGAACCTCTGAGTAGGTTTTATCTACTATATTCAGAGCATATCTATTTATTTTTATAATGGAAAATTTACTATCTACTACTATTATACCTATGGGTACGTTATCTAAGATTTGTTCATTAGCTATGGTATTTTCTTCTATAAACTCATCTACCTTAGTTTCTATGGGATTAGATTCTAACAAATTTTCATTTAAGAAATTTTCTATTTCATATAAGGCTTTAATACCGTTAGGGGTATTATCTTCACAGGCTAAAGTTATAACATCATATTGATGTATTTTTAAGGAAATTAATGCTAGCATACTTACTGCCATAAAATTACCATCATCTTTTCTTTTTATAAGAAATTCTGTATTATATCTGCTTTTAAGCTCAGAAACTTTATTTACAAGCATGGCAGCTAAACGAGTATGGAGACCATTTTCAGTTTTTATCATAACATTTTTTTTAATCATAATTATCTCCTTGATTTTACTTGATAAAAAATATCAAATATCTATATATATTGATACTTTTTATCAATACCAATATATTAATATAATATACAAGTT
>NZ_JBFNEO010000032.1:0-18228 GCF_040797585.1 Clostridium sp.
GGTTAGAGTAACAAGGCTACAAGCCCTACAAACGCAGATAAGAAACTCACTAGAGAATTTATATGTTAAACAACAAGATGGAGCTACAAAACTTCTAGGAGGTATCTATAAAGATACCTATTATAGAAATATATATGAAGTTCATAAAGGATTAGGGATAGGGATTAATTTTGCTAAGTTAGATACTAATACAATTAATAAAGTAATTACAGAGCCATGGCATGGTGACAATTATAGTAGTAGGATATGGAAGAATAAAGAGAAATTAATAATGGAGCTGCAGACCAATCTTACACAGGCCTTCATTAGAGGAGACTCTATAGATAAGACTTCTAAGATAGTGACTGAGAGAATGGAAGTAGCTAAGAATAGAGCTAGGACATTAGTTAATACAGAAAGTGCAAATATAGTAAGTAAAGCTACTTTTAACAGTTATGATTCTAGTGGAGTTGTTAAGGAATATGAAATACTTGCTACATTAGATTTACACACTAGTAAGATATGTAGATCTATGGATGGTAAGATATTTAAGGTCAGTGAAAAAGAAATAGGAGTCAATGCCCCACCATTTCACCCTAATTGTAGAACTACTACAGTAGCTTACTTCCCAGATTCATTAGACGTAGAAAGAATTGCTAGAGATCATGAAGGGAATACCTATTATGTAGATGGAAGTATGAATTATGAGCAATGGTATAAAGAGAATGTTGCTAATAATCCAAAAGCATTAGCAGAAGAAAAGAAAGTTCAAAATAAATCTAGCGATAAACAGCAATTTGAGAAATATAAAGAAATTTTAGGAAAAGAAATACCTAAATCTTTTGCTGATTTTCAGGAGTTAAAGTATAATAATATTAATGAATGGGATAAGCTAGAATTAACTTATAAAGACCAAAATGTAAGAAATCATATTAAATCAGATGAACTATCTAAAGAAATATTGATTGGAAAACAAGGTAAGCATATTTTAGGCCACAACAACTATATTGAAGGTAGAAGTTATATGGGTATTACAACAGAAGAATTACAACAAATAGTTAATGAATATGCTGGAACTGGGAATATATTAAGAGACAATAAAGGAGACTGGAGTAATAAGGAACTTATAGAAGTTGATAAAACATTAGGTGTAACATTTGATATTGAAGGAAATGCTATGGAAACTAATAAGGCTATTATACATTATTCTAAAAAAGGAACTCATGTTGTTCCAACATTAAGAGAGGTGAGAAAATGATTAATATTAAGGATGGATATAAGAAAAATGTTAAAGTAACATGTATTAATGGTACTACAGTTAAAGGATTTTATAGTATTTACACTCAAGCACTAGACAATGATCCAGAGATTGCAAGTATAATTGTAGAAGATAACAATGGTTCACTAGTAGAAATATATGAGAATGAAATAAAAGAAATAGAGATATTTAATTAAGCACTTATTAAGTAGAAATAGTAGGTGCTTTTATTATGCCTGAAAGCGAGGTGAATTAGTTTGGAAGGAAATCAAGGAACGGTGAGAAGGCAAGTATCAGAATTTGCCATTACAGATCCTAATGTGAAAGATATAGTAATAAATGTTTTAAAAGACAATGGCTATGATATTGAACTAAAGCCAATAATTCAAGATCCACATTTCTACATTGGTGATGTATTTAAAGTGTTTAGAAAAGAGTAATATTAGGAAAGGAATGATAATATGCCAAAGTTAAGTGAAATATTAGGAGAAGCTTATTCTCAAATACCAGAGGATATTCAAAAGAAATATAAAGATGTGGACTTAGTAGACGGTTCACAACATGTTGCTAAGGATAAATTTGATACATTAAACGAGCAACTTAAAACAGCGAATACAACTATCAATGACCTAAAGAAAAATAACAAGGATAATGAGGAGCTTCAAGCCAAGGTAGGAGAGTATGAAACTAAAGTTAATGAATATGAAAAGCAAATACAAGATATGCAATTTAATTATGTATTAGAAGGAGCTTTAAAGAGTGCCAATGTAAGAAATACAAAGGCTGTTAAAGCTCTTTTAAATTTAGAAGATGTTAAGTTAGATGGTGAAAATATTATAGGAATTAAAGAGCAAATAGAAGCATTACAAAAAAGTGATAGCTATTTATTTGTAGAAGAGCAACAGACTAAGTTTTCAGGAGTAAATCCTGTGGATGGGAATAAAACACCACAAGGGTATAATCCTTGGAAAAAAGAAACTTTCAACTTAACAGATCAAGGGAAATTATTTAAAGAAAATCCAGAACATGCTAAACAGTTAATGGATCAAGCTGGAGTAAATATATAAAAGGAAAGGTGATAAGATATGGGAACAAAATTAACAGATATTATAGTACCAGAATTATTTAACCCTTATGTGGTTAATAGAACAATGGAGAAATCAGCATTAGTGCAGAGTGGAATTATAACTAATAACTCAGAGTTTGATGGTTTAGCTTCACAAGCAAGTCCACTTATTAATATGCCATTCTTTGAGGACTTAACAGGAGAATCAGAGCAAATAATTGAGGATGCAGATTTAGAAGCAGCTAAGATTACATCAAATAGTGATGTAGCAGCTATTATAAGAAGAGCTAAGATGTGGAGTGCAACAGATTTATCAGCAGCTCTTGCAGGTAAAGACCCTATGGCAGCTATAGGAGAATTAGTAAGTGGATTTTGGACTAGAGATATGCAGAAAGAGCTTATAGCAATTCTAAAAGGAATATTTTCAGCTCCAACACTAAAAGAGAATCTTTTAGATATATCAGCTATGACAGAAGGTGCGGCTAAGTGGTCAGCTAGTGCCTTTATAGATGCACAACAAATGTTAGGAGATGCTCAAGAACTATTAACAGGTGTTATGATGCATAGTGCCACTAAGTCAGAACTAAAGAAACAGAACCTAATTCAAACAATAAGACCATCAGATAGCTCAGAGTTTGAAGTTTATCAAGATAAAAGAGTAATAGTTGATGATGGATGTCCCGTAGATACTGGTGGGATTTATACAACTTACCTATTTGGTCAAGGAGCTTTAGCTTTAGGTAATGGTAATCCAGTGGGATTTGTACCAACTGAAACGGATAGAGATAAGAAGAAAGGCTCAGGAGTTGATTACTTAATTAATAGAAAGACAATGATATTACATCCAAGAGGGGTTAAGTTTACTAATACTAAAGTGGCAAAAACAGAAGGACCATCTAGATTAGAATTAACAGATAAAGCAAACTGGCAAAGAGTATATGAACCAAAACAAATAAGAATAGTAGCATTTAAACATAAATTATAAAAGAAGGTGAGTTTATGACTCAACTAGATAAATTAAAGAAACTTTTAGGCATATCTTTAGAAGATGATTCTAAGGATTTTTCACTTGAATTTGCATTGGAAAATGTAGATCAAATAATAAAAGGTTATTGTCATATAAAAGAAATACCAGAAGCATTAAATAATACTATTCTAAGAATGGCTATAGACATATACAGAAATGAGAACCTAGGGGAAGAAGAAAGTTCCTTAGGTTCTATTTCTTCTATAAGTGAAGGAGATACTACTGTAAGTTATAGAAGTGCTAATTCTGAATTTAAAGATAGCTTAGTAAAAGACTATAAAGCTAAACTTAATAAATATAGAAAGTTGGTATGGTAGTATGCTTAGAGGCATAGAGAAAGCTAGGAAACAAGCTAGGAAACAAGCTAGAAAAGCCATAGAGAGCTTTTATGATTGCACTTGTAATATAAAGGTTTATGAAAAATATAAAGATCCTTTAACTAAAGAAACTAAAATGGGAACTCTTATTAAATATGAGGATGTATCTTGTAGGGTATCTAAACAAAGCTTAAGTAAAAATAATCAGAGTGATACTATAAATCAAGTTTCTTATGAACTTAAACTTTTTATAGCTCCTGAGGTTGAGATTAAACAAGGGGATGAAATAGAAGTAACTAACAATGCCTTAAATATAACTACTAAATATAAAGCTGGAGAAGGATTCCCTTATAGTACACATCAAGAAGTAATCTTAAACAAGGAAGATAAAGCATAATGGGAAGACTAGGGAGCTTTGATTGCAGTGAGTTCAAGAAAATGGCCAGTAGTTTTCAAAAGGCTTTAGATGAAAGAGTAATTGAAAGATGGATAAAAGAATTTCTCTTAGAAATGGCATTTAGAGCTGAAAGAAAGATTAAGAAAAGGACTCCAGTAGGGGTTTATGAAGGTAAAACAGGTGGACATTTAAGGAGAAACTGGCAAGTAGGTAACGTAGAGAAACATGGTAATGCTTATGTAATAGAGATATTTAATAACGTGGAGTATGCTTCTTATGTAGAGTATGGACATAGGACTAGGAATCATAAGTCTTGGGTAGAAGGAAGGTTTATGGCCACAATATCTATGCAAGAAATAGAAAGAGAGTTACCTAAGTTCTTAGAAAGAAAGCAAGTAGAATTATTAAATCAAATATTGAATGGAAGGTTATAAGGGAAGTGGTAATGTGAAGATAGCTTTAACTATTAGTTTATTATTTTATATGATTATTGTAAATTATTATTCTCTTGATAAATTTAAGCAAGGAAAGAAATTAGATGCAATATATGATTTGTTACTATTTATTGCAACTGCATTATTTATAATAGCAACCCAAGTGTTATTGAAGTAGGTGATAGTATAGTAAATATAAATGATCTAAGAATAGGAATTAACCAGGCTTTAGATAAAGCACTTTCTAACATAAATATATATGGTGAAGAAATTAAACAGGGCTTTGAGGAGCCTTGTTTTTTTATTAAGGTTTTAAGTTCAGCACATGACAAAGAATTAAATACTAGATATAAGAAAAATGTGTCTTTTAACATCCATTACTTTAGTGATAAAGAAGATATAAATATGGACTGTCTAGATATGGCTGATAAGTTATATGAGGTGCTTGAATATGTATCTATAGGTAATAGCCTATATAGGTCTAATAGTATGACGCATGAGGTTATAGATGGAGTTCTACACTTCTTCTTGCAGTTTAACTATAAAGTTGTTAAGGAAGTTGAAAAGGCTTCAAAAATGAATAGATTGAAACAGGAGGTAGGTTTAAAGAATGGACAAAGAAATTAAGTTTAGTAAAGAACAAATACTATCTTCAAAGAAGTTTACAGTTATAGAAAAAGATATACTTAAGGCTTTACTAGAAGAAAAAAGTTATAGCTTAAAAGAAGTTGAGAAAGTATTAGAAACTTTTAATGAGAAAGAGGTGGAATAGATGGCAGGAGGAACTTGGACTAAAGAAAATAAGATTAGACCAGGAGCATATATAAACTTTAAATCTAAAAAAGATGCATTGACTCCAATAGGGGAAAGAGGTATTGCTACAATGCCCTTAGTGTTACCTTGGGGGACGGAAAAGCAAATAATTACTATACATGCGGATGATGATCTATCTAAGACCCTAGGAATAAATATAGCTGATGAAAGTGTATTGCTTATTAAAGAAGTATTTAAGAAGGCTAAAACACTTTTATTATATAGGCTTAATGAAGGCACTAAGGCTACCGCTACATTAGATGGGTTAACTGTTAATGCAAAATATAGTGGAACTAAGGGAAACAATATCACTTTAGTAATTCAAAATAACATAGATGATGCATCACAGTTTGAGGTTATAACTATGTTTGAAGGCAATAAAGTTGATAAACAACTCATTAAAATCATAGAGGAACTAAAGAACAATGATTATGTTGAGTTTAAAGGAACTGGAGAATTAAAAGCTACTTCAGGACTGCCACTTAAAGGTGGAGCTGATGGAACTGTTACTAATCAAAATTATAGTGATTACTTAGCAGCTATTGAAGCCTACGAGTTCCATACTATGGGTATACCAACTAAGGATGCTAGTATAAAGGCATTTGCAACAACATTTATTAAAAGATTAAAAGAAGAAGGAAGGCAAGTACAATTAGTACTAGAAAACTATCCTGAAGCAGACAGTGAGAATGTTATAAGTGTTAAAAACGGAGTTGTTCTTAATGATGGAAGTGAAATAACTTCTGATAAGTCAGTTGCATTTGTAACTGGGGCCACTGCAGGTGCAAATGTAAATCAATCTAACACATACCTTCAATACGACGGAGCTATTGATGTAGATACCAAATACACAAATAGAGAGATAGAAGAAGCTTTAAGGAATGGAGAAATAGTATTTACCACTAATAATGGGAAAGTTGTTATAGAGCAGGATATAAACACATTAAAGACTTTTACAGAGGACAAGGGAAAAGATTATAGAAAAAATAGGGTAATAAGAACTTTATTCGAGGTAAACAATGGCACTAAGTTTCTGTGGGATGAAACCTATATTGGAAAAGGTGACAATGATACTGATGGTAGAAACCTGTTTAAGAAGGATGTAATTAAGTTTTTAGAGCAGCTACAAGGTATAAATGCACTTGAAAATGTCGTGCCAGAGGACGTTAAGGTTGAAAAAGGACAAGACAAGGATAGCGTGATAGCAAGGGTTGGAGTGCAACCAATAGACTCTATGGAAAAACTTTATATGGATTTGGAGGTGCGATAGAATATGGGATTCTTAAAAGCTAAAGATACCATTAGTGGGCAAGAGGCAAGGGCTTATATAACTATAGAAGGTCGTAATGAAGAATTATTTTATGCTAAAAAACTGGAATCTAAGGTTGAAAAGCAAAAGACAGAAATAAAAACTTTAGGTAAAAGAGGAACACAAAATAAGGCAGCAGGATGGAAAGGCACAGGCACACTTACTGTTTACTATGCCACATCTTTATTTAGAGAGCTTATGCTTGAGTATATGAAAGAAGGTAAAGATGTTTACTTTGATATTACTGTAACTAACGAGGACCCAACAAGTAGCATAGGTAGACAAACAGTTGTTTTAAAAGATTGTAACTTGGATGAAGTAAGTATGGCAGCCTTTGACATAGACACAGAAGTTCTAGAAGAAGATATGGCATTTACTTTTGAGGATGTAGATCTATTAGATAAATTTAATAAACCAGTATTAGGATAGAGGAGGAGTATAGAATATGAACAGTTTTAAAGATTTCTTAATGGATAGTTTTGAGGAAG
Organism: Clostridium sp.; assembly: GCF_040797585.1. Lineage (GTDB taxonomy): Bacteria > Bacillota > Clostridia > Clostridiales > Clostridiaceae > Clostridium_Z. Next base: position 7,089 of record NZ_JBFNEO010000032.1, read on the forward strand.
TAGAGGAAATAGAAAGAGAAATAACCATGGGGGGGAAAAAAAGAAAGATGAAGTTTAAACCCATATCTTCCACTTTAGGAGATGAAATAAGAAAGAAGTGTAGGAAAGTTAAGTTTGTTAAAGGACAAAAGATAATGGAGACAGATGAAGAGAAATATTTATCTAACCTTATAATAGAAACTACTACTTACCCTGATTTTAAAAATGCAGAGCTACAAGGTGCATGGGGAGTAATAGGGGCAGAAGATTTAATTAAAGCTATGAAAAGTAAAATGAGTGATGGTGAATATTCACAATGGTCAAGTGTTGTTAGTGAAGTAAATGGATATGACAAAGGTATTCAGGAGCTTATGGAAGAAGCAAAAAACTAATAAAGGAGGGTGATAGTGAAGCTAACTATGCACACTATGCCCTCCATAGATTAAAGATTCTTCCAAGTGTATTAGCTAACATGTCTAGACAGGAGAAAGCTTTTATATATGGCAGTATAGATATACATGTAGAAAGTGAAAAGAAATCTTTATCTAAGGTAAAAAGAAGGAAGTAGTTGAAATGATTACCTGTTTTAGAGTAGTATAGTATTTGTAATACTATACTATGGAGGTTAAGTAAATGGGGGCAAAAAATAAAGTTATTGATGGAGATTATAAAGGCAAGAGTGTAATAGTAACTGCTTTAGGAATTACAATTGTAACTGGATTATTTAAAAAAGTAATGATAGATGAAAATACAATTGAAGATTATGAGATATTTGATAGTGAAAAGAAGACCAGGGAAGTTTATTTTTAGGTCCATTAGGATTATTGGCAGCTGCATCAGCTAAAAAGAAGGGTGTGTATGTAATTGCTATAGAGTTTAGAGATGGTAAGAGAAGTTTACTTGAAGTAGATGAGAAAATATATAGAAAGATGTTATTATTAAATTTTAGAAATAATAATGAAGCTAATGAAGAAGGGTTAAGTTCTTATAATCAAGAGAATATACTAGAACAAATTAAAAAGTTATCAGAATTAAAAGATTCAGGAATATTAACAGAAGAAGAATTTAATAATAAAAAATCTGAGCTATTAACAAGAATTTAACATAAAACACTTACTAAATGTAGGTGTTTTTATTTTGCCTAAAAATGAGGTGGTAATCATAGCAACAGTATCAGCAAGTTTAAAAATGTTTGACCAAATGACAAGACCACTACAACAAGTTACACAAGCATTACATTCAACAGTATCGGCTATGGATAAACTGAGTAATTCAGCAAATAAAGACATTAAAATCACCAATACATTAAATTCAACTAATGCAGCAATACAGAAAACTAATACTGGATTATCACAATTAGCTAGTTCCCAAAACAAAGCTACTAAAACACAGAATGATTTAAATAATTCTTTTAATAAAGGTTCCCAATCGGCTGGTGGTTTAACAGGGAAAGTTAAAGGGCTTGTTGGTACTTACTTAGGATTTCAAGCTGTTAGAGAAGGAATAACTGCTACAATAGGCGGGGCCATGGGATTACAGCAACAATTATTTACTTTACAAGGTATTATGGGTAATAAAGATGTAGGAACAGCTTACTTTGATAATTTGCAAAAGAAAGCAAATGAATCTGTTTTTGCATTTGAAGATTTCGCATCCAACGCTAGGAAGTTTATGCAATTTACTAAAAACACTGATAGCTTGGATAAACTAGCTAATCTCTCAGAAAGATTGACTCTTATGGATCCAACACAAGGGTTAGAAGGAGCTGGATTTGCTCTTAAAGAAGCTATGTCAGGAGACTTTGTATCTCTAAAGGAGAGATTTGGTTTTGGTAAAGCAGATGCAGAGATACTAAAAGCCTCAAAATCTATGGATGAATTTATAAGTAAGTTTGATACATTGCTAAATAAAAAGGGATTTACAGAGTCAATGTTGGAACAATATAATCAATCAGCAGCGGCGCAGTTTGATAATTTAAAATCGAACTTTAAGACAGCATTAGCAGAAGCTGGCAATGGAGCTTTGGAGATATTAGCTCCAGTATTTACAAAGCTAAATGAGGCATTTTCTAATGGAGGTTTTCAAGAGTTTTTTAATTCCATAGGTACTGGATTAAGTATTATAACAATAATAGCATTAGGATTTATAAATGTTATTAGCGGGATAGGAGTTGTGGTTCAAAATAACTGGGGAATAATACAACCTATATTAATTGCCATAATAATTTATTTAGCATATATATTGATACCTATATTATGGAATGCAATAACAACAGTAGCTGCAATGGCTATAGCATGGATGATGGTTAACTGGCCCATAATGTTAGTAATAGGTGCAATAGCAATATTCATATATATACTAAATAGTTGCGGAGTAACTGCTGAACAAATAGCTGGATTTATAGGCGGAGTTTTTGGAGTCCTATTTGCTTTTTTAGGGAATTTATTTGTAACTGGATTTAATTTGGTTATTGATATTATAGCTTTGATTTATAATAAGTTTGCTATCTTTGCAGAATTTCTAGCTAACGTATTTGTTGATCCTATAGGAGCAATAGTGAGATTGTTTGCAGGTATGGCTGATAGTGTCCTTGGAATTCTTGAAAGCATAGCTTCAGCTATAGATACTATTTTTGGTTCTAACCTAGCTGATGCAGTAAATGGATGGAGAGACGGACTTCAAGGGGCAGTGGACGATTTAGTTGGTGAATCTAAGATAAAGGTTGAGCGAATGGATTCTAGCTCTCTTCATATGGATAGGTTGAATTATGGTAATGAATTTAAATATGGATATAAAAAAGGCAGTGGTGCTATAACTGGAATAAAGGATATGTTTAAGGTTCCAGACATAGGTAAAAGTTTACCTAACCCAGACTTAGGAGCTTGGAATAAAACTAAAGGTCCAGGAGAGCTATCCATGGGTGGAGGTAAGTCAGGTGGTAAAGGAAAGGGACTAAATGATGCCAACAAGCATCTTAAAAATATAGATGATAAAATAGATGTTTCCAATGAGCATTTAGAAATGATGAGGGATTTAGCAGAAGCAGAGAGTATACAGAACTTCGTTACATTAACACCTACTGTACAAGTAACCACTGGAGATATTAAAGAGGAAGCAGATATTAATAAAATAATATCTAAGATAGAAAGTTATATGGAAACAGAGTTAGTTAATAGTGCAGAGGGGGTATATGCTTAATGTATAAGATGTACTTAGGTATTAGTAGCGGTGAGGAAGGGTTTACTATTCCTGTACTCCCTGAAAAGATAGAAATAGATGAAAATGGAGATAATAAAACCTTTGAAGTTATTAACTTAGGAGAGATTAACACTATAAACTTACCTAAATTAACAGAAATATCATTTGAAAGCTTTTTCCCTAAAAATAGGGGACCATATGTAAGCTCGGAGCAATTATTTGAACCGAGCTTTTATATTTCTAAGATTAAGGAATGGAGAGAGAAAAGGCAAAAGATAAGATTTATATTTACTGGTGGAAGTGCCCTAGAGGTTAATGATCTATTCACTATAGAAAACTTTAAACTTAGTGAAAATGGTGGAGAGGTTGGAGATATCTATTATTCTATAGAGTTTAAAAAATACAGGACATATGCATCTAAGAAGGTAGTAATAGTTAATAATACAAGCGCTAATAAAGTAGCAGCACAAAGTAGTCCTCCACAAAGGCCAGTAGAGAATAAACAAACTAATACACATACTGTAGTTAGTGGAGATACCCTTTTCTATATAGCTAAAAGGTATTTAGGCAATGGTAACAGATGGAGAGAAATCTTTAATTTAAATAAAGATAAAATAAGTGTTCCTGAAAAGATTTATCCAGGACAAGTTCTTAAGCTTCCATAGGTGGTGGTTAATATAAATATAGAATTATTACTAGATAATAAGAATGGTGATGTTTGGAACATATCTGAGCTAATTACAGATGTTACATGGAAAACTAAAAGAAGCGGGAAGCCATCTAGTTTGGATTTTGAAATATTAAAGGATAAACAAATCTCTATAAGTAATGGTGATGTAGTTAGCTTTAAAGTCAATAACAGCAATGTTTTCTATGGATATGTATTTGACAATGGTGGATCCAAAAACCCAACTGTAAAAGTAACAGCCTATGACCAAATAAGACACCTTTTATATAATGACACTTATGTATTTACTAATAAAAAAGCTAGTCAAATAATAAGTCAAATAGCTAATGATGTAGGGTTAAGAGTAGGAACTGTAGAAGATACAGGCTATGTTATACCAAGTTTATTGGAAGATGATAAAAAGCTTTTAGATATAATCTATAGTGCTTTAGAGAAGACTCTCATGTCTACAAAGCAGACATATACCTTATATGATGATTATGGATCACTTTGCCTAAGGAATATAAATAACTTAAAGCAAGAGATAGTAATTTCTGATGATAATAACTTAGGTGATTATGATTGGAAAAATAGCATAGATAGTGAAACTTATAATAGAGTTAAGATTGTAAGAGATAATAAAGAAACCAAAGGAAGAGATGTGTATATTGCACAAGATAGTAAGAATATTGCTAAGTGGGGAAGACTTCAATACTTTAAAAAAGTAGATGAGAAGATGAATAAGGCACAAATACAGGAACTTGTTGATAGTACTTTAAAACTTAGAAATAAAGAAAGTAAGACATTAAAATTAAAAGATGTTATTAGTACAGATATTAAAGAAGATTTAAAGTTAAGAGCTGGTGCAGGTGTATATGTAGAGATAAAAGAAAAGGATATAAACCAGTATTATTTAATAGAAGATGCTACTCATAAGTTTTCTAATGGGAATCTTGTTATGGACTTTGATTTAAAGGTGGTGTAGATATGGGAATGATAGATATTATAAAGAGGGCTGGAATTGATGCAGTTGGAGCAACCAATCCATTAAATATATTATTCGGTGAAGTATTAGATATAGATAACCTTAAAATAAAATTAGATCAAAAACTTATATTACCTAGAGATTTTTTTATTGTTCCTGAAAGCCTTACTAGGTATGAGGTAGACTTAGAGCATAATCATAGTGTTCCGGAAGGGATAAGTTCTAATTCTTTAGGAAAATTAGTTATTAGAGAGGGTTTAAAGCAAGGTGATAAAGTATTACTTTTAAGGATCCAAGGTGGACAGCAATATGTAATACTAGACAAGGTGGTGTAATATGAGTGAAGTTAATATATTACCACAAGGGGCCGTAATAAATAGTGACTTAGAGATAAATAAAGAGTTAACACAGCCTACTAAAACTTATAGAATAAAAGATGGTAGAGTCTTAGGGTTTACAGATGGTATAGAAGCTCTTAAACAATCCATAGAACTTATATTATCTATAGAAAGATATGAGTACCTTATTTATAGTTGGAATTATGGAAGTGAGCTTAAGGGAGTTATAGGCAAGGATAAAGATATAGCAGAAAGTGAATTTAGGAGAAGAATAAAAGAAGCTTTACTTCAAGATGATAGAATTAAAAACATAGATAATCTTATATTTGAGTATGGCAAAGATAGTGTTTTAGCAAGATTCACTGTCTTTTCTATTTATGGAGACTTTCAAGAGGAGAGGAGGCTAAGGTAATAATGTTTGAAGTAAATACAGAGGAAACCATATTAAAAAGAATGATGGATAAGATTCCTAATGATCTAGATAAAAGAGAAGGTTCTATTATTTATAATGCTTTAGCTCCTGCAGCAATGGAAGTAGCAAGAATGTATTCAGATATGGATAGGTTCTTAGAATATACCTTTGCAAGTCCCAATATGCCTGAGGAGTTTTTAGATTTAAGAGTTGCAGAGGAAGGTCTTAAAAGAGAACAGCCTACACCTTCCATAAAGAAAGGATATTTTTATAGTCAAGATAATACTTTAATGGACATTCCTTTAAACAGTAGATTCTCCATAGAAGATTTTAATTTTATAGCTATAGAGAAAATATCTGATGGTATATATAAAATGAAATGTGAATCTACAGGAATGGAAGGAAATTATATAACAGGACCATTAATACCAATAGAATATATAGAAGGATTATCTATTGCAACATTAGGAGAGTTGTTAATACCAGGAGAAGATGTTGAGACTAATGAAAGTTTATTTAGTAGATATATAGATCATCTAAATGAAAAGCCTTTTGGTGGGAATATAGCAGATTATAAAATTAATACTAGGTCCATAGATGGGGTTGGAACAGTAAAAGTATTTCCTATATGGAATGGTGGCGGAACAGTAAAGATAGTATTTTTAGATAGCTCTTTTGAAGTACCAACAACAGATTTGATTAATAAAGTACAAACTATATTAGATCCAGTACAAAACCAAGGTAAAGGACTAGGCATTGCTCCAGTAGGTCATGTTGTTACTGTAAAAGGTGCTAAAGATATAGAGATAACTATAGAGACTAAACTTTTACTAAAGCGAGGATTAACTATAGGACAAGTGCAAGAAGATATAAATAAGACTATAAATGAATATTTAAAGCAACTTAGAAAGCAATGGCATGAAGAAGATAATACAATAGTTAGAATAAGCCAGATTGAAGCTAGAATATTAAATATTGATGGTGTCGCAGACTTATTTAATACCAAGATAAATGGTAAAGAAGAAAACCTAAGCTTAGGAGCGGAAGAAGTTCCAATATTGAAAGAGGTGGAGTTAAGTGAGAAAGAAATTAATTGATTTCCTACCACCTGATATAGCTAATATAAAAGATTTTAAAGAGATCACTTATGCAGAAGATATAGAAATAGAAAATCTTGAAAAAGGTAAGATGAAAATCTTATATGAGAACTTTATAGATACTGCCACAGAATATGGAATAAAGCATTTAGAAGGCTTATATAAGATAAAAGCAGATAGTTCTAAGGAAGATTTAGGTATGAGAAGGCTAAGGCTTAAGAATAGAAAGATGGATAAAATGCCTATAACTCAGAGGTCCTTAGAGCAAAAATTAAAAACTTTATTTGGTGAAGGTAATTATAAGGTAAAAGTAATAAATGATAAATATACATTCGAGGTGGAGGTAAATACCTTTGATTGGAATATGTTCTATGAAATAATAGATAATTTTAGATACATTATTCCATGTAATATGATATTGAATTCTACACTAGTACAAAAGATAAACTTCCCAATTTATTATGCTTCGGCTCTTACAGCAGGGGAAGAGGTAACAGTATATCCATGGAGTCCTAAGAACATAGAAAGTAAAGGTAAGGTAAATATAGCTATGGGAAATAATACAGGAGTGGAGAACATAACTATTTATCCTAGAAAGGAGGCTTAATATGACAGAACAATTTTATACAATACTAACTAAGATAGGTAAGGCTAAGATAGCTAATAGCAATGCTTTAGGCACTAAATTAAATTTAACTAAGTTTCAGGTAGGAGATAGTAAGGATTCTTATTACAATCCTACAGAAGATCAAGTGGAACTTAAGAATAAAGTATGGGAAGGGCCTATAAGTAATATAACAATAGATACAGAGAATCCTAATTGGATAGTTATAGAGGTTGTAATACCTAGCTCAGTAGGCGGCTTCATGATTAGGGAAGCTGGGGTTACAGATGATGAAGGAAATTTAATAGCTATAGGTAAATATCCGGAAACATACAAACCAATTATATCCGAGGGAAGTGCCAAGGATTTAATAATAAGAATGATATTAGAGGTAAGTAATACTTCCAGTGTAACTCTTAAAGTAGATCCTACTGTAATATTAGCTACACAGAAAGATTTAATAACATTAGAAGAAAAGATAAAAAGAGAGACTGGGAAATTAAAAGTTTTAGAAAACACCATAAATTTAGAAGAAGATTCTAATAAAGTAAGCATACTAGATGGAGAAATTACTGCTTTTAATAAGATTATAGATGCTATACAGGTATTTAAGAATAGTGTGTTTTTAACAAAGAATCAAGACTATAAAATAGCTGATGATGGGATAAGCATAGTAAACATGAATGGTGTTTGGAAGAAGGGAACTACATTTACTATCTTAGTATCTAAGAATGTTGTATCTCCAATACATTTTAATGATGGTCAATTAATTTATGATGAGAGTATAACTTTAAATAAATTATCCAAGGATATGCAGAATGATTTAGGTAGAATAGAAGAATTAGATAAAAAGATAGATAATATAAAGGTACCAGTTGAGAGTGTAAATAATAAAACTGGAAAAGTAGTTTTAAGTGCATCAGATGTGGGGGCAGCTCCTAGTAATCACACCCATGCTGAGATAGGCACATTAAGTAGCCTAAAAACTTCTAATAAAAGCAACCTTGTTAATGCAGTAAATGAGGTTTTTACGTCTGGCGTTGACGCTAAAAATAAAGTAGTTACAGCTTTAACGTCAAAGGATATTGAGGTAACTACAAATAATACATGGGACGAAATAAGTAATATATTAAATAAATCTTATATTTATGAATCACTTATAGATTTTAATCCAAAGACAATAAAATATGAAAATGTAATTGATAGTAAAGGGAAGTCAATAGAATATTTTATTGAAAAAGATGTAGCTTTATTAAGAGATTCTAAGGTATTAGATTTAAAGAATAATAAAATATATAAATCGAGTGCAGTAGATGTATCTAATAATACTTTTTTTGATTTCTATCAAGACTCTAATCAAGCAGTACATGTGTATAAATACGATCTCTATGGGAATAAAATAGAAGAAATAACAATCCCTGATCCCCAGATAACAGGGTATGTTAAAAAAGTATTTTCAAATGATGTGTATATTTATATATATTCACTAGAAGGTTCTCCAAGTTATGGATCTAATTTAAGTAAATATGATAAAAATACTAAAAAGAAGATTGCAAGTAAGGGGATATCTGGTAGTGATTATCCGAATGAAGATCATTTTTTATTTACATTAAAAGATAATAATCTCTATACACATGGACTTTACAAAATTAGAAGATATGACCTAAATTCATTGAACGCTATATTTGAAATAGATGACGAGGCTGCGTTTGATTTAAATATGAAAACAGGAGACATGTATTTTAGTAATAAGTATGGGAGTTCCACTAATGAGGGTTATGCAATTAATTTTAAAAATATATATACAAATGAGACAAAAATGGTTATAGCTACGGGAGAATTGGTTAGAGATATGGACAATGGTAAATATATAAAATTTTATGGGTTTGTAAAGGGGGTATTTATTTATTGTTGGTATAACTATATATATAAAAAGACAGAACTTGAAAATAGTTTATTAGCACTTCTTCCAGAGTTTAAGATAGATGGATATAAATATAATATATCTAAAATAAGTAACAACGGATATGATAATTATGTTTATTTTACATTAGGAAATAATATATATAGAACTTTTTTATAGGAGGTTAGAATATGATTTTTTTAGGAAATTTAGAGAAGATAGAAGAAGGTAAATATAGACCTGGTACAGTCCATTATATGCCATTTGATGATGCACATGGTTTGAATAAAACGGAGGATGAGTTAAAGAAAGAAGGAATATTAGTAGAAATTCTACCTTATCAAGAAAAACGAGAAGGATTTATATCGGTATTATACTGTAATCCAGAAGATAATACCGTTTGGTATGAATATATAGAAGGTAAAAGAGAGGAGTCAACTTATAAAGAAGAGATTGTGACTTTAAAAGATAGAATTGTAGCACTTGAAAAATCTAATGCTGAACTTATGAACTTAATAGCAATGCAAGGAGTAACACCTATTCCATAAGGAAGGGTGATTTTTTATTTTATAAAAAGAAGGTGATTTAATGGATGGAAAAATAACAAGACAAGAGCTTTCTAAAGAGTTAAATACAGAGATAGATAACTTAACCGAAAAAAGTAAAGAGTTGAATGCAGAGATAGATAATTTAGATGAAAAGATAAATGATGAGGTGCTTAAATTATCATCAAATAAAGCAGATAAAGTAATAAAAGATGATACTATCAATAAAAAATATACCTTAGGAATTAAAAATGGCTTACTTTATTATAGGGAGGTACAGTAATGGCAGGAGAAGTATTTATAGCTGATAAAGCTACTTTGGATAGGGTTAACCAAACAGTAACTGATGTAAATAGGAAAATTGATACTATAGAGTCGCATATGTATACAAATCCTATAAAAACTATTTATATGAATACTTATAGTAAACAATATTACGGATTTAAAGATTATCTTAATATAACTGGTTCAGGCTATTTAATTGATGCATATATATCAAATAAAAACAATAGTTCCAGTTACGAAGGTTACGGGAGTATTAGAATAACCATAGATGGGGTAGTTATTTTAGAAGTACTAGATGTCAAATTACACAATTATTATGCTGGTATAGGAATAATTAATACATTATGTAGATACCATGACGGAGATATGAGTTACGTTCCAGGTCACACATCCCCCCTACTTTTTATAGGAGGCAACTCAATTGAGTTACCGTACTTAGAAAAAATTGATATATTGACTGAAAGTCGTTATTATTATATGCACAATAAAGGAATAAAGTTCAATAAAAGTTGTAAAGTTGAAATAAGATTAGGTTATGAAAATATATGGCTCAGTTCAGGAATAACTTATACATTAGAATAGGAGGATTTGATTATGAATATAGTTAAAGAAGAATTAATAGAAGAAGATGACATTCAGTTTATTATAGTAACTTATGATAATGGAACAGTTGTAAAATACTTAGCTAGTAACGGAAGTATAGAAGAAAAACCAATAGTTATGCCACCAAGTCCGTTAGAAATTTTAAAAGATGAAAATAAAAAGCTTAAGGAAGAGTTAGAAAAACAGAATAAAGCTATAGCAGAGCTAACAATGCTAATGTCAACACCAACTGTTTAGAAGGTGTTATTTTTATGCTTAAAATTATTAATAAAATAAAAAGGAGATTGATAAGTATGTTTACATTTAACAAAGAAAGTGGATGCGTAAAGGTATGGGTTACATTAATAATGGGAGGTACTTATACAGTGGACCAGGTACCTAATTTATTAAATCTTAAGGAATGTGTACTAGAAGTACTTAAAGAAGTTGGAGCTATAAAAGAACAATAATTAAGAATCTAGGCAATAGAAAGGCTTAGGTTCTTTTTAGTGCCTTAAAACCTAAGAAGAGGAGTGAGATACAAG
>NZ_JBFNEO010000033.1:0-18055 GCF_040797585.1 Clostridium sp.
GTTTTAAAGGATTTAAATACATGTATAAGTTAAGATTCAAGCTAAAAACCCTATAGATGAAAGATTTTAAAATAGCCTATATAATACTTAAACAAGCATTATATAGGCTTAAAATATAACTTTTATTAAATCCCTCTAGAGAATATTTATTAATACTAAATTACCTCTTCTAAAAAACTATTCCCAAAGGTTAATTTATAATTTTTAACTCTTTAGCAACTTCTATATTAAGTTTTAATACATTTACTCTTTCTTCCCCTAATACCCCCAAGGTTTTTCCTTCCTTTGATTTATCTATAAATGATCTTAGCTTCTCTTCAGATATTCCTGATGCCTTGCTTACTCTATTAATTTGAACCTCTGCTCCCTTAAGAGATATATGAGGATCAAGTCCTGAACCACTACTAGTTATTAAGTCTATTGGAACATCTTCCTTAGATATGGTAGGATTCTCTTTTAATATTTCCTCTAAGGTCTTATCCATTCTTTCCTTTAGTTTTTCGTTAGAAAGGGCTAGGTTTTCTGACCCTGATGCTACTGTTTTTTCATTCACATTTTCTCCCGTATTATATCCCACTGATGAAACTCTCCCCTTAAAAAACTTATCCTCTGTAAAATCTTGTCCTATAATTTCTGATCCTATTTTCTCTCCTTCAGCTGTTATAAAACTTCCATTAGCCTTATTTGATAAAAATACTTGTCCAATTCCTGTTATAAATAAAGGATATAATAATCCGCATATAAACATTAATATAATAGTAAACTTTAAGCATTGTAAAAGCTTCTTCATCACCTTATCCTCCTAAATATTTAATACCTTAAGCATAGGATAAATCATCATATCTATTAATTTTATTCCTAAGAAAGGAACTATAACTCCACCTACCCCATATATAAGAAGGTTCTTTTTAAGAAGCTTTTCTGCCTTCATAGGTACATACTTAACTCCCTTCATAGCTAAAGGTATAAGAGCTGGTATTATTAAGGCATTAAATATTAAAGCAGATATTATAGCACTACTTGGTGTTTTCAATGCCATAATATTTAACACTTCCATATTAGGAATAGCTGCTGCAAATATAGCTGGTATTATAGCAAAATACTTGGCTATATCATTTGATATACTAAAGGTGGTTAAAGCTCCCCTTGTTATTAAGAGCTGCTTTCCTATTTCTACAACCTCTAATATCTTAGTGGGATCTGAATCTAAATCCACCATGTTAGCTGCTTCTTTAGCTGACACTGTTCCACTATTCATAGCTATACCTACATCAGCCTTAGCAAGAGCTGGGGCGTCATTAGTTCCATCTCCTGTCATTGCAACTATTTTTCCATCTTCCTGCTCCTTTTTTATAACCTCTATCTTATCCTCTGGTGTGCATTCAGCTATAAAATCATCTACTCCTGCTTCCTTTGCTATGGTTTCTGCTGTAAGAGGATTATCTCCTGTACACATTATAGTTTTAATCCCCATACTTCTTAGTCTTTCAAATCTCTCCACCAGTCCTGGTTTTACTGTATCCTTAAGATATATAACTCCATAGATCTCATTATCTACTGCTACTGCTAAGGGAGTCCCTCCAGCTTTGGATATATTGTTAACTATATTATCTAAATCCTCTGGTACTATTCCTCCAAGGTCTTTTACAAAAGCTTTTACTGCCTCTGCTGCTCCTTTCCTTATTCTAATCCCATCTTTAAGATTAATACCGCTCATCTTTGTTTGAGCTGTAAACTCTATAAATTCACCCTCTTTATAGTCTTCTTTATTTATGGTAATATCTCTTTTATTACATAACTCTACTACGGATCTTCCTTCTGGGGTTTCATCCTTTAAAGAAGATATTAATGCATATTTAGATATATCCTCTTTGCTATGATTATTAACCTGATAAAATTCATGAGCCATTCTATTTCCATAGGTTATTGTTCCTGTTTTATCTAATATCATTACATCCACATCTCCACAGGCTTCTACTGCTTTACCAGACATAGCTATAACATTAAATCTTGTAACCCTATCCATTCCTGCAATTCCAATAGCTGATAATAACCCTCCAATAGTTGTAGGTATTAAACATACAAGTAATGCTACTAAAGTTGATATAGAAATTTCTATATTTAAATATAAAGCTATAGGATATAAGGTGGATATAACAATTACAAATATTATGGTTAAACTTACAAGTAATGTACTTAAAGCTATCTCATTAGGAGTCTTCTGCCTTTTAGCTCCTTCAACTAAGGTTATCATCTTATCTAAAAAGGATTCCCCTGGCACTGCTGTTATTCTAATCTTTAAGTAATCACTTACAACCCTTGTTCCCCCTGTAACAGAACTAAAATCTCCCCCTGCTTCTTTCATAACTGGAGCAGATTCTCCAGTTATTGCTGACTCATCCACGGAAGCAAGACCTTCTATTACCTCCCCATCATTAGGGATTATATCTCCCACTTCTGCTAAAACAATATCTCCTTTTATAACCTCACTAGAACTTACTATAGTAAAAGTTCCATCACTATTTAAAAGTTTAGCTTTTGTATCTTTTCTTGTTTTTTTCATACTTTCTGCTTGAGCTTTACCTCTTCCTTCTGCTACAGCTTCTGCAAAATTACTAAAAAGCACTGTTAAAAATAGAATTATAGAAACTATAATGTTATACCCTCTTGAAACCTCATTGACTTTAGTAAAAGCTTCCGGATAAAAACTTAAACCCAAAGTTAATAAAAAACATATTTCAACTATAAACATTACAGGATTTTTAATCATGGATTTAGGATTTAATTTTTTAAAGGATTCTACTACTGCATTCTTTAATATGTCATTGGAAATAAATCTATTTCTCTTAATACTCATACAAACCCCTCCTTTCTATAGACCTAAACTTAAGTGTTCTGCAATAGGTCCTAATACTAATGTTGGCAAAAATGTTAAAGCCCCAACTATTAAAATTACTCCAATAAATATAACTCCAAAGGTTCCATTATCTGTTCTAAAGGTTCCATCAGTCTCTATTAAAGTCTTTTTCTTAGCCAAAGATGCAGCTACTGCAAGTAGTATTATCATAGATAAATATCTTCCTATAAACATTACTGCTGCAGTTGATAGGTTCCAAAATGCAGTGTTATCAACTAATCCTTCAAACCCTGACCCATTATTGGCTGCACTAGATGCAAACTGATATACAACCTGGGATACTCCATGATAGGAACCATTACTTATTCCCTCTATTCCCTGGGGTATATTTAAAGCTAAGGCTGATGGTATAAGAATTAATATAGGATGTATAAGAAGAGCTAAGGATAAAAGTTTAATTTCACGAGCTTCTATCTTTTTTCCTAAAAACTCTGGAGTTCTTCCCACCATAAGTCCACAAATAAACACTGTTATTATTGCATACATTATGGTCCCCATAAATCCTACTCCTTTACCTCCAAATACCACATTAAGCATCATATTAAACATGGCAACCATTCCTCCTAAAGGAGTTAATGAATCATGCATATTATTAACAGATCCTGTGGTAAATGCAGTAGTTATTGTAGTAAATAAGGATGACCCTGTTATTCCAAATCTAAGTTCTTTCCCTTCCATATTTCCAAATGAACCATAAGAACTTTCACTTACATAACATATAGCTAGTCCAACTATAAATAGAAGTAATAAAGCTATAAATAATGTCCATCCTTGTCTTTTATTTTTAAGCCCTAAGCCTAGTGCATATATAAAGCTACCTGGTATTACCATCATTGATAGCATCTCAATTACATTACTTAAGGATGTTGGATTTTCAAAAGGATGCGATGAGTTACCACTAAAGAACCCTCCACCATTGGTTCCTATGTGTTTAATAGCCTCTAATGAAGCTACTGGTCCTAAGGCAATAACTTGTTTTTTATTCTCTAAAGTATTTATAACTTCTGCTCCTTTAAGTGTCTGGGGTACTCCTTGAGTAATTAATAATATAGAAACCACTATGGAAAAAGGTATTAGTATTCTAACTATTACTCTAGTCATATCCACAAAAAAGTTTCCAATGCCCCTTTCATCTCTAGCTATAGCTCTCATAAAAGCTCCTGCCACACTAAATCCTGTAGCTGCTGAAGTAAACATTAAAAAAGTTATAACTAACATTTGAGATAGATTTGATAATGCCGTTTCCCCAGCATAGTCCTGAAGATTAGTATTAGTCATAAAGCTTACCACTGTATTTATTGACAAATCCCTAGAAAGAGAACCCACCCCACCAGGGTTTCCTATTAAGTAATTTTGACCTCTCAAAATTAAATAGCCTACTCCCATCATTACAATATTAGATATTAAAATAAGCACTCCATATTTCTTCCATGTACTCTTTTCATTAACATCTATTCCTAAAAATTTATATATAGGTCCTTCAATATACTTAAAAAATTTATCTAATTTGCTTTCTTTAAAAAAAATCACTTTATAAATATATCTTCCACAAACTACACTTAACACTATAAACATTCCAATTACTATTACCATTTGTAGTATATTCATAATAAATAAACCTCCCTTAAATCCCCTTTAAAACCTTTCTGGATATAGCAGTGCATAAAATAAATAACCTAATATTAAAATCACCAAAATCCCTATAAAAATCATTACATTACCTCCCTTGTGATGACTAATATGATTATATTATCCTTAGAGGGAATTTTAAAATTCATCTAATTATTAATTAGAATGTTAATCTACCTATTAATCCTTATTAAAATAAATCATTCATTTTATCCCCATGGAATCTAATAGATTCTTTCCTTTCCTTAAAGTTTCTAAGTTGACTTATGTTTATTTTGAATTAGAATTATATATCTATGGATTAATTTAAGAAAACGTTTTCTAAGATTGACGTAGCATTGATAATAACTTGCAATAGTAACTTAAGATTATACAAATCTATTTGGTTAAATAAAGAATCCCTATGAATCTAATGAATATTCATAGGGATTTTTCAATTATTTTATATTTTTATCTGATTGCTACTAACTGTAATGCCCCATCCTCTTAAAAGGTAGGAGATAAAAGTTAATCGCCCCTAGATTAAATTGACCATTTTATATCATCTCTAAAATGTATCTGTGATAATATAAAAAATGCACCTATGATATCCATAGATGCATCTTTTATATCAGCATAGATATATTTATATAAAAACAAATATATCTATTATTTTTTATATTATGCTAAAGCTATTACTTCTATCTCAACTTTAACATCCTTAGGTAATCTAGCAACCTCTACACAGCTTCTTGCTGGGAATGGCTCTGCAAAGAATGTAGAATAAACTTCATTTATAGCTGCGAAGTCATTCATATCCTTTATAAATACTGTAGTCTTAACTACCTTATTCATAGTTGTTCCAGCTTCTTCTAATATAGCCTTAACGTTTGCTAAAGATTGTCTAGCTTGCTCTTTTACATCATCAGAAACGTTTCCTGTTGCAGGATCTACTGGAAGTTGACCTGAAGTGTAAACTAACTCACCTATCTTTATTGCTTGAGAATATGGTCCTATAGCTCCTGGTGCGTTTTTTGTTGATATTACTAATTTTTCCATGTTACAATACCCCCTGTAATGTATGTATATATTTATATAATTTTATTATTAGGCTTATAAAAGACCTAATTAGCTTCTATAATAGTTTATTTCGTTTCATAATAAGTGTATAAATCTTATTTATCTATCTAAATATAATCTCAATTTATTTCACCTTTTTACACAAAATATACTCTCACTAATTATTTCCTCCAAATACCCTATTACAATTATAATACTATCTATGGTTTCTTTACAATAGAACCTAAGATAATTTTGTAAAAGTTAACATATTTCTTAAATAATATTGTGAAATTAAACAATATTTCAGATATATACTACATAAAATTTATACGAAATACAGACTTATCCATTTTTTTACTTTTATTCTATGGAAAATGAAGCTTTTATCAGATAATAGAACCTATTCATTTTACATTTATTGGATTGAATTTAAATGAAGGTTGAAAATCTCATTAATATGAATTAAACTTAGTAAGTGATATTTTTTTGTAAACTTCATAAGGGATGAATTTTGTAAATATCTCAAAATTACCCTTAAGTGAAAAAATTGAAAAGGAGCTACAGTCATTGTTTAAAGATTTTAAAGGTAAAAACCTAAGTACGGAAATATTAGTATCTTATACTAAAAATGAACTTGATGAAATAAGAAGATATTACTCAATTCAAGGTGCAAGCTCCTTAAAAAAAGCTGATCTTGCAACAAAGATTTCAGAATATATTAAGGATAACCTTAAAATCATCTTCTTAAATTATCTAAATATTGAAGAGTTATATTTAATAAAAAAAGCTCTATATAATGAGGGTATATATAATTATGATAAAAATAATACACATATACTAAAAGCTTTAAAAACTCTAGGCTTAGCCTTTCCCTCTTTAATAAATAATGAAAAGGCTATAATTATTCCTACTGATTATTTATTGGGCATTAAAAATTTATTAGAAGATTCTAAAACTGAAGAAATAATAATACTTAATAATAAAGCTTTAAGTCTTGTTAAAGGCTCTCTTTATCATTATGGTGTTATAAGTTTTGATGATATAAGCAACGTATTGACTAACAACTTTAGTATTAATATGGACAAGTCTTCCTTAAAGACATTTTTAGATAACTATTCTAAAAGATATAGTGATTTAAAAATTAAAGAAAATTTATTATGTCATAATGGAATATTTAATATTGAATCTTTATGGAATGAGCAAGAGAAAAAATCCTCTCTTTCCTATAAGCCTTTAGATATAAAAGAAGTATTAATTTCCAGTGAAGAAGGTTCTAACTCTTGGAACTATTATGAGAATAAATTCTACACATATTTATGTTCTAATATAGAATTACCTGAAAAAGATATTGAGAATGTAGTTAATAGATGTATAATATGGGTTAAGAATAGCTTTAATCTTCCAACTATATTAAATTATCTTAATACATACCTTCATTTTAGAAACGAAGGTGAAATGGTTCTAGTTACTCCATATATAAAAGATTTAATGAATAACTCTTCTTTATGGATATTAAAGGGCTATAGCAATAATGATATATATAATATATCATCAAACTCTACCATGGCTTTATCCAATAAGATAGGTAGAAATGACCCTTGCCCTTGTGGTAGCGGTAAAAAATATAAGAAATGTTGTAGTAATTAAATCCTTATATTAAATAGTACTTAATATATAAGTTATATATTACTTATATATATAATAAGACTTTATTACTAAATACATCCTAGATTTAGTAATAAAGTCTTATTTTAATGTACTCTAATTTACCCCTCTTAATGCTTACACTAATCTATCTGATGTCTATAAGCTTTAACGCCCCCATATTCTTGAAAAGGTGGAGATGTTACAGTTGCTACGCCCCTAGATTAACTCATCTAACCTTCTGATGATTGAGAAAACACCACCCGAAGGAAGATTCCTTCTATTCTTGTCTTTCAAACCCTAAATATCTTGTTCCTTGAAATTTTAACTTTCCGTAGTCTCCTTCACTTAAGAGACCATACTCTATCCCCTTAATTGAGAACTCTATTCTATCTCCACTTTCTACTTGAAAAGTTACATAATAGCTGGTTGCTGTAGTATTATGAGCTATGTCTCCATTATTATGATTTCTATGATTTACATCTAACCTTTTTGAAACTACAGTTCCATATACTATAAGTACCGGTTGATTGTTATTATAATTCCATTGCTTTATCCCCTTAGTTATGACTATAACGGCAATTAAAAGAAATGCTATGCAGAATACTGAGAAAATAAAATTAAAAATACTATAACCTATTCCAAAAGTAAATATATCATTGAACATATCCCAATTACTCCTAATATATTAATTCTTGTTATATTATATACATATGTTTACTTCTAGTTCACATCATTTCATAGTTTAATGAAACTCTCTATAAATTTAACTTTTATCTGATGACTATAAGCTTTGACACCCTCGTTCTCTTAAAAGGTGATGGATAATACCTCTAGATTAACTCATCTAACCTTTAGCTGGTGGAAAAAACAGCATATAAAGGAAGATTGGTTCTATATTACTATATAAAAATATCCCCTAAAATCTTTACTAAAAAAATCTTAGGGGATAACCTTATATAATCACAAATTCCTCACTAATATACCCTGTTCTTATTCCAGAATAGGTGTTATATTTCACCTTATACCACCCATTATTATTAGAAATCACATTAACTTCTTGTCCACTTACAACATATCCTTCAATTAAATTCTTTAAGGATGGCCCTTTTCTAACATTAACATTAGTTTCTACTTTTTTTATTTTTCCCTTAGTATTTACTAAGGAATCTTTCTCTTTAACATAATTCCCATTGGATATTGAAGCCTTAAAATATGTCCATGCCCCTGGATAATCCTTCATCATAATCTTCGGACAAACCTTCCCTGTTACATCGTGATGTCTTATAACATTTTCTGCTGGTATGTTGTGCTTTTCCATTAAATATTTAGTAAGTTCTATTCCATTTTTCAAAGTTTTATTAAAGTCATTGTCCTTATTTACGCAAAGTTCTATAGCTATAGAATTCCTATTACCTACAGATGAGTTTTTTCCATCTCCAGCATGCCATCCAAGCCAGTTATCTTCTAACGCTTGTACAATATTTCCTTCATCAACCACATAATGAGCTGAAGCTTTAGCATGATTGTGATTTGCAAAATAATCTCTATTTGCCTTTGCATTTGCTCCCTTGTCTCTGTTGTCTGTATCATGAATAACTATGTATGAAGGAGATGTGTAAACACCTTTAGAGTAGTTTTTACTTATAAGATCTTTTTTAATTTTTATGCCATTTATAGTAGCACTCTCTCTTCTCTCTTCATTGATAGCTGATACCTGTGTGTTATTTGTCCTAGCCTCTACATTTACGCCTGGTATAAAAGTAGTTGCAGCTATAGCCGCTGTTATAATTTTTATTTTTCTTCTTTTCACAATTACCTCCTAAAATAAATTTTTTAAAGAGAATAGGTAATAATTGGAATTTATATATAATATACTATACTATTTATCTCTTTTTATCAAATTTATTTTAGGTGTTTATAAGAAAATATTTTCCTATACCTTGGATTATATAAAAAATCTTAGCTAATGCTTTTTAATTTCTATGATATGGAAATTAAAGCTTCCTCTCTGCTATTAAATAAAGCATTCTGTCCTATTAAATCTATAAATCCCATGGACTTTAAAACTTTCTCTGGCTGCTCTTGTACTCCTACAAGTAATAATTTAACCTTATGCTTTTCACACCTCTTCTTCACTCTCTCCAGTGCGTCTAAAGCTGTTGAATCTATGGCATTGGCATTTTTCATATCTAATATAAGAATTTCATGGTTGGAATTTATCTCCTGCATTGTTTCCATAAACTTATTAACTACTCCAAAGAAAAATGGTCCATTTATTTCATATAACAGTACATTATCGCCTAAAGATTCTTCTCTTATATTTTCATCTTCATCATGTTCATCTACTTTTATGGTTTCTATTTTAGTGGTATCTGCTACTCTTTTCATAAATAAGAACATAGCTAAGATCATACCAACTTCAATTGCTATAACTAAGTCAAATACTATTGTTAAAAAGAAGGTTAAAAGTAATATTATTACATCACTTTTAGGCGCCTTTAAAAGAGAAGAAAACACCTTCCATTCTCCCATATTGTAAGAAACAATTATAAGTATAGCTGCTAAGGTAGTCATTGGTATAAGTTTTGCGAAGGGCATAAATAGTATCATAATTAAAAATAAAGTTATAGCATGTACAATTCCAGCTATAGGAGTTCTTCCCCCACTTTTTACATTAGCCGCGGTTCTTGCTATTGCACCTGTTGCTGGTATTCCTCCAAATAATCCTGAAGCTATGTTACCAATACCTTGAGCTATAAGTTCCATATTAGAATCATGCTTTCCACCTATCATACCATCTGCTACAACTGCTGAAAGTAGTGACTCTATTGCAGCTAAAATAGCAATAGTCATGGCAGGACTAATTAAATTTTTTATAGTATTTAAATCTATATTTGGTATTGAGGGCATGGGAATAGAGGAAGATATTTCACTATACATACTTCCTATGGTATCAACTGGTAGATTAAATATTTTAACTACTAAAGTAGCTATAATTAAAGCAATTAAAGATCCTGGTATGGTTTTATTTATTTTAGGCCATAGGATCATTATAGCTAAAGACCCAGCTCCTACTAAAAAAGTAGTTAAGCTAAAAGTATTCATATGTTTTATATATTCACTCCACTTTGGAATAAACTCCGCTGGTACATTTGCAATATCTAATCCTAGAAAATCCTTCACTTGGGTTGAAAGAAGGGTTATGGCTATTCCTGCAGTAAATCCTACAGTTATAGGATGGGGAACAAACTTTATTATACTTCCAAGCTTTAAAACTCCAAAAATAACAAGGATAATTCCAGCCATAATTGTAGATATTATAAGACCTTCTATACCATAGTTTTCAATAATTCCATAAACAATAACTACAAAGGCTCCTGTAGGACCCCCTATTTGTACCCTACTCCCTCCAAGTAATGAGATAAAAAAACCTGCAATTATTGCTGTTATAAGTCCCTTTTCTGGTGATACCCCTGAAGAAATTCCAAGAGCTACTGATAATGGTAATGCTATAATGGCAACTATTATTCCAGCTACTATATCTTTTAGTATCCTTTCCTTAGTAATCTCCTTTCTCTTTAAAATTTTTAATAGTTTAGGTTCCATTTTAATCACTCCTAAATTAATTTTACCCCATATAAAATCATACATTTTATTAATACAACAGTCAAATTATTAACTTTTATTTCATTTTTATTGAATAAGAGTATACAGTTACAATAATCAGTTTGTGAGCACATTATTAGATAAAAGTTACTTCACTTTTTTAAAATGAAACAAAGGGCTGTGGCATTAAGAAATCTAACTAGAATATGTTGTCTTAGAATTTAAAAATCTAATACAATTTATTCTAGTTTTTATTCTTTGTGCCACAGCCCCTAAAAAAATACCTTCTGATATTATAGATATGCTATATACCAACCATAAATTAAATGCTCTTGATACACCTTATTGTACTTGTATGCAACGAAAGAATGGTAAATGTAGTTATGCTAAACAACCACCTTGTTTAACTTGTAATAACGGAAGTCCTTGTAAAGACTTATGTGTTGGAGCATTTGAAGGTGATACTATTAAGTATGAGATACTAATAAACTCAACTAAAACTATGATTGAAAATGCTAAAATGTATAATAGAACTGAAATGGTAAGTGAAAATGAAGAGTTACTAAAAAACACTATATGACAACAAATAAATTAGGGAGCGTATAGAAATACTTAGACATCAACACTCACAAGTTCCTACCCCACCACAAGTTAAAAGAGAAATGACTGATAACAACAAAAATGCTAGTATTGCAAGTTTAAAAAGAAAAATTAAAAGACTTGAAGAACAACTTAAAGTTAATTATGCAGGAATTTACAAGCAATTATAATAAATTGAAAATTATGGTATAATCAAGCGTAGAAACTAATTTACAATAGTAGATAATTACGAATTATATAATAAGAGGGGGTATTAAATGGACTTTCAACATGAATCATATATAGTTCTTGATTTACCAGACCCAGTAAAAGAGAAAATATATGATATTAGAAACTATCACAAAGATAAATTGAGGGCTTCTTTGCCAGTAGAAATAACTTTGGCTGGGTCGAGTGGCGTTGGGGTAATTGAACCTGGACAAGATAAAGAGTTTGTTTTTAATACAATAAAAAATATAGCTATGAAGACAGCTCCAATACAGGCTTCATTTAAAGAGGTTTTAAGATTTCCTGGAACAGACCTATTTGTATTCACTCTAAAAGATGAAGAGAAATTTAGATTGCTTCATGAGGAAATAATAAAATCTGGTATTAAGTTTAAGTCTAATAATTTTCCATATAAGCCTCATTGCACTTTAAGAAGTAGAACTCCTATAAACGAGAATGAGGTTAAAGAAATTATGTCAACAAGATTATCAGATGAATTCGTATTAGACACTATTTCAATTTACATGGTTGATAAAATCCCTTTAAGTAGACTATATACTGTTAAACTTTTTGGGAATTAGTATAATTATAAAGACGCATCATTAGATTATTATGAATCAAAGTCCAGCGAATTATTTGCTGGACTTTGTTAAGATTACATACTATATATATATAATATATAAAGATTAGATTTTTAGTATATTTTTTAAATTTACTTTTGATAAACTTACTCACAGCATAAAACTAAAACATAAATTGAAATTGAAAACCACTAGAGTTTATTATTCTAATCTTCTAAATCGATTTTATATGGATATACTTCATCTGGCTCTTTTCCAAGTTTTCCCGCGAAGGCTCCAGCATCTATTTCTTTAAACACTTTTCCCTCTTTATATACCTTCATATTTAGTACTTGATTATTCTCATTAATTAAAAAATCTGCTTTATAAGTACTTCCGTCATCTAAGGTTACTTTTCCTTGTTTCCATGGCATAACAATCACTCCTTCACATATATTTATTAAAAGGCTTATTGCTTTCTACATTATTTTATCCCCAAAGAAAAATAATAACCTGTACAATTAGATGATAAATCTCCTTAAAATATTTATTTTTACATTTTTTTCATAATAAATTTTTAATATTATAAATCCTATGCATATATGTTTTCCACAGATATCAATTCTTTTTCATCAAAAGTTAATAAGAATATATATGGCATTTTTATTGCTTTCCAGAATTCAAAATCATATTTTTTATCAAAATAATTTAATATCATCCCTAAAAAAGTACCATGAGTTCCAATCACAATAGACTTCCCTTTATTTTCATCTATAATTTTATATAATGCTTTTATTCCTCTTTCTTGAACTTGTCTTAAGCTCTCTCCGCCTTCTAAAGAGTACTCAAAGTCTTCCCACTGTTTCATAGAAAATCCCTTAAAATCTTCTATAAATTCATTACATACTTTCCTCTCTCTAAGATCATCTATTGTGCTTATATTTAACTCCCTAATTAAAGCTAACTCCTTTATAGTATTAATTGCTCTTATATATGGACTAGAATAAACCTTATGTATCTCATGATCCTTTAGAACATCTTTAATCTTTTTAACGTCTTCAATTCCTTCTTCTGATAGTTCTCTACTATAATCATCCTCTGTATAATTAATCTTCCCATGCCTTATAAAGTAAATCTTAGTCATAATTCCTCCTTAACTCCCTGTATATATTTCATACTATTTATAATACTTAATATATATTATCTATAAAGCTAAAGTAAATATAATATTAGCTAGAATCCTTATTATTTAAATACGAAAAACTCCTCATAGGAATTAAACAGAAATTCTAATTCCTATG
This sequence comes from Clostridium sp., assembly GCF_040797585.1. Taxonomy (GTDB): domain Bacteria; phylum Bacillota; class Clostridia; order Clostridiales; family Clostridiaceae; genus Clostridium_Z. Next base: position 13,509 of record NZ_JBFNEO010000033.1, read on the forward strand.
AGGAGTATACAACTTTATATTATTATTTTAATGTTAATTCTTTAAGTAATTCTAAAAATTCCGTTTCTACTTCCTGCATATCTCTTAAACTTAAATCATAGTTTGTAGATACATCCTGCTCAGTCTTATGCATACTTTCTGTGGTTAATAAATTTCTAAGTTCATAACTAAGAATTATATCATCAACCTTTGACATTTCATTAAATTCTTCCTCTGTAAGCTCTAAACCATAAGATTTATATATTAAGCTCTGAAGCTTATCTTCTATTTCTCTATATGAATCTAAATACACCTTTACTGGTCTTGTAATATCAGATATGTACGCCTCTGACCCATCATGAAGAAGACAGGCAAGTTGAACTCTTTTTGAAAACCCTAAAGCCTTTGCTTCCCTTGCACAGTATATAGAGTGTTGAGCTACGCTATAAAAATGTTTATAATGGCCATTACCTCTACAAAGCATAGATAATGAATGGCTTATATCCTTATCCTTTATCTCTTCTCTTCTAGGATCTAAGGGATAAAACTTTGTTCCTGTATATGTAACTATGTAATTTCCTCTGTCCATAAGATCACCTTCCTTGATTATAATAATATATTTAAAAGAATTTAATTAGAAAGTCCTTCTTAACACATTTAATCTTTTAGAAGAAACCTAATCTAACTAAACTATGAGACTTAGTTAAAATAATATCTTCTAAGTAATAAGGGTAAAATATATTAGGAAAATTAAATAATTAAATTTTAAAATATATTATCTTTTGTTTAATATTTCTTCTTTTTTAATTATAACATTTATTTATGTAATATAGGGTTTTTAACTAAAAACTTATCTTATCTGATGGCTAGTAACTGTAACACCCATCTCCTCTTAAAGGATAGGGGATAACAGTTACTACGCCCCTAGATTAACTCATCTAACCTTCATATGGTGGAAAGAAACACCACCTGAAGGAAGATTCGTTCTATAAATCCTTAAAATCTAAGACTTTTAAAGGTTCATCTTCAAGTATAGGTTAATATTCAAACTTAAAAGACTATACCTTTATTTAAAATTCCTTAAGTATAAAAGTATTATTCATGAAAAATATTATTAAAATTATTAATTCCTATAAATTTTAATAATTTTAATTCAATTTAAAATATATATCTTGAACTTTTATGTTTATTATCTTATTATGAACATAAAAAACATAAGAATAAGGGGGCTTAGCTATGGATGTAGATAAAATTCTTCATCTTGCTGCCTATGCTGGAGAAATAATGCTTGAAAGTGGCGGAGAAAACTATAGAGTTGAGGAGACCATGTGTAAAATATGTAACGCCTATGGACTTTATAACATTCAATCCTTAGTTATTCCTAAAGGCATAATAATTTCAACTCAAGTTCCTAATCTTCCAACTCATACTGTGGTAAAAAAAGTAGAAAGAAGAACTTGGGATCTTGAAAAGGTAGCTAAAGTAAATAACTTATCTAGATCTCTTCAAAATAAAAATTACTCTATAGATGAGGTAAATAATGAATTAAATATTATAAGTAATACAAAAGGATATAGTGGTCTTATAAGGACATTATCAGGAGCTGTAGCTGCTGCATGCTTCTCTGTGTTATTTGGAAGTAACCTAAAGGATTTTATATGCACTTTTTTCATAGGTATATTTGTAAGTATATTTGGGTATGTTGGAGCCTTATTATCCATAAATGGATTCTTCATGAATGCTCTAAGTGGTGCCCTTGGTGCCCTTCTGGCTATAATTTCTGTAGAACTTGGCTTTGGAGATCATGTAGATAAGGTAACCATAGGATCTATAATGCTTTTAGTTCCTGGACTTGTTATAACTAATGCCATAAGAGACACAATATCTGGCGATTTACTTTCTGGTTTAACAAGGGGTGCTGAAGCTTTTCTTATTGCTATATCCATAGCTATGGGAACAGGACTTGTATTTACTATATGGATAAACTTTTTAGGGGGTATATAGTGTGTTTATAGAAACTCTAGCTGCTGCTGTTGGTACCTTAGCAATAGCAATAATATTTAATATCCGTGGAAAAAATCTAATTATAGCCTCCATAGGTGGAGCTCTTGGCTGGCTATTCTATAGTATCTTTCTATTCTATGGACTTACTAAGGTTAGTTCCTTATTTATTGCTTCTTTAATAATAAGCATATACTCTGAAATCTGTGCAAGAGTATATAAAACCCCTGTTACAACTTTTATAATATCTGCCCTCATTCCTTTAGTCCCTGGTGGTGCTATGTATTATACTATGTATGAAGCTGTAAATGGTAATGCAAGTACTGCTCTTTATATGACTATGGATACCTTAGCCAGTGCAGGGACTTTAGCCTTTGGAATAATCGTTGTATCTACTATACTTAAAATCTTTTTATCCGCAAAAAAACTTATAAAGTCCACTAATCTAAAAAAGCTTATTATGGATTTTAAAAATAAATAATTCTCTTTAGGAAAGACACCTATATGTATAGATATATCACATGATATTTGAAACTAAACTTCAATCTATCATAATCTACGGTTTATTCAAAGATTGAGTCTTAGAAAAGGTATATCTATATATACCTTTTCTAAGACTCAATCTTTTAAAAATCTTTCACTATTAAAATAAACCCTAGGAAAATTTACTTAGTTTCAATAAATTTTCCTAGGGTTTTTCTATAAATACACTAAATAGTAATTAAAACTAAACCACTGGTTACTATTATTTAAATTATATTCAAAGATTGAATTTTAAAATGGTATATATAAAGATAAACCACATAATAATTAAAATTAGATAACCAACTACCATTATTTAAGACATATTCAAAGGTTGAGTTTTGAGATGGTTTATAAATATGATTAAATATCATATAATATTTCTCTACTTCTTCATTTCTAGTTTTTCTACTACTTCTTTAAACTGTGGAAGATAATCCTTATGTGCCACTAATAATTCATCTAAAACTATTTTAGCCATTTTATCTGAAGGTATTAATGGATTTATAATAAGTGCTACTAAGGCTTTATTATAATCTCCTGTAACAGCAGCTTCTATAACCAACCTTTCAAAGGATTTAATTTGCTGGATTAACCCATTAACCTGTATCTCCATTTCTCCAACCTGTATAGGTTTTGGTCCTTCCTTAGTTATAATGCAACTAACCTCTACAGAGGAATTTTCATCTATCCCCTTTATTGTTCCATTATTTCTAATATCCACTGTTTGTATATCCTGCCTATCATTATATATAGAACTTATAAGCCTGCATGCTGCATCGCTATAGTAAGTCCCTCCTCTCTTTTCTAATTGAGGAGGCTTAATGTTAAGATTTTCATCTTTATATAAGTTAAATAAATCATCTTCTAATCTTTTAACTACTTCTGCTCTAGTTTCCCCTTTTGAAAACTCCCTTAATTCATCTTCTAACATTTCTTTTGTCTGGAAATAGTATTTATGATAAGGACAAGGTATTAGATTAAGTCCTTTAATAAACTCTGGCATCCAATTAAAATCTTCAATGTTCTTAACTACTCCTCCCATTTCTCCATTAGATATTTTATTTATAACTTCTTTTGTAACATCTATTCCATCCTTATAAACCTTTCTTCCAAATACCATATGATTAAGCCCTGCAAAATCTATTCTTATTCTACTATGGTCCACATATAAAAGTTTTGCAGTGGCCATTTCCATTCCTATTGGAACATTACAAAGTCCTATTACATTTTTATTTTTTCCATATCTTAAAATTGCCTCTGTAACTATTCCTGCTGGATTAGTAAAATTTATAAGCCAGGCATTAGGACAAAGTTCTGACATATCCTTATCTATATCTAATATAACTGGTATGGTTCTAAAAGCCTTAAACATTCCACCAGCTCCATTGGTTTCTTGTCCTATTAATCCATGACTTAGAGGTATTCTCTCATCCTTTATCCTTGCATCTAAAAGTCCAACTCTAAGTTGAGTAGTTACAAAGTCAGCATCTTTTAAGGCTTGTCTTCTATCCAAAGTTGTGTATATCTCCATAGGAATCCCCGCTTTTTCTACCATTCTCTTTGAGAGATCTCCAACTATATTAAGTTTTTCTTCCCCTTCTTTTATATCCACAAGCCAAAGTTCTCTAACTGGAAGCTCCTTATATCTTTTTATAAATCCTTCCACAAGCTCTGGTGTATAGCTTGACCCTCCTCCTATGGTTACAATCTTTAATCCCTCCACAATTAATTCCTCCTTATATAAAAATATAATGATTAAAGTAGATACTTATTTTCTTATATGGAAAATATTCACTTTTTATACTTATATATCATACTATAAGTGTATAAACTATGATAGGAAGGGTGTATTATGAGTATTTTTCGTGATTTTAATTTTATAGGCGTAAATCCAAACCTTGGAAATAGAGGCCTTAATAAAAAAGATATATCCAATAAAATTTTTTGTTACTTAAGCACAACTTCTATTACTACACTTACTCCTACTCCTACTAATACTTCTACTAATAACACAACTAATACTAACACTAATCCCAATTCAT
>NZ_JBFNEO010000034.1:0-17924 GCF_040797585.1 Clostridium sp.
TTTATGTGATAATATAATAATATGTATTAGCTTATAAATCTAAAGGGGTTTATGAAAATTTAGTATATAACTACACTAGACACAATAAGGAGTTGATGACTTATGAATATTTTAATAGCAGAAGATGAACAGGATTTAAGAGATTTGGTTAAACTACATCTTTCAAAAGAAGGCTTTAATGTTCTTAGTGCTTCTAACGGGGCAGAGGCTTTAGAACTATTTAAAGCTAATCATATTGACCTTGCAATACTAGATGTAATGATGCCTTATATGGATGGTTTTCAGGTATTAAAATACATTAGAGAAGTTTCTGAAATCCCAGTAATTTTTGTTACAGCTAGGGGGGAAGATACAGATAAAATCCTTGGACTTGGACTTGGAGCTGATGATTATGTGGTAAAACCATTTTCTCCAATAGAATTAATGGCAAGAGTTCAAGCTCAATTAAGAAGATATTATAAATATACTAATGGTAAAACTAATACTGAAATAGCCATAGGAGATTTAGTTTTACATAAAGATAGCTGCACTATTTATAAAAACAACGATGCCCTAGAATTAAACGCTAAAGAATATAGAATAATGGAGCTACTTATGGATAACCCCGGTAAGGTCTACACTAAGAAACAACTTTATGAAAATGTTTGGCAAGATACTTATTACGGAGATGACAATACCATAATGGTTCATATAAGTCACTTAAGAGATAAAATTGAGGAAAACCCAAGAAGCCCCAAGTATTTAAAAACTATAAGAGGCATTGGATATAAGTTGGAGAAGTGATAAAATGTCTATTTTTAATAGAAATAAAAAAAGTAAACTATCAAACCTCTTATTTAGAAACTATATTTTATCATATTTAATAACTACTTTTATTCTTATGATAACCTCCTTTATTCTTATAGTAGCTGCTATGGCTCTTTATATGGAAGACGAGTATTTAGTAGATGACGCCTCTTATTATATGAAGGATGATTATACTGAAATAGACATCTCTACCCTTATTGAAAAAGGCGGTTATATGGATATAGTAAATGATAAAGGGGAAGTGATTTATTCTAAAGGAAATAAACCAGATAATAAATCTAAATATAATACTAGGGATTTTAGTACTATATTTTCAAGCAACTATTATGATGATTTTGATTCTGACTATATTTATAAAAGTGAATATAATGAGGAGAAAAATTTCTTGCTGGTTATAGCTGTACCTAAAGATCAGGAAAGTCACATAATAAAAACTAGAGGTAGGAAACCTAAACCTGATAGCTTTATGATATTTTCTCTTTGCTTATCACTAATTGTGTTCTTAATTTCCTTTATAATATATTCTAAGGCTTCTTCTAAAGCCTTCATTAAACCTTTAAGAGCTCTTATGGAAGGAGTAAAAAGAGTATCCAATGGCGATTACTCCACTAGAATTTATTTAAAATCTAATAATGAATTTGGAGAGCTTAGAGATGCCTTTAATACCATGGCAGAAAAGGTGGAAGAACAAGAAAGATTAAATATAAAATCTGAGGAGATGAGAAGAAGACTCATCCTAGATATATCTCACGATTTAAAGAACCCTCTCTCTAGCATCCTTGGATATTCAGATCTCCTTATTAAACAAGGAGATTTAAGCAAAGAGGAATTAGATAGATATCTTTTAATAATAAATAATAATAGTGTTAGAGCTAATAGTCTTATACAGGATTTATTTGATTTTTCTAAACTTCAAAGTAATGACTTTAAATTAACCTTTAAAAAAATAGATATCTGTGAATTCTTAAGGGAATTAATAGCGGAGTATGTACCTGAGCTTGAAGAAAAAGAATTTGTTTATGATTTTGATATTCCTGAAGAACCTGTTTATTTAGATATAGATGAAAAACATCTAATGAGAGCCTTTAGTAATATAATATCAAATTCTTTAAAATATAATCCTCCTGGTACTTCTTTATTAATTAAAGCTTATAAATATGAAAATAAGTTTTTAGTAAAAATAAAGGATGATGGAGTGGGTATACCAAAGGAGCTTAAACACGATATATTCCAGCCCTTTACAAGGGTTGATTCCTCTAGAAACTCTAAAAGTGGTGGAAGTGGTCTTGGACTTACCATCACCAAGGATATAATTGAAAAGCATAATGGAACCATCGGCCTTAATTGCGAGGTAAATAAAGGTTCTGAATTTACCATATCCTTTTCTATAATTTAAACTTAAGTAATCACTTAAATAATTAAGGTTATATTGATGAAACCTTCATCAATATAACCTTTTATTTTTAAATCAGATTTTATTTATACATTTAAAATCTATAAATTGCAATAAAATTCAGTTGTAAATTAATTTTTATATTTAAAATTATATAGGACTTTTAGCCTAAATCTTAACTTATACATGTACTTAAATTCTTTAAAACCTTGGGTTTTAAGTAGTGAATAAGATAAGTTTTTAACTTGAATCTTAACTTATCCATGCACTTAGACCATTTAAAACCTTAGATTTTAAATAGTGTATAAGATAAGTTTTGAATCAAAAACCCTATAATCTAAAGTTTAAGATTATTTTAAGTCTACCATAAGATTCAATTAAGTTAAATATGCTAGTATTTATATATTAACATATTTGGAATAATTAAAGAAAATAATCTGTTAAGTCTTAAGGGGATATCCCCCTTAAGTTCTTAATTATTTCCACATCTTATAGGAGGAATACCATGATAAATATTAAAAATGTTTTTAAAGTTTATAAAATGGGCAATGAAAAACTTAAAGTTCTTGATGACGTTTCAGTTAAGATAGAGAAAGGAGAATTTGTAGCTATTGTTGGCCCTTCTGGATCTGGCAAGTCTACTCTTATGAATATAATAGGTGGACTAGATAAACCTACTCAAGGGGAGGTTTTTATAGATGGAGAGGATATAAGTAAGTATAGTGATAAGGCAATGTCTAAATTTAGAAATAAAAAGATAGGTTTTGTATTTCAATCTTTTAATTTAGAGCCTACTCTTACAGCTACTGAAAATGTAATGCTTCCTCTTATGTTTTCTGGAATACCAGAAAAAGAAAGAAAAAAGCGTGCCATGGATTCCTTAGCTCTTGTGGAACTTTCAGATAGAGGGAAACATAAGCCTACTGAATTATCTGGCGGACAACGTCAAAGGGTTAGTATTGCAAGAGCACTAGTTACAGACCCTAAAATAATTCTTGCAGATGAGCCTACTGGAAACCTAGATTCTAAAAGTGGTAAGAATGTAATGGATATACTTACTGGATTTAAGAAACAAGGATATACCATAGTTATGGTAACTCATAATCCTGAAGAGGCATCCTATGCAGATAGAGTTATCAAAATTCAAGATGGTGCTATAAAGGAGAACTAATAATGAGATTTTTTGATTATATAAAAACAGCTTTTGGAAACCTTAGAAGAAGAAAAATGAGGACTTTTTTAACCTCCTTTGCAGTATCTATAGGAACCATGCTTATTATACTTATGGTGAGTCTTGGGGTAGGAGTTCGTGATTTCATTATAGATACTATAAATGAAAATACCTCTGCAACTTTAATATCTGTGTTCCCTAACAAGGTAGATGATTCAGTTAAAGAAGAGAAAGAAAAACCTACTGATAATGACGATGATGATGCTGCTACAATGGGAGATATGCCTTCTTTCGCAAAAACTAAATTCACAAAAATAAGTGATGAAAATGTATCTAAGATTGTTAACATGAAAGAAGTTAATGATGTTTCTTTAAGGTCTAATGTAAAAATAGACACCATAAACTTAGTAGGACATAAAACTAGGAAAAACCCATCTCTTATAGGTGTGGATACAAGATATTCAATTTTGACTAAGGGGGAAATAAAATCTGTACAGTTAAAGGAGAATAATCCTTCCCTTAATCTAATAGAAGAAGGTAGAACTTTTAATAAAGAAGATAAAAACTCTGCTATAATCGGTGCTGAATACCTTAAAAAGTTAGGCATTGAAAACCCTAAGGATGCCATAGGTAAGGAGCTTAAGTTAAGTGCTACGGCTAAAGCTATAAATACTACTAATGGAACTGAAAACTCCATAAATTCTTCTGGAATAGTGGTAACTACTGAAGCCCCTGGAAACTCTTCTGAAACCACTATAAATAATGTACCTAAAGCTGAACCTTTAAACAAAACTGTAACTATAGTAGGAGTTATAAATGAGAAATTTCCTCTTAAGGATAAAATCCTTGTATCTTTAGATGTGGCTTCAGACTTTTTAAACTACCTAAACTTTAATGATAAGTACTTTGAAGAAAAAGGCGTGGATCAACTTAATGTAGATGTTAAAAATATCCCTGATGTAACAGACGTCTCTAAAGCTATAGGTGAAATGGGATACGCTACTTCTAATGTTCAGAGCCTTATAAGCGGCATAAAATCTATATTCGCTGTAATTCAAGGTGTTCTTTCAGTAGTTGGAGCTATAATAGTATTTGTTGCTGCTCTTGGTGTTATAAATACTATGACCATGGCAATATACGAAAGAACTCGTTCTATTGGTATAATGAAGGCTCTTGGAGCATCTAAAAATGATATAAAATTATTGTTCTTAACTGAATCTGGAGCTATAGGATTCTTAGGTGGACTTCTTGGATTATTATTTAGCACTATAAATGTGGGGATAATAAAGGTAATACTTAAATTTTACTTAAACTCTAAAGGAATAACTGATGTTCCTCAGGTATTCTCAACTCCACTTTGGCTTATAGCTGGAACCATAGGTTTTGCAATACTTATATCCATATTAGCTGGAATAATACCAGCATCTAAAGCTGCAAAACTTGACCCTGTAGAATCTCTAAGATACGAGTAAACCATGTAAAAGGGCTGTGGCATTAAGAATAAATACTACAATATATTGTGCTAATTTTAAATTTGCAAATCAATATATTGTATGTAAACTTCTTAGTGCAACAGCCCTTTTAATATATGTACTAATGACCTTATATGTTTTATTCTATCTTATTTGATAAAAATCCATATAGTCATATTAAACTTTTACTATTGACTCTTATATATAAGTTAAAACTCATTTTATTTTTAGAGCTTTCATTATTGATTTTTAATAAAATACTATATATTCTCTAGGTTTAAAGATATATATCTGAAAACTCTATTTCTACTTTTTCCTTAAGATTTCTATCCTCAATAACTGCTATTTTATCTTCATGTTCTAAAATAAATGAGTCTTTATAAAGAGTTACTATAAATTCGCTTCCTGAACTGCTCTCATTACTTACAATATTTATATCTCCCTTTAAAAGCTCAACAAATCCCTTAACTATTGAAAGCCCCATTCCAGTCCCTTCTACATTTCTTCTTAAAGACTTGTCCACCCTATTAAGATTTTTAAATATTTCCTCTCTCTTATCAATAGGTATTCCTATTCCCTTATCCTTTACACATATTTTTATTGAATCTTTATAATCCTTAATATCTACATTAATATCTTTCTTGTTCTCATCAAATTTAACAGCATTAGATAATAAGTTCAGTATTATACGCTCTACCATATGCTTATCACACGGGATTATCATCTCTTCTATATCAGTATCAAAAATAACCTCTATATTATATGGCTTCAAATAATTAGATACCTCCATAACTATATCTTCAACTACTGGTACTATGTCGTAATTTCTTATTATAAGTTTATAACATCTAGTTTCTATAGTAGTTTTATCAAGAAGGTTGTCTACCATTCTAAGAAGTCTTAAACAATTTACTTTAACTACTCCATTGTATTTTCTTATTTGATATATATCCTCCTTATCCGTATATATATTTTGTAGCTGAAGAGCACTATAAATAACATTTATAGGTGTTTTAAGTTCATGAGAAATATTGGAAAAAAGTTCAATCTTAATCCTTTCTTCTGCAAGACTTTTCATGAGCCTTCCTTGAGTCTCCTCCATTTGTTTTCTATATGTTAAATCCCTAAGTACTCCTATTATGTAAACCTCATTATCATAAACATGCTTTATAGATGTGACCTCTACATCTATAATTTTTCCTTTTAAGGTAACCATTTTCTCTTCAACTATTGGAAGATGTTCATAATTACTGCTTAACATATCTATTCTATTATCTACTAGATTTTTAGACTCTTCATGGATTATAGTATGTATATGTTTGCCTACAAGATCCATGTAATCAGTTGCTTCAAATAAATTTAAAGCTTCTTTGTTAATATAATTTATATGACCATCCTTAATTCTTATAACTGCATTAGGAAGACAACTTAAAAGGTTTTTATACCTATCACTGCTTTTCTCTAAATCTTTCTTTGCTTTTTTAAGTTCTTCATTTCTACTGCAAAGCTCTTTATTAATCGAGATCATCATGTCATTCTTATCATTTAATCCCTTAAATATATTTTTAAAAGGATTTGTTAGAGAATGTTTTACTATTACATAATATATAGACACTGTTGATATAAAGTTAAGTATATCATTTATATTGCTAAATTTATCTAAAGATAATACGAATATGATTTGACATAATATATTTGTTATTACATAAACATTAATTATTATAAAGTCTTTTTTGTCAAAAAACCTCTTATTTTTAGTAAGAAAAACTAGCCCCATTAAAAATAATACAAATATAATTAATTGATTTACTTTAAAAAATTTTCTTGAAATATAATAAAGAGATATTTTATTAAAACTTAAGCATAAATCAATTAAAAGAAACCCATAGTATATTGTAAATACCTTGTTATAGTTAATCTTTTTTCCTATAAGTTTAAAGGCATAAACGAAAGTCAATGCTTCTAGATATCTTGCAGAAGTCCAAAAACTTAGCATGGCATCCATGCCCATAGTGAATATAATTGAATTTTTACTAAAGGTTAATAGGTAAAAAAAATCAAATATGACAACACATCCATATCCAAATCCTAAAAACGTAAAAAACTCGTTACTAGATATTTTATAGGTATTAATACATATAATCAAAGTACTTACCCCTACGATCAATGTAAATCCTTCTAATAATATATGAATATCCTTGGTATGAATAAGGTTGCTATATGAGAATAAAAGTACCATTGTGGCAGTAAATATTAACTTAAAGGTTAAACTACTCTTAATTTTTTCAAGAAAACTCTCCATCCCCTCATCTCCTCCTTCCTTATTTTATAATAAATTGTAAAACATTTCATTATTTTCCCCTAAATTTCTCTAATTAATTTTATTGTAATTTTAAACAAATATATTTTAGTTAATTTTATAGTGACTTTATTAACTTTTTATTAATCATACATAATATTTCTTAATAATTTTAGCATGTACGTATTTTTATAATTCATGGATATAAGACTATTTCCTTTAAAGTTATACATAATATTTACTTTTATTCTTAAAGTGTAGGAGTACTAAATTAAAAACAGAATATTTCTATTATTAATTCTTTAATAAAGGTCTCTATTGTTAAAAGAAAGCTATAAAATTTATTTTTAATAGTAAAATATACCCTATAAATAGAATCACTTACCGATCTATCCTATAGGGCATACTTAGACTTTATAAATCTCATAGCTTATTTATTAAAGAAAATTCTTCTCAAATATCTCTTAAATTTTATTAAATTAAAATTATATTTATTTTTTATTAAATAAGATGTTATTATGTTAATTTAAAATGTGTTTCTAGAACTTATTCACCCTTATGCTGGTGGTCATTTATATGATTCATGCAATATTCATGTAACCCCTCACACTTTGAACAATATCTAAATTCCATTCCCTCATCATCTTTTTCTGTTACTCCACAAACCTCACATTTATGGACATAATTCTTAGTATTAACTTCTATAGTTTTAGCCTTATACTCATATTTTCTTTTCTTATTTTTCATGCCGTATATAACGTCTTTACCAAAGAAAATAAAATAATTTAGGAGACAAAAAACTATTAATATTCTATAATCATTAGTTGAAAATATAAATCTATATATTATAAATATCCAGTTTAATATAGCCATATACCTTACTTTAATAGGCAGTACGAAGAACAATAGCACTTCAAAATCTGGATGTACCTTAGCGAAAGCTAAAAATAAAGATAAATTTAGAAATGTCGGATCTCCTATTCCACCAACCAAATATGTTGCTATTATTATGCCTATAACTCCACAGAAGTAGAATAAATTAAATTTAAAAGATCCCCAATGATACTCTAATCCACTCCCAGCTAAGTAATAGAAATAAAGAGCAAATATAAGGAAGAAGGGGGATGTAAGTGGAGGTATAAATACAAAAGTAATAACTCTCCAAAACTGTCCTTTCATAACTAAATCCCAGTCTAAGTACAATAAATTTAATATATCCTGTCTCTGCATAAATACTATAACAAAATATAATAGGGCATTAGCAGCTACAATGTAACTCATAAGATTTTTTATAGCAAACTTACCAAACTTTCTTTCAAGCCTATCTAAAAAATTCATAGTTTTTCTCCTTTCAAAGAGCTTATAAAGTATATTATAAATAAAAACTCCCTCATTGTAAATTAATCTACATATGTTCTAATATTAAATTTACATAATTATTCCTATAAAACTAAAAGGGAGAACCCTAAATTGTCCTCCCTTTTACTCAACTCTTAATTATTTTTATTTTATTTCCTTTAATACATTTACTAGATACTCAAAACATCTCTCCACAGATCCTATGCTCATATGCTCATTTGGAGTGTGAACATCATAAAGATTAGGTCCAAAGGATATCATATCTACATCTTTTAACTTTTTCTTAAATAATCCACATTCAAGACCTGCATGAAGTGCTGCAATCTCTGGTTTCTTTCCATTCATGTCTTCATATACCTTTACGAATACTTCTCTTATTTTAGAGTCTTTATCATATTGCCATTCTGGATAATCAGAAACCTCTTCAATAGTAGCTCCTACAAGGCTTACTAAAGCCTTAGTTTTATCTACTATATCTCTTTTTAAAGACTCTACAGAGCTTCTTACAGCACTACTAATTTCTATATAATCTTCAAAGGTTCTAACAACTCCTACATTGGTAGAGCTTTGAACAAGACCTTCTATATCCATACTCATAGTCTCTATTCCATTTGGCATTAAATAAAGAAGCTTTATAACCTTTTCAGTAGATGCCTTAGATAAACACTTTCCACTTAACTTATCTAAAACTTCCACCTCTAAATGTATTCCACTATCTGATGTTCTTAACTCATTCTTTATTATTTCATTAAACATTCTGATTCTTTCTTTTAATAAGTCTAAAGAACTTTTATATATTTTAATAGTTGCATCACATTCTCTTGGTATAGCATTATCCTTAGCTCCGCCATTTAGAGATAATAAATAAAGATCCATACGTCTATTTAATTTATTTAAGAATCTTCCCATTATTTTATTGGCATTTCCTCTTTCTTTGTTTATGTCCATTCCAGAGTGTCCACCTTTTAATCCTCTAACCTTTACAACACAATCAAGACCTTCATTTAATGGCGAGTCTATGTGTTCTATAGGAAGTTTAACATGGGTCCTAAGGCCTCCTGCACAGCTTACTAAAAGCTTGCCTTCTTCCTCTGAATCTATATTTATTAAGATTTTACCTTCTACATCCTCACTCTTTAACCCTATAGCTCCCCCCATACCTGTCTCTTCTTCAGTTGTAAGTAATACCTCAAGAGGTGGGTGCTCTATTTCCTTAGAAGCAAGAATCGCCATAGCATAAGCAACTGCAATACCATTATCTGCTCCTAAAGTCGTGTCTGTAGCATATATATAATCTCCCTCTGATCTAAGCTTTAATGGATCCTTTAAAAAATCATGGTCTGTTCCTATATTCTTTTCACACACCATATCCACATGTCCTTGTAATATAACTCTTGGAGCATTTTCATATCCCTTAGTTCCGTCTTTTCTTATGATCACATTTAAGGCTTCATCCTGAATGACAAATAACCCTAATTCCTTTGCAAAGTTAACCATGTAATCACTTATTTCTTTTTCATTTCCAGATCCCCTTGGAATTCTTGAAATATCCTCAAAATACTTAAAAACTTCAAGGTTACTCACTTTTTCTAACACTCTATTTTCCATACCTCTCACTCCTTAAATAATAGATGATAATATATATAAATTTCTGTTTATATTCTAAATTAAACTTATTATAACAGAAAAACCTTAACTAGTATATAGTATTTAAGTAATAATATAACACATAATCTAATGTGTTTCATAATAAATTTCATGATATCTTCTTCAACTCTAGTTCATTATATCACTTCCATCAAATTTATGTAAACATTTTCTATAAATCTTATAATTAAATTTATGAAAATATAAAATTTGATTATCTTTTATATTTTCAATATTCATTACTTAAATAATATTTAAGTATCCCTTAAGAACTTTCTAATAGTAATAATATAAAATAAGATCAATATTTAGAATAATCATTATAGGGTTTTTGATTCAAAACTTATCTTATTCACTACTTAAACTCTAAGGTTTTAAAGGATTTAAGTACATGTATAAGTTAAGATTCAAGCTAAAAACCCTATATAACTTAAAGCTTAGTTCTAAATACCATAATATACATCTATATTATATAAAAAAATAAAAATTCACTTTAGCATATATATATTATTCATATATATTGATTTTATTCCTTAAAATACATAATATGAGTATAAATTTGAATTCACTCTAAAAACTCTCTAATATTTTAGGTTAAAGTAAAAAGGACTGTGGCACAAAGAATAAAAACTACAACATATTGTATTAGATTTTTAAATTCTAAAACAACATATTGTGGTTAGATTTCTTAAGTCGACAGCCCCCTATTACTCTTTTCTTTTATATAAATTTACTACACGGCATCTTAAATTACATCTCTCTAGCATTATCATAGTATATTTAAAGGTTAAATTTAAATAAGCTGCATTTATATACTTATCATATCATAGCTATATGTCAGATAATTCTATCTTTCTTTTATCCATGTCCAAACCTCTGATAAGTTCTTCACACTCAATGTCACTAAAATTTATAGGTAAAGCTATAATAAACTCTGTTCCTTGATTTTCTTTACTTATAACCTTTATGCTTCCATTATGGAGCTCTACAAAAGACTTAACTATGGCAAGCCCTACTCCATTACCATACTGACCACAGTTATTATGAACTTTAACGTATCTATTAAATATTGTGCACAATTTATCTTCACATATTCCTATTCCATTATCCTTTACACTTATCATAACCTTATCTTTTTCTCTTTTTATATTAACTATAATATTTCCACCACGATGTGTAAACTTTACTGAATTAGATATTAAATTTAATATTATTCTCTCTATGACATCTTCATCAAAGGTAGTAATGATTTCTTCCTCTTCTGTATCGAATACAAAATCTATATTTTTAGAAGTTATATAAAGAATCAATGAGTCACAAATATTCTCTACAGTATATACTATATTTCCCTTAGTCTTGTTTAACTCATAGTATCCACTATCTATTTTAGATAAATCTATAATATTATTTAAGAATTTAATAAGTCTAAAAGTATTATTTTTTATAACTTCAAGATATTCCTTCCTTTTGTTTTCCTTAAGATTTTCCTGTTCTAGTAATTGAATAGAGCTATTTATTACATTTAAAGGAGTCTTAATATCATGGGATACATTAGTAAAGAACTCCATTTTAAATTTATCCTCTTCTATTAACTTTTTCATTTTCTTATTTTCTGTTATATCCCTTATAGAACCTACTGCTCCATTAAAATCATTATAATATCCTCTCTTATTCTTAAAGCTCATTTCAAGATTAATATTATCATTCTTGTGTGTTCTCCCTACAACCTCAATATCAGAATATGTAGCCTCTCCCCTTAAAAAATATCTTGAAAAATCTATATATATAAATCTCTGTATATTATTCCATATTATATCCTCTAAATTATATCCTAAAATTTCTATGGAAGAATCACTAACAAAGGTAAAATCTCCATTTTTATCTATCTCGAATATAATATCTCTCTGACTTGATATTATATCTTTAAGCCTTAATTCTTTATGTTTAATTTCCTGTTCTAAATCTACAATCTCTAAGTACACCTTTTCTAAGTTTAATAACCCAAGCTCTATAAAAAATTTCACTTGAAGGAATATACTTAACATATATAATAAAGGTAAATATCTCTCATTTAAAGAAAACATAGGGAAAATTATAAAATAGATTCCTACTAGAATCACAGTAACTATAAAATTTTTAAATATTTTAGATTTTATATCTATGCTCATTAATATTATGCCTTCATATATAAATAATGCTCCCATAATGAATACTGTTATATTTATTAAAGATTCAGACTTACTTTCGAACACTAAAGCTATAAAAAATATAATATACATTAAGTAAAAAATATACTTCTTCCACTTTGATAGATATCCATAAAAGAATTCATCAATTAGATATATAAGAATGTTATAACTAATTATGTTAAATCCACCTCTAATAGAATTAAGGGTGTAACTCTCTTTAACCCACCCGTAAATAATGAATATGCTTATGAGGTGAGCAAGTATCCTAAAAATTATTATTTTTTTACCCAATAAAATAACCTTGTCTTTATTTATCATATTTATGTATATAAATACTAAATATATTAAAATTGAACTCCAAATAGAAATTAAAACAGGTATCTCTAACCCCCTCATAGACACCCTCCTTCACTTACAATAATTTCCTATGTCGTTTATTGTCTAACAAGTATATTTTACCACTTTTTTTAGTAAATAAAAACGATTTAAGTAAAATTTTATTACTTATAACAAATTATTTATATCTATTAAAAATATTATATTAAATTTTTATAAAAACTTTAATATAAAAAAGACTTTACTAAGTTTTATGTAAACTCTAAGTAAAGTCTCTAATTTATATATGTTATTGAAAAATTTATCTGATGGCTAGGAACTGTAACACCCACATCCTCTTAAAAGATGTGAGATAACAGTTACTACGCCCCTAGATTAACTCATCTAATCTTTAGATGGTTGAAAAGACACCATCTAAAAGAAGATTCGTTCTATCCTAAGTAATATTTTTTTCTATTTAAATAAATCCTTTAATTTATCTCCAAAGATATCTCCAAGGGCTATACCATTTTCTTCATCTAAAAACTCTGAATAATCTTCTTTAGGAGTTTCTACTGCATCCTTTATGCTTAAAGATATTCTCTTATTATCCTTGTTTATATCTAGGATTTTCACCTTTACCTTTTCATTTAAAGTTAATACATCTGAAGGTTTAACTACTCTTTCTTCACTTATTTCAGATAAATGAACTAATCCTTCTATTCCATCCTTAACTTCTACAATAGCTCCAACAGATATAAACTTAACTATAGTTCCTTCTACTACATCATTAACCTTTAACTCTTCCTGTGCAGTATTCCAAGGATCATTTATTATATCCTTTAAAGCTAGAGATATTCTGTTCTTCTCCTTATCAAAGTCTAATATGTAGACTTCTACCTGGTCCCCTATACTAACCACTTGTTCTGCTTTTACTACCCTCTTCCAGCTCAAGTCACTCAAATGTACAAGTCCCTCTAATCCTCCAATATCTACAAAAGCCCCAAAGTTTACAAGACGTGTTACTTTTCCTTTTATTTTTTCTCCCTTATTTAAGGATTTCCATAGTTCTTCTACTTTACCTTTTCTCTCTTCCTCTAGAAGTATTCTTCTAGAAGCTACAACCTTCTTATTCTTCTCATCAAACTCTATAAGTCTAACTTCTATTTCATTTCCTATAAGGGTCTTAATATCCTTTCCTCTTTCATTAAAACATTGAGATGCAGGTATAAATCCTCTTATATCTTCTACGTAAAATACAAGACCTCCTTTTACCTCCTCTTTAGGAGTAACCTTTAAAGTCTCTTCCTCTTTAAAAGCTTTTCTTAAGCTCTTCCAAGAATTTATAACATCTACTTTCTTTTTAGAAAGTATTAGGTTTCCCTCTCCATCATTCATCTTAAGTATCATAACTTCTATAACATCATCTACCTTAGCTACCTCTTGAAGATCCTCTTCTTCATTGTATACATATTCACTCTTTGGAATTATTCCATCCTTCATGTAATTTATATTTACTATTACTTCCTTTGAAGTAACGCTTAAAATCTTTCCCTTTACTATTTCTCCTTCCCTTAAGCTTTTTAGATCATAATCTTTTAAAAGCTCTTCCATAGACATTTCATTAGTCATAATATCACTCCTTAATACTTTATACTTTCATTTTACAAAAGACTTCTAAGTAATTTCAACTTAATTACCTTAATTCTTTAAGTTTTTCTTAATTAACACTTTTTATGTTTATATATTTAATAGAATACTATAGAATATATATATAATATCTATTATGTTTAAGAAGCGAAATATTATAACCTGTTTTATATAGTATGATATACCACTTAAAACGTTTAATATTTCAAGTAAATAAGAGATACTTAACTATTTATTGAGTTATTTTAGATTCTATAGTGTTTTTTAGTTAAATTAGCCCTATTTTAGCCGTTGCTAAGTAGTGTTATATACCATATAATTGATTCATAGATAACTTATCTATAGGGGTAACTTAATTTTTTTATTTAATATTTTTAGGGGGTGATGGTGATAAAAAATAAAAAGCGCTTTTTATTTAGCCTATTCTTAATTTTTATATTCACTTTAACTAGTTATATTGACTATGAATTCTTTCCAATAAATATAAATAATACTGAAGTAGCTATGGCAAAAGGAGCAAAAAGCTCTGGAGGATTTAGGAGCTCTAGTAGTTCTAAATCTAGTTCCTTAACTAAAGCCTCAACTTCGAGTAAGTCATCTACTAGCGGTTCTAAATCCGGATCCTTTAGTAAGCCTTCTAGTAGTAAATCTTCTTCTGGTTCATCCAGTAGTAAGTCTTCTACTAATAAGTCATCTAATTCAAATAGTAAATCATCTACTGGTGGTTTTAAATCCGGATCTTTTAGTAGCCCTTCTGGTGGAGATTCATCTTCTGGCGGAACTAAATCAGGTAGCTTTTCGAAGCCTTCTGAAAATAATGGCTCCAATAGTTCATCTTCATCCAGTAGTGAGAAAAAAGAAAAGCGATCCTTTATACCAATACCAATTCCATTTGGTGGGGGTGGTGGATTCTTTGGAGGTCCTAGAACATCAAGGGGATCTTCTAGCTTCTTAGGTGGAATCTTCGGATTCATCATTACAATAATAATATTAATTCTAATAATAAAACTTATTAAAAAATTTATAAATAGAAAATATAAATAGTAAGAATTTAAGGAGGATTTAAAAATGGGAGTATTTAATAGAATATCAAATATGTTTAGAGCAAAGGTGAATAATAGCTTAGATGAAATGGAAAATCCAATAGAGTTACTTGATCAAAAGGTGAGAGATATGGAAGAGAGCTTAGGTAAGGCAAAACTTTCATCAGCACAAATTCTTGGTAATGTTCACGAAATAGAAAAGAAAATGTCTGTTGCAAAAAAAGAGTCAGAAGACTTTGATTCAAAGGTAAAGTTTGCTTTATCTAAAGGAAATGAGGATTTAGCTAAAAAAGCTCTTTCTAAAAAGCTTGAGGCTGATAAAAAATATGAATCTTTAAATAAGAGCTATGGAGAAGCTAAGGAAAAAGCTGAAGCTATAAAGAAAAATCTAAGAGCTCTTGAGGAAGAAATAGAGAAGACTAGATCTTATAGAGATGAAGCTGCTGCTAGATACAACAATGCTGAAGCTTCAAAGAAAGTTAATGAAATTCTTTCTAACGTTCAAACTTCATCTAATAAAATAAATATAGATGACATAGAAAGAAAGATTCAAAGAAAAGAGGCTACTGCTGAAGGACTTGCAGATCTTAGAGAAGATAATAGCTTAGAAAAAGAGTTTGAAGCTTTAGAATCTCTTGATTTAGAGGCAGAACTTGAAAAATATAAAAATGGCGGTGAAAAGCCAGCTACTACATCTGAAATAGATAGTGAGCTTGAAAAATATAAAGAAAATAAATAGGTGATATGTAATGTCTAAAGCTTTAGAGTTCATAAATAGCGAGAAAAAGCATTATGGTAAAATCTTCGTAGATGTAAGCTACGCCATAGATAATGTAACTCCTTTTCTAGATAAGGATGTTTTAAATAAACGAAAATATGTAATAAAGTTTCCTGTAATAAAAAAATATATTGATGTTTTAGATGGTGCAGAAGCAGAAGCTAAGAAATCCTCCGGATTTATGTCAATGTTTAAGGGTGATAAGGTTACCCCTTTAGTTGAAAGCTTTAAGAGTGATAATAGAGAAAACTTAATCCAACTAGAAAACTGTAGCAGATGCACCTGTTTAAACTGTACTGCTCAATGTAACTTTGCATCTTGTGAAGGTTGCAGACCTGGCTCATTTATAGCCTACTGCGATCATGAAAGATATAATGTGACTAAACATGAAAACTTTACTATAGAACTTACTAACAACAGAACTGGTCGTACAGATAGATATAAAGTCATGGCCACTATGGAAGACTGTGTAGAGGATAAAAAGTATATAGTAATACAAAATATTATGGATAATACGGATAAATATATACTTCATTATTACCCTGGAATATCTGAAGATGATTATGGTGAAATAACAGATGGTGAAGAGTTTGATACCATAGCCTCTTTATATGGAAGAGTGGATGTATAATATTAAAGAAACAAAAGAGCTACCTAATAATAGAATCAACTTCTATTGTTAGGTAGCCTTCTTTATTATTATATAAAATAGTATATTAGTTTATAGATACAACCTCATATCCTACTTCATCTATAACTTCTTTTATCTTATCATCAGAGATTTCTCCCTCTATAACAGCTGTCTTAGAAGCTAGATCTACATCTACAGAAGTTACTCCTTCAACTTCTGTTAAAGCTTCCTTAACATGTCCTACACAATGACCACAGCTCATTCCTTCTATTATTACCTTTTTCATAAATCTCTCTCCTTTAAAATATATAATGTACAAGGTACAATGCCCCCTGTCATGGCAAGATTTATAAATATTATTATAATTTAACTTATTATAGCTAAATTATTTTGAATTCCTTAGATTTTAAATTTTACCTTTTGTAATTAAGGAAGAAGCTTTTCGTCCTTAATTATAAAAAGTTTAACTTATTAAGCTTTAAAGTACTTATTATTTAAAAGATTCCCCATAACATATACTTTTATTTATATAGCAGTTTTTCTAATACCTGCATAAGCTCTTTTACCTTTTCTTCTCCGCTTTCATGTAAAAAAGCTTCCTTAACACAACAATTCATGTGATTTTCTAAAATTATCATGTTCGCTCTTTTAATTTGAGCTCCCGCTGCAATAATTTGATTTGATATATCTATACAATATCTATCATCTTCAATCATTTTTATTATTCCATCTATTTGACCTCTAGCAGTCTTTAATGCTTGAATAGCCTTTTTTCCTTGATCAGTCACTTACACCACCTCCTCCCCCCAGTGGGGTGCCTTGTATTTATACTATATCACTACCGATAACTTCTATCAAGAACTTTTTTAAAAAATTTTATACAATTTCTCCATAGACTTAACCTCTTATTAAAGTTAAAGATTAAATCTTATAAACTAGTACTACATTACACCTTAAACTAAAACTATGCCACCATGATTTATAGAATAATTATTAGAAATCATTTAACCTTATTATTTTATCAATGTATAATCTTCATATTAGAATAGGAGCCCTATAGTTCAAATATATTTTCTTTTCACAATAATTATCTAGTTTATAATTTAAATACACTCTTATAGGGTTTTTGATTCAAAACTTATCTTATGCACTGATTAAAATCTAAGACTT
>NZ_JBFNEO010000035.1:0-17555 GCF_040797585.1 Clostridium sp.
CTTTTATATGTTTTTTCTTTAAAGGGGTTACATTTTTAACTATCTTAGTATAAAATACTATGGGTATAACAAATACTTATGACAAAAATTTATGTTATTTAATTTACTTAAATGTTTTTAATAAAAATTCATGTTATTTACTTATAATAAAAGGAGTTGTAAACCATGGAAAAGCTTATGCTAAAACCAAATGAAGTCATTGATGATGTACTCTTAGTCTATGAGGCTAAAGCAAATTATCCTAAACTCAAAAGTATTATCTTAGGTTTTTTATCTGGCGCCTTTATAGCCCTAGGTGCTTACGCTTCTACCCTTGCTTCTAACGGAATTTCTAATCCTTCATTAGCAAAACTTATATCTGGTGCAATTTTCCCCATCGGTCTTATACTTGTAGTATTATGTGGAACAGATCTATTTACCGGAAACATACTTTTAACTGTTCCCTTATTAGAGAGAAAAATAACTTTTAAACAGGTATTTGTTAATTTAACAATAATATATTTCTCTAATTTTCTAGGAGCTTTTACTATTTCTTCTATGATATATTTCTCCGGATCATTGGATTTCAATAATTTTGCCCTTGGGGGATACGCCCTAAAACTGGCTTATACTAAAGGTTCCATGGGCTTTATTCCAGCACTTCTTTCTGGAACTCTTTGCAACATTCTTGTTTGTCTTGCAGTATGGTGTTCCTATGGCGCTAAAGATATTATGTCTAAAATAGCTACAGTATGGATTATTATAATGACCTTTATAGTATCCGGATTCGAACATAGTGTTGCTAATATGTATTACTTAACTATTGGGCTTTTAGCTAAAGGAAATGAAAACTATATAAATGCTATAAATCTACCTGCTGAGAAATTAGATTATATAGATATTCCTCACATGTTTAATAATTTAATTCCAGTTACCCTTGGAAATATAATTGGCGGGGCAGTATTTGTGTCTTTAAGTTTTTGGTTATTATATAGATATATACCAAGAAGTAAAAATAAGAATAAATTAGGCAACATGAAACATTCTGCTTAATATTATCCTATAAAAACTTAGAATACTAATATTAAATTAACCTGTTGTGCTATTTAATCCGTAAGATGAGTACAATTAATACCTTTAAGCCTATAAAGTACAGAAATTCAATATATGAACGCTAATAATTTTAAGATGATAAGTTAAATAGTACAAAGAATTAAAATATAAAATATCCCCTTATTTTTAATTATATGAATAATTAATGTTAATATAACTAAAACACTATGAATAGTATAAAAACCAAATACTACTCATAGTGTTTATTTTCTATTGTTAAAGTTCATTATTTAAACTTAATCTATTTTATTATAGCTCTACTTCCAGGCTTAACGTGTGGTATACCTTCCTTACACAGTGGACACTCTTCCTGTTTAAAACTCTCTACATTTAGTTTTATAGCACTATATAGTGGATAGTCCATTTCCTTTGAACTTCTATCTACTATACAAGCTACAGCAACTACTTCTCCACCATAATCTTCTACTACCTTGGCAGCCTCTTTAAAAGACTTTCCTGTAGTTACCACATCCTCTGTTATAACTACCTTCTGTCCTTTTTTTATTTCGAAACCTCTTCTTAAGGTCATTTCTCCATTTTCTCTTTCTGTAAAAATTGCTGGTTTTTTTACTTGTCTCCCTACCTCATAGGCAACTATTACTCCTCCCATAGCAGGTCCTACCACTAAATCAAACTCAACATCTTTAAGTTTTTCACATACAACTCCTAAAACCTTCTCTGCCTTATCTGGATGTTGTAGTAATTTTGCACATTGACAATACCTATCACTATGTCTTCCTGATGATAATAAAAAGTGTCCTTCAAGTAAAGCTTCTGTTTCCTTTAATATCTCTAATACCATAATAAATCCCTACCTTTCTTATACCTCTCTCTATGTTATCAAATGCTGTATTTATAATGCTTATACATAGCTTATATATAAACAATGTAATCTAAATTTTTCATGTGACTCAATTATATCATTCTTATATATTCTCACCTTAAAGCTATGCCCCTAATTTCTTCTAAGTCTTTTATCTTATTTTCTTTCATATATTTTTCAATACCCTCTATTATCTCTATAGGTGCATAAGGATTACTAAAGATGGCTGTCCCTACTTGAATTGCAGTAGCTCCTGCCATTATAAATTCCAGTGCATCCTCATAAGTACTTATACCTCCAAGTCCTATCACTGGTACATTCACTACACTACACACTTCATAAACCATTCTAAGAGCTATAGGTTTAACCGCTGGTCCTGAGAGTCCTGCAAATGTGTTATTAAATACAGGCTTCTTCTTTTTAATATCTATAGCCATCCCCTTTAATGTATTTATAAGTGATAAACTATCTGCCCCTGCTTTTTCACAAGCTTTTGCCATTTCAGTTATATTTTCTGCATTTGGAGAAAGCTTTACCATAAGAGGTTTTGTGCAATGTTCTTTTATTCTTGATACTGCATCATACGCTATTTCAGATTTTATTCCAAGGGCCATCCCCCCGCATTTAACATTTGGACATGATATATTAAGCTCTATCATATCCACATCACTTTCACTTAACTTTTTAACAGACTGAATATAATCCTCTACAGTGGCTCCTCCAAGATTGGCTATAACTACATTACCATAGGATTTCATATTCTTAAGCTCATGATTTATAAAGTGATTTACCCCTGGATTTTGAAGCCCTACACTATTCATCATCCCTGACGGTGTTTCTGATACTCTAATGCCATCATTACCTTCTCTCTTTTCAAGAGTAAGTCCTTTTGAGCTTATACCTCCTAGCCTTCCTACATCATAGAAATTATTAAACTCTTCTCCAAACCCAAAGGTTCCTGATGCAGCTATAACTGGATTTTTAAATTCAATTCCATTTATGTTAACCTTCATAGCTTCCTCCTATTCTATTACCAAATCATCTCCATTAAATACTGGTCCATCCTTGCAACTTCTTTTATTCCCATCTTTAGTTTTACATGTACATACAAGACATGCACCTACTCCACAAGCCATGTGTTTTTCTGTGGATACATATACCTTAACATTATTTTCTCTAGCCTTTAAAACTACTTTATTCATCATTGGCTCTGGTCCACAACAATATATTAAATTATAATCTGAAACCTTTAATAAATCTGTTATAAACCCCTTATGTCCGTACTTTCCTGTATCCGTTGATATATATATATTATCTACATAACCTTTTATCTCATCTATTAAATAATAATCATCTCTAAATCCAAAGTGTATATCTATCTCTACCTTTTCACCCTTATTTTCTCTTATTCTCTTCGATAGTTCTAACATGGGAGCCGTGCCTATACCCCCTGCAACTATTCCGATTTTCCCCTCAACCTCTTCAATATTAAACCCATTTCCTAACGGTCCAGTGAGCATTAATGAATCCTCTTTTTTAAGTTTTGAAAATTCCTTTGTTCCTCGTCCAATCTTTGCATATATAAAAGTTATTGTATCTTTTGAAACCTCACATACACTTATAGGTCTTGGAAGAAGAGGTTCTATATATTCACCTCTTAACATATAGAACTGACCTGGCTTTATACTTTTGCAATGTTCTAAAGAAACCTTTACTACCATCTTATATATATCTTTAATAACCTCTTTATTCTCTAAAATTATTCCTTTAATATACTCCACCTGGCATCTTCCTTTCACCTATATTATAAATTTATTTAATCTCTTGAATTATCACAGGCTCTTTTTATCTCATCCCTCATTCTTATAGCCTCTTCTCTTGCACATAGGGAAAATTCTTTTTCTCTATTTTCACCTCTGTAGGCTAATAAAATTTTTCTTGAAGAATTCACTACTCCTCCATTACCGTCTCTTAAATATAAGGCAACATCCTCTGCCTTTCCTCCCTGTGCCCCATAGCCTGGTATTAAGAAAAATGTACTATCCATTTCATTTTGAATCTTCTTTGCTTCGTCTATATGGGTACATCCAACTACTGCCCCTAAGGTACTATATCCAAAGCTACCTAAAGCCCTCTTTCCCATAGTATTAATTTTTTCTCCAACCATATTAAATACTTTATTTTCATTTTTAGTATCTACATATTGCAGATCTTCCGCCCCCTTATTTGAGGTTCTAACTAGAGAAAAAGCTCCCTTCTCTCCACTTTCTAAATAAGGCATATAAGGCTCTATGCTATCAAGACCCATATATGGACTTAAGGTTATAAAATCCACTTCAAAATCTCCACTAAAATGTGCCTTTGCATACTGTTTTGCAGTATCAGCTATATCTCCTCTTTTTATATCTCCTATGGATATTAGATCTTTTTCTTTTAAGTACTTAACCGTTCTACTATAAGCTTTTAATCCTTCTATTCCCAATGCCTCATAATAAGCTATTTGAACCTTAAAACAAGCTACTACATCATGGGTTTTATCTATTATTTCCTTATTAAAGTTAAATAATATTTCTTCAGTATTATCCTTAAACTTTTCCTTAAAGAAATCCGGTATATAATCAAGGCTTGTGTCAAGACCAACACATACAACCCCTTTATCTTCTACTGATTTATATAGCTTATCTATAATATTCATACTAAATATCTCCCCCTCTATAAACAACTTGTCCATCCTTTAAGGTCATAATAACTTCCCCATAACCTTTGAATCCTATAAGTGGTGAATTATTACTCTTAGATTCTATAAAGCTTTCATCTAATGTTACCTCTCTATGAGGGTCTACAAGGACAAGATCTGCCCTTTTTCCTATAGATATTGCTCCCCTCTCTTTATCATCCATGATCTTTGATGGACCATAAGACATTATTTCAGAAAGTTTGTTTAGGGTTATATGACCTTCTTTTACAAGCTTTGTATTGCATATGGTGAATGAAAACTCAAGGCCTATCATCCCTGGTGCTCCCTTCTCCTTGTCTTCTTTGATATGGGGAGCATGATCAGTTCCTATACAGTCTACATAACCTTTCTTTATAGCCTCTATTAAAAATCTCCTATCCTCTTCTTCTCTAAGTGGTGGATTAACCCTATATTCAGTATCACTAGTCAATGCTATGTGATGAGGAGTTACCTCACAGGTTACCCTTCCCCCTCTTTTCTTGCTCTCTATAACATATTCCATAGCTTCTTTAGTACTAACATGGGCCATATGAAGTCTTGCTCCAGTGTACTCACTTAAAGTTATATCTCTCCATGTCATTGTATTCTCTGCAAGTCTCATATCTATTTTAGATAGGTCATGGGTTTCTGCATGAGAGATAACTACTATATCTTTTTTCTTTGCCTTTTCCATGGCTTCAATCATTATCTTTGAATCCATAACTCCACGTCCATCCTCTGATATGAACTTTAATCCTTCTATATTTAAAAGTTCATCTAAGTGTTCAGTACTCTCTCCTCTCATATTTTTAGTTACTGTTATACACTGATGAATATTTACAAGTCCTACTTCTTTTCCTCTTTCTATTATTGAGTCATATACCTCTCTTGAACTTACACAAGGTCTTGTATTTGCCATTAATACAGTAGTAGTATAACCGCCTCTAACTGCTGCTCTACTTCCACTTTCTATATCCTCCTTATATGTAAATCCAGGCTCCCTGAAATGTGCATGTAAATCTATGAAGGAAGGCATTAAGGTATATCCCTTTACATCTAGAACTTCACATTCTTTATTTAACTCTTTTCCAATCTCTTTTATTATTCCATCTTCTATATAAATATCCCCAACAGAAGTTTGAGAAAAATCAACTATCTTAGCGTTTTTTATTAAAAGTTTCATATATATTCCTCCTACAATGCCTTTAAAATCTGAATACTATCGCAATACTCACACTTATATTCCATACTGTCTTCATCAACTAATATAAAACTTTGATTTACATAGGTCTCTTTTAAGCTTGCACACTTCTTATTACTGCAAACCATAACTCTTTCTATTCTTCTAGGTATCATTACATTATATTCTTTAATTTCTTCTATAAATATAGCCATTTAAATCACCCCCAAAACTTTAGCTATTAAGGCCATTCTTACATACATGCCAAACTTAGCTTGTTTAAAATAACAGGCTCTATTATCACCATCTACTTCATAGGCTATTTCATTCACCCTTGGTAGAGGATGCATCACTATAGTGTCCTTTTTTGCCATACTCATCTTTTTATTATCCAATATATAACTGTCTTTTAATCTTTCATATTCATCTTCATTATCAAATCTTTCCCTTTGAATCCTAGTCATATATAATATATCTATCTTATCCATGGCTTCTTCTAAGGTACTTACTTCTTCGTAAGGAATATGGTTATTTTCCAATACTTCCTTCTTAATATACTGTGGAATCCTAAGTTCCTCTGGGGAAATTAATATAAATTTATTGTTATTATATCTAGACATGGCTTTTATTAATGAGTGTACTGTTCTACCATATTTAAGATCTCCACATAATCCAATTACATGGTTACTTAAACCTTTTTTCAAGGATCTTATGGTTAAAAGATCTGTTAAAGTTTGAGTTGGGTGTTGATGACCTCCGTCTCCTGCATTTATTACAGGAATACCAGAGTAAAGAGAGGCTATTTTAGCCGATCCCTCAAGGGGATGTCTCATGGCTATAACATCTGCATAACATGACACTGTCCTTACTGTATCTGCTATGGTTTCGCCCTTAGATACAGAGCTTGAACCCGGTTCTGAAAATCCTATAACATTTCCACCAAGTCTTATCATAGCACTTTCAAAGGAAAGTCTTGTTCTTGTGCTTGGTTCATAAAAAAGAGTTGCTAATATTTTTCCCTTGCACAGATTTGAAAAATCTTCTGGACTTTTAATAATATTTTCCGCTAATTTAAATACTTCTTCTAATTCTTCTATTGAGAAATCTCTTGGATCTATTAAATGGTTTCCTTTTAACATAATATCAACTCCTTCTTAACATCTCCGTGTTAATTTAAAGGTATTAAAAAAGCCTTCCTTAAAATTATAAGGAAGGCGCACTTTTACAAAGATTATCTTTAAATTAAATTACAGTACTTCTATCTTCCTTATTGACCTCTCTGGATCAAATTTAAAGGTATTTTCTTTAAAAACTACATTACCACTTTAAAAAGAATTTGTCAATAAAATTTTAATTTTTCCAGTTATTTCTTATTGTGTCTATTATCATTTTTCCACTTTTAGCTATAGTAACAATACCGTATACATCACTAGGAGTATTTTTTGATAGTACTGTGAAGGCAAAGTTTCCCTTAGGAAGATCTAAATAACAAGTGTCATTTTCTCCCTCATGATTACTTCCACTCTTAGATGCTATATTTTCTCTTTCTTCTTTGGTATAATAAAAAGCTATTTTATTTTTAAGAGGTTGCTCTTTTAATAAATTTATTATTAATCTACTATTTTCCACATTTATATATTTTCTATCTTTTATAATTCTCCAACATTTAGATAAATCATAAGCACTGGTAAAGCCATCATAATTTTCATTATCCTCTATTACAGTATTTTTAAGCCCCATTTTTTTTATATGATCATTAATCCTATCTACTCCAATTAATGATACTAATGTATTATAGGCATCACAATCATTTTCAATACTCATAAATATAATAAGATCTTTTATGCTATATTCTTTTTCCCCTAAATGCTTTAAAATACTATTGTTTTTTTCACCATTCTTAAAGGTTACTTTAACTTTATCATCCAATGATATACTTGAAAGTTCTACCTCGTTGAATAGTGCAATGATTAAAGGAAGATGTATGCACTCTCCAGCTGCAATTCTAAGGTTCTCATTAAAACCGTATACATAACCTCCCTCTAAATCTTCAAAATAAAAGCTATATTCCCCTAACCTGGATTCTAAATATTTTTTTACTTCCTTCATTTACATCCCTCACTAGCTTTTAAAATATTAAAAATAATCTGAATATTCTTCTATTACTTATATTATATATTTGTATTTAACAGTGTAAAACAAATTTTTATATTTTCTGTAATTATCACAAATATGATGCATTTCTTTTAAATAATAAATATTTTATTCTTTATTATTTGAATTAATATACTCTATTAAAGGTAAATAATTCTTCATATAAGAATAAGTTAATTTATAAGTAAAATTTTTATTTCATATTCCAAAATAGCTTTAAAATCTTAGTTTTAATTAAATCAAGGCTGTATGAAATTTTATGTATACCATATCAATTTTCATACAGCCTTAAGTATATTCTCTAAATATATAAGTTTCAATTAAACTTTCACATATATTAAAGGTTTATGTTCTAAATAATACTATTAAAATTATCAGTTAAGTTCAGTTATTATTGCTATAATTTACATAGTCAATAATCCTCTCTAACATAATATTATGTTTCCAAAACTCTTAATATTAAATTGCAATTACCTTTAATCCTATTAATACAAGTAATAATATACCTACTAAAATTCTATATACAGCAAATACTCTCATAGGTCTCTTCTTTAAGAAAGCGATAAATTTATCTACAACTACAAGAGCAACTAAAAATGCTACTAAGGATCCTACTATTAGAGCTATAATTTGATCCCCTGTAATAGATGAATAATCGTATTTATAAAGTTTAAGTCCAGATGCTCCAACCATAACTGGTATTGCTAAAAAGAATGAAAATTCAGCCGCTGCTGTATTATTCAAACCACTAATCCATCCCCCCATAATTGTAGAGGATGATCTTGACATTCCTGGCCATAAAGAAAGACACTGAAAAGCTCCTATGGTAAGAGCTTGGCTATATGTTACATCATCTATATCTTTAGTTTTTGCATTTTTTCTATATTTCTTTTCTACAAAGATAAGAAGTACAGCTCCAACTATAAGTCCTCCTGCAACGGTTAATGAGTTAAATAAATTAGCTTCTATCCAATCATCAAATAATAAACCTAATATGGCAGCTGGTATACATCCAACTAATATGGTAGTCCAAAATCTTAATCCTTCTTTTTCTAATTTAAAAAAGCTTACAACTGATGTCCAAATTTTATCCCAATATAAAACAACAATAGCTAATATAGCTCCTAATTGTATAACAACCTGAAACATTGCTGCAAATTCTGGCGTAGCTGTAGCTTTAAATCCTATGATATCATCTACTATAATCATATGTCCCGTTGAGGAAACAGGGATAAATTCAGTAATTCCTTCCACTATGGCGATTATAATAGCCTTAAAAACCAAAAGCATAGGGTTACCTCTCTTTCTATTTTAAATTTTATATACAGAGTAATTATAAGTTCAAATTTTATCTTTGTCCACAATATAGAATAATTTAAGATTTTTTTAACAAAGTTAATTATTTCCTCATCTTCCTGTAACGCTTTTGTAACATATAATATTTTTATTGTTCTTATGTATTTATAAAGCTATAATATATAGATATATTCCTTTATTATAACTTTATAAATAAATATTATTATATATGTTCTAAAAAGAGAATATACTCAATATTTATATAAAATAATACAGTTATTTTTTCATTTTCATATATGTTATATGCTTCATATATAATATATATTAAGTTTTATTATTTTAGGAGGAACAATGAAAAATACTTTTTTGAACTTAATCCACCATTTATTTATAGTAAACTTTACTTATTATGGACATATTCTTTTAGTAACCCTATTTAATATTGATAATAAAGTTTTACCAGTAGTTGAACTTTTAATATCTCTTGCATTCTATACAATCTTCTCTTACTTTTTCTTAACCTATGAAAAAGACACTAAAAGAAAATTACTCACCTTTTCTTTTATACCTTTTGTATCATTAGTCTTTTTCTTAATAACCTTAATAGCCTTTAAGCCTGGTCTAAATAGTTTATCCACAGATCCTATATGGACACCATTTTTAATATTCAATGGTTTTATCCTCCCTCTTGTGGAAACTGCTCCTATAAAAAACATATTAGTAGGAATACCAATAATATTTATCCCTTCGGTATGTTCTTTCATAGGAATGGAGCTTAAGTCTTTAAAACGAAGAAAAAAATAGTTTTAGAATAATTTATATATCTATATGATTAATCATCCAAAATATAAAATTATATAAAACTTAACAAGGTCTATTTACTAATATTTTCATTATTTTAGTAAATAGACCTTGTTTTAAATTTAAGGTATTATATTTTATAACTCTTCAGTAGAGTAAATTAAATATCCTTGTTATCATGACACTAGTCAAATATCATATCTTTCTTTATTCCTCTATATAAAGATTTTTCATAATGAATAAAATCATAAACATCTTCATTAAAACATTCATGGAAACTCTTCAGCTCTTCCAAATTCAAATCCTCTATAACCTTATTTTTTTCTTCACAATAAATTACTATTTCACCAACCACTTTATGAGCATCTCTAAAAGCTAATCCTTTATTCACTAAATAATCAGCAACCTCAGTAGCATTTAAAAATCCAACCTTAACAGCCTCTCTCATCTTACCATGATTTACTTTCATAGTAGAGATTATTCTCTCCATAACAATTAAACACTTACTTACAGTATCTAAAGCATCAAAAAATACTTCTTTATCCTCCTGCATATCTTTATTATATGCTAAAGGCAAGGATTTCATTGTTGTAAGTAAAGATATTAATGTCCCATATACTCTTCCACTTTTTCCTCTTATAAGTTCAGGTCCATCAGGATTTTTCTTTTGAGGCATTATAGAACTTCCAGTTGAGAATTCATCATCTATTGATATAAAATCAAACTCTTTAGAGCTCCATAAAATCAACTCTTCTGATAGTCTTGATAGGTGCATCATTATTATAGAAAAATCACAACTAAGCTCTATTAGATAATCTCTATCCGATACTCCATCTAAAAAATTATCTACAGGCTTTTTAAATCCTAATTCCTTAGCTGTAAATTCTCTATCTATAGAATATGTAGTTCCAGCTAAAGCACAGCACCCTAAAGGACTTTCATCCAAAATTTCAATGGCATTCTCAATTCTTTTAATATCTCTAAAAAACATAGAAATATACGCTTTCATATGATGTGAAAATGTTACTGCTTGTGCTCTTTGCATATGAGTATATCCAGGCATTATACATTTATTATCCTTTGCCACATTTTCTAAAGCAAAAATTAACTTTTTTAAATACTCATTTATATTAGTTGCAGATTTTTTAGTATATAACCTCATATCTAAAGCCACTTGATCATTTCTACTTCTAGCAGTATGAATTTTTTTAGCAACATTCCCTATTCTCTTTATTAAATTAATTTCTACAAAGGAGTGTATATCTTCATATTGTCCCTGTATTTTTAAGCTCCCTTTTTCAATATCATTAAGCAAATCTATCAATGCATTTTTTATAGTTCCCCACTCTTTATCATCTATTATATTACATTTGTTAAGCATTGTAATATGAGCTATACTTCCTGTTATATCCTCATAGTAAAGTCTTTTATCAAATATTAAGGAAGAATTAAAATCTTCCATAAGTTTATTTTCATCTTTCTTAAATCTTCCTCCCCAAATCTTCATAATTAGACTCCCTTCATAGCTTTAATTTTCAAAGGAAGAGAGGTAAGTTTTATAAAACCTTCTGCATCTTTATGGTCATATAAATCTGATTCTCCAAAAGATGATATTTTATCGTCATATAATGCATTATCAGTAAATATCCCAGATGGTTTTATAGTACCTTTATAAAGCTTTAGTTTCACTGTTCCTGTTACATTTTTTTGAGTTTCATTTATAAAAGCATCTAATGAACTCTTTAAACTTGAATACCATTTTCCATCATATATAAGTTCCGCATATTTTATTGCTATCAAGGATTTATAGTGCATAGTATCCTTCTCTAAAGTAGCACTTTCTAATATAGAATGAGCCTCATAAAGAATTGTACCTCCTGGAGTTTCATATATTCCTCTTGATTTCATACCAACTAATCTATTCTCAAGAATGTCACAAACTCCAATGCCATTTTCTCCGCCTATTCTATTTAATACCCTCATCATTTCAACAGGATTTAATTCTTTATTATTTATTCTTTTAGGAATACCTTCTTCAAAATAAATATCTATATAACTTGCCTTATCTATTGCTTCCTCTGGAGACACACACATCCTGTACATATTTTCTTTATGTTCATTTCTTAGATCTTCTATGTCTCCTCCTTCATGGGATGTATGCCATAGATTAGCATCTACGGAATATATCTTTTCTTTAGTAACAGGAACTTCTATATTATTTTTCTTAGCATAATCTATAGCGTCCTCTCTTGATTTTATGTTCCATATTCTCCATGGTGCAATTATATTTATGTTAGAGTCAAAAGCCCAAATAGAACTTTCAAATCTCACCTGATCATTTCCCTTACCAGTACATCCGTGACATATAGCTTTTGCACCTTCCTTTTTTGCAATCTCTACTAATCTCTTTGCCATTATAGGTCTTGCAAGCGAAGTTCCAAGCATATATTTCCCTTCATATTTTGCATTGGCCTTAATTGCCATATAAACACAATCAGTAATAAATTCCTCCTTCATATCTTCAATATAAACTTTTGTTGCACCTGATTTATATGCTTTCTCTAGTACAATATTCATATCCTCATCTTGTCCAATATTAATACATACTGCTATCACATCAAAATCATAATTCTCTTTAAGCCATGTTATTATTATAGATGTATCTAATCCCCCTGAGTATGCTAATACTACTTTTTCTTTCATTTACAATCCCTCCTATTTATAAGTTCTTTCTATTTTATTTTTTGTGATTTTTTATATTTTAGATTTATATCATTATATATCCCCTTTCATTTTTATACAATATTTATACATAAATATTCATTATTTTTTCATATTCTTGCTTGCCACACTCCTATACCTATTGATTTATATAGCTAATACGCTTAAATAAATATATTGAAACATAGTTATTTATGCATAATTATGCATAAATAAAATCTAAAAAAGGTATGAAATCTAAATTATTCTTCTAGATTTCATACCTTCTTTATTTATTTCTTAAGAAAATTTGCTTCTCCCTTATCCCAATTAACTACATTCCACCAATTTTTTATATAATCAGCTCTTAGATTTTTATACTTTAAGTAATAAGCATGTTCCCAAACATCTAAGGCAATTACAGGAGTTAATCCACTGGCAAGAGGTGTGTCTTGATTAGGAGTTGTTACTATTTTTAAGTTACAATCATTATCTTTAACAAGATATGTCCATCCACTCCCAAAAACACTTGTGGCTTGCTTTTCAAATTCCTCTTTAAATTTATCAAAGGATCCAAAAGTTTTATCTATAGCCTTTTTAAGTTCTCCCTTAGGAGCTCCACCTTTATTAGGTCCCATGATCTCCCAGAAAAAACTATGATTATAGTGCCCTCCTCCATTATTTCTAACCGCTAACCTAATATCCTCTGGTATAGCATCTAAATTCATTAAAATCTCTTCAATAGACGTAAAGTTTAGCTCCTTATGTTTTGCTAAAGCTTTATTTAGATTATTTACATAAGTAGCATGATGCTTATCATGATGAAGTCTCATAGTTTCCTCATCTATATAAGGCTCTAAAGCATTGTAAGCATAAGGTAGCGGTGGTAGTGTAAATTCAGTCACATTAGAAAGTACTGTTTTTGAATTTAGGTTATTCTCTCCAAGTATAATTGCTGAACATACTATAACTAATGCTAGTGTAATTATATAAAGTTTCTTCTTCATAATCCTACTCCCTTCTTACTTAAAGTCATGTATTTTAATATATGTACTAAGTTTTAACCTCCATCCCTTTATTATATTCTTTCTTTTATTTCTTTATTTTATGCCCTTAAAGCTTAATGAAAGAATTGTAAAATTAATAAGCTTTTAAATCCTTAACTTTTATATTTTATAATTTAAAACAAATAATTAAGCCTACTTTAAAATTTAAATAGTAAAACAGGCTTAATTTCAATTTATCCTATTTCAAGTAGTTGTATAAGTTAAATTTAAATCTAAAGATCCTATATTTGCTTATAAATTATTATTTAACTAAAAAACACTATGGATCTATTAAAACTCAATAGACCCATAGTGTTTTTTTAGTTTTAGCTATAATTATAAACTTTCGCTTCTGTAAAATATAAACCTTAAGAAAAGTATTTAATCCTTAGATAATCTTCTCTAATTAAGGCATAAAATCTATATATAAACTATATCAGAATTCAATCTTTGAATGTGAATTAAATAATGGTAACTAGTGATTTAGTTTCAAATATCATGTGATTTATCTATATAAGTTTAAACCACTAATAAGTTATCACATAAATCTAAAGCTGGTGCAGCCTTTTTTATTTCTTCTGGAACATTATTAAACTTCTTAAAGTTTTCATTGAATTTCACCGACAAATTCATAGCACTTTCTCTATAAGCATCTTTATCTTTCCACAGGTTCTCAGGATTTAATAACTCCTTTGGTACACCTTCACAATTCTCTGGCATTAATACGTTAAATATAGGATGTTTTATCCATGTAGTGTTTTTAAACCCACCTTCTATGGAAGATGTAACCATAGCTCTTGTATAAGATAATTTTATTCTAGAACCTACCCCATATCCTCCGCCAATCCATCCAGTGTTA
Source organism: Clostridium sp. (assembly GCF_040797585.1). GTDB lineage: Bacteria > Bacillota > Clostridia > Clostridiales > Clostridiaceae > Clostridium_Z. The sequence goes on from NZ_JBFNEO010000035.1 coordinate 14,668, forward strand.
ATTAGATAAACCTCTGCATTGGTCTTTTCTATTCTCTCTCCTAAAAGCTTTGCATAAACCGCTGGATTCATAAGCATAAACGGCTCTCCAAAACAAGCTGAGAAAGTTGCTTGTGGTTCCTTTATTCCTCTTTCTGTTCCTGCAACCTTACTTGTATATCCAGACATGAAATGATACATAGCTTGTTCTTTAGTAAGTTTTGAAACTGGAGGCAACACTCCAAAAGCATCTGCTGTTAAAAATATTATAGTATTCGGATTCCCACCCTTACCACTTACTTCTATATTATCTATATGATGCAGTGGATATGCTCCTCTTGTATTTTCCGTTAAAGAGTCATCATAGTAATTGGGATTTCCTTTTTCATCTAAAACTACATTTTCTAATATACTTCCAAATTTTATAGCATTAAAAATATCCTTTTCTTTTTCTGGATCAAGATTTATAGTTTTAGCATAGCATCCGCCTTCAAAGTTAAATACTCCACCTTCATGCCATCCATGCTCATCATCCCCTATAAGCCTTCTATTTGGATCAGTAGATAATGTAGTCTTACCCGTTCCTGAAAGTCCGAAAAATACTGCTACATCATCATTTTTTCCTATATTAGCTGAGCAATGCATTGGAAATACTCCTTTTAGAGGAAGTAAAAAGTTCATTATTGAGAACATAGACTTTTTAATCTCTCCTGAATACTGAGTTCCTCCAATTAAAACTATCTTTTCTGAAAAGTTAACTAATATAAAAGCTTCCGAATTTATTCCATCCTTAGCTCCTTCTGCTTTAAATCCTGGAGCTGATATTATAGTAAATTCAGGTTTGAAATCTTCTTTTACATGATCCATTCTTCTAAACATTCTATTTGCAAATAATGACTGAGAAGCATATTCACAAACCACCTTTATAGGAAGAGAAAATTCCTCTTCTGCTCCTACGTATCCATCAAATACATATAAATTTTTATCTTTTAAATAACTCTTTACCTTAGAATAAAGGCTATGAAAAACCTCTCCCCCAATTGGTAAATTAACACTTCCCCAGTTTATTTTCTCTTCAGTTATGCTATCCTTTACAATAAATCTATCCTTTGGTGATCTCCCAGTATACTTTCCAGTGTTTATAACTAATGCCCCACTATTACTTAGTGTTCCTTCTTTTCCTTCTAAAGCTTTTGTTATTAACTTGCTTTCTGATAAATTGTTAAAAACCTCTTTATACTCTAAGTTTAAATAACTTAAATCTGTATACATCTAAAAAATCCCCCGTATCCTTTTTGTTATATGCTCTAATTATTGCAATCTTTTCTTTCAATTGCAATATTTATTTTATACTTGACTTAAAATTTATTTTTTTCCTTCATTATTACGCCTTTTCAAAAGAATTAGCATACTCTATTAAATGTATTTAATATATATTATATACCTTTATCCAATAAAGTAAAGCTTATAACCTAAGAAACCAAGAATTATTATGTTTAATTTAGATTTTTGTATAAAATTCTAAATTAAACTTATATTTAGTTTTTATAATTAGTTATTTTTTATAACTTATTATAGTATGATGAATTTTCTCTCCTTAATTTAAGTTATTATTACAGTAATATAAACCATATTGAGTGTTTTTTTTAATTTTATTAAGTAACATAAATCATCCTATTTAATCATAATCACCCTCCCTTGCAATGATAATTATATTAAAACATTAAATCTTCACTAAAAAAATCCTTGGCAGTTTAATTTTCCACCAAGGATTTTTTATACTGATATTAAGTTTCTTTAATTACTTTTCTATTTCTCCTAGTATTTCCTTCTCCACATTATCTATATTAGGAACATAACTCTTAAGAGCTTTTAACTGTCCTGAAATTGTATATTCTCCAAGACTTGCTGGAATTAATATACTATCTCCTTTTTTAAGCTTTTCTATTCCATCCTTATAAGAAATATCTCCTTCTCCCTGAACACAGGTTAATACATGGAATCTTTCTCTGTCACTATTTTCTACTACCTTATCTTTTATATCATATTCCTCTAAAGCAAAATGCTCACATAAAGCATAGTAATTTTTTGTGTAACCTTCTTTTTCTACTTTTACCCCTGCGGCTCTCTTCCCTTTTAGTGAAAAGTCTATTACATCAAGAGCCTTATCCACATGTAAGTCACGGCCTCTATTATAGTCATATACTCTATAGGTAGTGTCTGAGTTCTGTTGTATCTCTGCAATGATAACCCCTTCACCTATAGCATGAACAAGACCACTTTTCACAAAGTAAACATCTCCTTTTTTTACAGGGATTTTATTTAAATATTTATCGAATTCCCCTTTATCTATGGCTTCTACAAACTGTTCTTTTGTACAATCTTTTGTTCCTACAACAAGATTTGCTCCCTGAAAAGCTTCAACCACATACCATATCTCTGTTTTTCCAGGCTCTTTTTCTACTCTAAAGCCATATTCATCATCAGGATGCACTTGTACTGAAAGTTTATCCTTAGCATTTATAAGTTTAATAAGTAATGGGAATCTATCTCCATTTATCTCACTTCCTAAAACTTCTTCCTTATGTCCTTCTATAAGCTCATTAAAACTCATACCCTTAAATTTTCCATTAGCAACTATTCCTGTACCATTAGGATGACAAGCTATATCCCAGCTTTCTCCTATATTTCCTTCTGGAAGATTGTCTCTAAATGACTCTAAGTCACGGCCTCCCCAGATTTTATCATAATAAAGGTTTTCAAATTTTATTGGATACATAGTTCTTCTCCTCCTAGTATACTTACTTCTATGAATTTTTTTATATCTATGAAGCAATTTTTAGCTTGAAATTATAATATGGTTAATATTAATATTGCTTTGTCTAGTACCTTATTAAAGTTATTATATAC
>NZ_JBFNEO010000036.1:0-17332 GCF_040797585.1 Clostridium sp.
GTCTGGAGCTAAATGTACGTCTATATTCCCAAGAGGTATGTATAAAAGCGAAGAGGTTATTTATGAGCATAATATAAATAAGGCTAAGGAATTACTTAAAGAAAGTGGATATAATCCTTCAAAGGATATATTTGAAATAACAGTTTCAGAAGGTCATAAGGACAGTGATGAAGACGTAATTACCAATATAATAAAAGACTTAGAAATTGTAGGAATAAAATCAGAAAAGGTCTATGTTCCAAAGGCAAAGCTTTTAACTAATGAAGGACTTAGGAAAGGTGATATAATAGTTGCCAATTGGGCAGCAGATACTGGGGGACTAGATAACTTTGTACAAGCTTTATTTAACATGAATACAAGCTATTTTAAAACAGGATATTTAAATGAAAATGTAATGGAACTTATGCAGGAAGCAAGAAAAGTTGTAAATCCTAAAAAAAGAATGGCGCTGTATGATGAAATAAATGAGAAGATATTAGAAGATGCACCAATTTTATTTATAGCTAATATAAAATCCGCCCTTATATATAATAATAGATTAAAAGATTTAAGGATAAGTACATTAGATAGATTTATATTTGATGAAATAGCTTTAAAATAAAAAAGGATTTTAATTTAACTTGTTAATTTAATTAAATATTAAAATAGATATTATGGCTAGTTTAAGATTCTAAAGTATAAAAATTCAACATTTGTCAGGGAAGAAATAAAAATAATAATATTAATTGGTAATAATCTATACCTCTTTAAAATAATCTACAATGTAGAGATTTTTAAGGGGGTTTTTCTTTTGTATATAATATCTACGGTAGGTCCTAATCTTTATAATAATCATAACATAGATAAGTTTATATTAGAGGGAACTTCCATGTTTAGATTTAACCTTTCTCATGGAAATGTAGATAAGATAAAGGAACAAATAAAGTATATAAAGGATAATCATAAAAATATATCAACTATTCTTGATTTACAGGGGAGTAAATTAAGGGTATCTAGACTTTATAAAGGAAGTGAAAGGGTAGAAAAAAATCATATTATATATTTTTGTTCAGAGGAGTTTTATAAAAGGGCAAAAATAAAGGATAATCTAGTACCTATATATGTGCCAGGAGGTTTTAAAAGGTTAAACTATACAAATAATATATCCATGAAAGATGGTACTATGAATTTTAAGGTATTAGAATTTTTAGAGGAGAAGTTTTTTAAAACCACATGCCTAGATGGTGGAATTATAAGAGGGGAGAAGGGAATAAATATTTCCTCTATGGATAGGGAGGGAATAGGACTCACCTTAAAGGATAAGACTCAGCTAAAGGAGCTTTTAGAATTAGAACCAGAAATAATTCTTATGTCCTATACTAACTCTAAGAATATAATTTTAGAGCTTAAGGAATATTTGGAGGGTATTACTTATAAAAAACCATTAATATGGAGCAAAATAGAATGTAATGAAGGGATAAAAAATATAGAAGAAGTTATAAGAGTATCTGATGGTATAGTTATAGGAAGAGGGGATTTAGTAGCAGAGAGGGATATGAAGGATATACCATATATTGAGGATAATATAATAGGTATTAGTAAGAAAAATAATAAAGATATAATAATAGCTACATATATATTATCTAGTATGAAAAATTCAGTAAGACCTACCATTAATGAAATTGAATGTATATATAATTTTATTAATAAAGGGGTTACAGGATTTATGATTACTTCAGAGGTAAGTGTTGGGAAATATCCTTTAGAGTCTATAAGAACCTTAAAGAATATGATAAACAATACATTAGACAAAAAATTGAAATAATAATGAAGGTATTTAATAGATTAAATTCTTCTGTTAGTTATGTTACACTACTTAAATTACTATCTTTTATTAGCTCCTTGTGTTAGTTGAATTATAATTTTAAAGTCAGTAACTTTTAGCTGATTAATTTTTGTAATTTATAATTTAAAATCATAAATTGAGCTACTTTAAGATCTAACTAGTTCAACAGGTTACCCTTACTTTAATATAAAAATATATGATAACAATATAAAACTATACTTTGTGTTCTTAATATAATAAAAAATAACTGAGTAATATTTTTAAATTAATAATATATTAAAGTTAAAATTCTAAATTTAATAGTATAAATAAAAATACTTATATTTATACCATTGAAAAAATAAAATTGTTAATATATAATGAATATAAATTAACATAGCAATTTATGGTGCTTCTTTTAGAAGCTTAAAAGGGAAAGTGGTTTAATTCCACTACAGCCCCCGCTACTGTAAATGGTGACGAGTCTTAAAAACCACTGACTGTTAAGTTGGGAAGGTAAGACGAGAGTGATCCATAAGTCAGGAGACCTGCCTTAAATTATAAGCTAATCCTTCGGAGGGAAGGGAAGTGGCGTTTATAAGTCTTTCTCATAGAAATATGATTTTGGATTATTATAAGCTCACACCTTCTTAGGCGTGAGTTTTTTTATTGCCCTTTCTTCCAAGTAGAAAATAATTTAGAGAGGAAGATAGAAATGAAAGGTTTTAAAAAAGTTATAGGATTATTAACAATACTTATTTTAACTTTTGCTATGATGGCTTGTAGCAGTACCCCAGAAGAAAAAAAATCTACGGATAAACAGGGAGTTACATATCCATTGACCATAAAGGATTCTTATAACAGAGAGGTTACTCTTGATAAGGAACCAGAGAGAATAGTATCTATTGCTCCTAGTATAACAGAGATAGTAGCAGCTCTTGGAAAAGAGGACAAGTTGGTTGGAAGAACAGATTTTTGTACTTATCCTGAATCTATAAAAAAAGTAGAATCCATAGGAGGATTACAAGATCCTAACATAGAAAAGATAGTGGAACTTAAACCGGATGTGGTTATAGCTTCAACTCACTTTAAAGAGGATGTACTTAAAAAGTTAGAAGAGCTAAATATAAAAGTTATAGTGTTATATGGTGAGGAGAGCTTTGATGGAGCTTATGATACCATAGAAAAAGTATCTACAGTTCTAAATGCTAAGGATAAAGGAACTGAAATAGTAGATGGTATGAAAAATAAGGTAGAGGATGTTAAGAAAAGAGTAGAAGGAAAAGATAAGAAAAAGACTTACTATGTAGTAGGTTATGGTAAGGGTGGTGACTTCACTGCTGGAGGAGATACCTTTATTGGAGAAATCATAGAGATGGCTGGAGGAGAAAATGCTGCAAAGGATCTTAAGGGATGGAAATATAGCCTTGAGAAGGTAGTAGAAAGTAATCCAGACCTTATGGTTGTAGCAGAAGGCATGAATAATAAAGAAGGCCTTAAAGAAGCAAATGGATATAAGGATTTAAAGGCAGTTAAGGAAGATAAAATTTATGAAATAGATCAAAATATATTAAATCTTCAAGGACCAAGACTTGCTGACGGATTATATGAGCTTGCAAAAATAATACATCCAGAAGCTTTTAAATAGAGTAAAAAATTATCAATTAGTTAAACAAAAGAAATTATGAATCAATATTAAAATATGTTCTTAACCTTAAAATTTAATATTAAATGTTATATATAGTACATTGATTTTATAGATATGTATTCTATAAAAATATATATTTTAAGGAAGAGGAAAATTTTCATAGGAAAGAGGAAGAAATGAAGAATTTTGTTAAGGACCATTTTAATTTAGTATTTATCTTATTAATACTAGTACTAATTCTCACTATGATAATATCAGTATCCTTAGGAGCCAGTGATATATCTATAAAAGATGGGGCCTTAATACTATTAAACAGACTACCCATAATAAATAATTATATAGATGACTCTTATATAAAAGAGTCCACAAAAATAATACTACTAAACATAAGGATGCCAAGAGTACTCATGGCATCCTTGTGTGGTTCTATCCTTTCAGTAGTTGGAGGAACATTTCAAGGACTTTTTAAAAATCCAATGGCTGATCCCTATGTTTTAGGGTTATCTTCAGGAGCAGCCCTTGGAGCAAGTATTGCTATAATCCTTGGTCTTGATAAGTATATTTTTGGTATGGGATTAGTGAGTATTATAGCTTTTATATTTTCTTTAATAACTGCCTTTGTAGTATATAACTTATCAAGGGTAGGAAGAAAAGTTCCCACAGTAAATTTACTATTGTCAGGTATATCAGTATCTTTTTTTGCGTCATCCATAATATCTTTAATTATGATTCTTAATAGTGATAAGGTAGAGAAAATAGTGTTCTGGACAATGGGAAGTTTAAATGGAGCTAGTATTAAGGAAGTAATAATGCTTTTTATAGTTGGTATTATAGGGATAACTGTGATAATTATATACTCTAAGGATTTAAATATAATTACCATTGGAGAAGAGAGTGCCGTAAACCTTGGAGTTAATACAGAAAGGGTTAAAACAATTCTTATAGTATGTTCTGCACTTATGATATCATTTTGTGTATCTTTCACTGGAGTTGTAGGTTTTGTGGGACTAATAATTCCTCACATAGTAAGGATTTTAAGTGGACCTAATCACAAAACTTTGACCTTACTCTCAGCAGTTTTAGGAGGAATATTTTTAGTTATATGTGATACATTATCAAGAATAGTAATTCCTCCTACAGAAATTCCAGTGGGGATTATTACATCTTTATTTGGGGCACCATTTTTTATATATTTACTTAATAAAGATAAAAGAAAGGGGATGTAAGATGAGTAGAATAATAGATGTAGAAAACTTAAGTTGCATCCTCTCACAGAAGAACATACTAAATAATGTGGATTTAGTTTTTGAGGAGAAGAAGTTATATACCATAGTGGGACCTAATGGATCAGGAAAAACTACTCTTCTTAAACATATATGTAAGATTTTAGATGTGAAGCAGGGGGATATATACATTAAGGGAAAGAGTATAAGTAAAACTAATGGAAGAGAACTCTCTAAAAATTTATCCTCAGTACCTCAAAATACTCATACTAATTTCTCTTATAATGCCTTTGATATAGTTCTTATGGGTAGAAATCCTCATATAGGTAGGTTTAAGAAGGAGAGTAAAGAAGACATAGAAATAGCAGAAAGAGCTATGAAAGTTACAGGGACTTATAACCTTCGCAATGAAGATATAGATGTGTTAAGTGGAGGGGAGAGACAAAGGGTTATAATAGCAAGGGCATTAACTCAAGAAACCCCTATAATGGTTCTAGATGAGCCCATATCCCAGTTAGATATACATCATCAAATCCAAATTATGAATATATTAAAAGAGTTAGTAGGGAAATTTAATAAAACTGTGATTTGTGTTCTTCATGATTTAAATATAGCTGCTCAATATAGTGATGAAATAATATTATTAAATAAGGGAGAGGTGTTTAAAAAAGGTCACCCTTCTGAGGTTATAACTAAGGATATATTAAGAGAAATCTATGGAATGGAATTTCATATTATGAAAAATCCTATTAATTCTAGTCCTTTAATTTTACCTTATAATAAGATATAATATAGGGAAAAAAGGGAGGATATAATTAATGATAACAATATTATCACTTATACTTGCTGCAGTAATTTTCTTAACTTTAACCTCCGTTATAAAGATTGCCACTTGGGGAATAAAAACCATAATATTTTTAGGGGTTATATCTTTAATTATAGCCTTTACAGTAGCTAATATAGTGTTTTTCGCTGTAAAGTGGATAATAATAATTGGGATTATAGTCTTTATAATAGGTAAAATTAAGGACAAGTCTTAAAATAAATTTGTATTAAAAAAGAAGATTTTTATAAGGAATTTAATTAAGAAACCTTATAAAATCTTCTTTTTATATAGAAGGAATCTTCCTTCAGGTGGGGTTATTTCCACAATTTGAAGGTTAGATAAGTTAATCTAGGGCGTAGCAACTGTTATACACCACCTTTTAAGAGAAGGGGGACAGAGCTCCTAGCCATCAGATAAAGATTTAACTAATTTCTCTTTTAGTTATAGCATAAATAAGAGCAAAACCAATAACTAAAGCTAATAGAGAATAAAGTATATTAATTCCACTTGGCATACCAGGGAATACTGCTATTAGTGAACCAGCAACAAATCCTAAGATTAGCATATAGGTTTTGCTTGGATATTTCTCAAGTAGTTTTTCAATTATTTTTGTTGTTCCTAAAGTTCCTACAATTACACCTAGGCCTAGAGTAATTAAAAATGGAATATTTAATGTCTCTACATTCATAGCACTTAAAGTAGTATCATATAAACCTAAAGTTAAAAGTAAAAAGGAACCGCTTATTCCAGGTAGTATTAGGGCTACAGCCATAATTATTCCTGCAAAGAAAAGAAAAATCATACTATATAAGCCTTCACCAGTAGCTAGTGTAGCTACAGCAGTAGGCTCTGAAGACATAGCTATAACAAGGATGAATCCTATGATTAAAAAGATAAAGTCCTTGCTATTTCTTTTTTCCTTAGTGGATTTTTTATATAACACTGGTATTCCACCTAAAATAATACCAATAAATAAAAAGCTCATTATATATGGAAATTTAACTAAAGCACTTTCTATTACTCTACTAAATAATAAAAGTGCGACAAGGCCACCAGCACCGATTTGTAATAAAAAAATACTTGATTTCTTCCAATTACTAAAGAATGAACTAATAGAATGTATTAAATCATCATAAACATTTAATACTATAGACATAGTACCTCCACTAACTCCGGGTACCAAGGTGGCAAGTCCAATAGCCATACCTTTTAAAAAATTATGTAATCCTTTCATTTTATCCTCCTAATTTTAAATAACAATTCTATGGAATTATATAATATATAAGTAAAGTAAACAATAGATATATTGTAAAAATAAAAAAATTATTTAAGCCATGAAGGCGGATCCTTTATATAAGGTCTTATTTTATAAGTATCTCTAAATTCTTTTAATATATTTTTAGCCTCTTCTGGATTATCTTCAAAGGTTTTTATATGATCCATATCCACCCCTTGAGAAAATGGACATGCACTTATACATATACCGCAGTCAGTTCCAAGACTTCTCCATCTATCATAACATTTTTCTTGATTAATTTGCCACCTTAAATTATTATTAATTAAGGTTTTGTTACCTTTTTCTATGGCTTTTCCAGGGCAGACTATGCTACAATTTCTACAAAAGTCACAAAAATAATCTAAACCAAAGGTATCCTTAGGATCTTGATTAAGGGGCATATTGGTGGTTACAACTCCGAGTCTAACCCTAGAGCCATACTTTCTAGTGGTTATAATACCATTTCTTCCTATATCTCCAATTCCACCATCTAAGGCAACTAAGGGAGCCACAACTAAATAGTTAGCATCCATATGATTACGAGCTTCATAACCCAAGGATCTAATGTAGTAGGATAAAATCATTCCAATGATAGAAACATCTACATAAGCCTTTGAGGTTTCTATTATCTCTGATACTTGGGGACCTCTATTTAGCATGTCCTTATCCATTTCTACAGCGAAAACAATGCCGTAGGGATGAAGGGGGGTGACTTCTTCTCCATAACTTTCACTAAGTCTTCCTCTGTGAGAATAATAATGATAGTCTTTCATTTCTAAGGTACTTGCAAGACATGCACCATAATGGATAGAAAGACCTTTTAATCTCTTTGATATTACATCCTTAGGGATTTCAGTTTTATTTTCGGCAGGTGGCTTTTCGGCTAAGCTATGAATGTCTTGAAGAAACATAAAAGCTGCTTCAGCCATAAGGGAATTTATGGGATCATAAGACATGGTACCAGGACCACATAAATTAGGCTTTTTTCTTATTTCATCATCTAAATCTTTTTTATCCATATTATTTTTATAATAATCATTATATTGGTAGGTACCTTCCTTATAATTCATTCTAGCAAACATAGTATGGCGCTCATCTATTCTCTTCATAAATACCTCCATAGGCTGTAATCTTTCTATATATTATAATTATTAACAATAGATATTGTAAAGGGCTTAAAATACAAAAATATAATTATATACTTATATATGAGAAAAACACTATAAAAACTTATTTATTTTCGATAAGTTTTCATAGTGTTTATGTTTACTCCTAAAATATAGAATTTTTAGCTTGAATTTCAACTTATATATATTTAGACTATTAAAAATTATAAAGCTTAAATAGTAAACAAAATAAGTTTCAAGTAAAAAAATGTAAACTCTACTAAGCATCTTTTAAAAGGTTTTCATCCATTTCAAGGAACTTACTTTGTATTTCTTCTAAATAAGCACAAAGGCTTCTAAATATAGCAATATCATGAATTGTGGATAGATATCTAAGATCTATTGTTATACCAGTAGTGCGCTGAGTTATAAATTCCATATTATAAAGTTCAGTTTCCTTAAATCCTTCCTTTAAATCATATATACAAGGGTAAAAGTTATGCCAATTATTCTCAAAATATTTTGTTTTAGCAAAGCAGAGCCTATAAACTTGAAATACCATACCAAGGACTGTGGCTTTAGAGACAAATTTTAAGGAAAAGTATTCTTGAGTTGGATATTTAGGTTCTATTTTTTCGTAATATAACCTATCATTTAAGGTAAGACCATATTTATATAGATCCTTACATTTTTACTCTACAAGGTATTCTCTAAGAAAGTTTTCACGAGTAACTTCATCCATAAGTTTAAGTTTTTCAAAGTCTAACATATATATCACCCTTTTCTATAGTCCTATTTTTATAGTAACTTAGGGTTTAGTGTTAGTCTAATAGTTAATATGTATAAAGAATCTATAAAGTATTATTAAAAACTATAGTACTTATTGATTAATATAATTCATAATGATTAGGGCTGTATCTTCGAGAGCCCTATTGGTTACGTCGATGGTTTTACAACCAAGTTTTCTTATTACCTTATCCGAATAATCAAATTCCTCTAAAATTCTCTCTTCATCTGCATAAGAGATAGAACTATGATAAGAAGAAAATTTATCCATTCTATGTTTTCTTATATTAATTAGATTTAATGGATTTATAGTTAGTCCAAAAATTTTCCTTTTATCTATGGTAAATAACTCTTCAGGAACAGGAACCTCAGGAACTAAAGGGATATTTATAGTCTTATATCCTTTATTAGCAAGATAAAGACTTAGAGGAGTTTTAGAGGTTCTAGAAAGACCAACTAATATTATATCAGCATTTTTTAACCCTCTTAAATCTTTAGAGTCATCATATTGGATTGCAAATTCCATTGCCTCTATTCTTTTAAAATAATCTTCATCCATTTTCCAAACTGCTCCAGGATTATATACAGGAACACTTTTAATTTTAGAACTTATTACATTCATAATAGGAGATAAAATATTTATAATTGTAATATTATTTTCAATACAGCGATTTATTAAAAATTCTCTAACTTCTGATAGTACAATTGTAGATATAATCACAGTATTCTGAAAATCATCTAGAGATTTAATAAATTCCTCTACATCTTCAAAGGATTTTACATAGGGAACTCTTTTAACTTGAATATTCTCTTCAAATTGTCTACAAGAAGCAAGGGCTACAAGTTCTGCAGTTTCGCCTATGGAGTCTGAGACAGCATAAACATTAATCATAATATCACCTCAAGTTAATTTTATCATAAAGTAAAAACAAGTTACTAATGATTTATAAGAGCATAAGTAATTTATGTTCCTTAGACTTAGTTTATCAAAATAAATTTAATTTATTAATATTATTGCAGTATGCTTATCTGATGGGTACTAGCTTGTAACACCCTCATCCTCTTAAAAGGTGAGGGATAACAGTTGGTACGACCCTAGATTAACTCATCTAACCTTTAGATGGTAAAAAGAAGACCAGCTGAAAGAAGATTTTCTTTCTATAGAAAAATAAGGAGTTATAACTAAGGGTTTTAGTTATAACTCCTATTAACATATATTTTAAGTTATTATCGTCTTCTACCACCACTGGAAGAATTACCTTCATTATTGTCTGGTGGTCTTGGTGTTGGTGTTGGTGGGGTTATAGGAGGAACAGGATTTGGATTAGGATTCTCTTGTTCCTGATTTTCTTCTCCACCATTATTTTCATCTTCAGTAGTATTCTCTTCTGGAACTGTAGGTGCTACAGTTGTGTCATCTTTTGCTGTAGGAAGAACATAAGGCTGATCTTGAAGATAAACTGAAGGTACATAATTTCTCTTAATGAAAACTCTGCTTTCTATTAAATCAGCAGGTGTATTTTCAGTAGCTAATTTTCCATTAGATTTATTTACCTTAGCCTCCACATGGACGTCGCATAAAGATGTTGGCTGAGTTCCGGATATAAATAATTCAGAGTATACTCTTCCTCCTCGTGGATCTCTAGCACATAAATCTGTAGGAAGTTTTCCAGAATCCTTACATATATCTACGGTTACTACACCAGAAGGAGCTGATATATCCTTATAAGCTAGACCCTCATGGGCTTTTGCCATTATTTTTGACCAAATAGTAGCAGCATCACCACTGGAACCTTTAACAGGCTTTGAAAAGTCATCCCCAATCCAAACAGCTGCAGAATAATAAGGTGTAAGTCCAGCAAACCATAGGTTTTTATTATCAGAAGAAGTACCTGTTTTACCAGCTACAGGCATAGAACCAAATTTAGCTCTTCCACCAGTACCAGGAGGGGTTACAACTCCCTTAAGCATATCATAGGTGATGTAGGCAGCTTCTTTAGACACAATTTGTTTTTCCTTTGGTTTTCCATCCAAAATAACATTACCATTTCTATCCTTAACTTCTGTATATAACATAGGCTCTGTATATTTACCCTCATTTCCAAAGGTACCATAGGCAGCAGATACTATAAGAGGATTACCACCATCTAAATCATTAGATCTATTGTCGAATTCTCCTAGAGCTAAAGCTGATTGACCTCTAGATTCTTCATTGAAAATTAGTCCAAACTTTTTACCATAATCAAGGCTGTTACCATATCCAAGAAGATTTAAAGACTTAGCAGCAATTGTATTTTGAGAACGCTGAAGTCCTTCTCTAAGGGTTAAGTAGCCTTTAAAATCATTTTTGTCATAATTTCGTACACTATCATCTGGAAGAGGAGAATCCTCTAAAACAGTTCCTGCAGTGGCTATTTGAGTGTCTATCAGTGGAGCATATACAGTTAAAGGCTTTATTGCAGAACCCACTGATTTTAAATATTTATTAGAAGCAGCTCTATTAAAGGATAAGGCAGGTTGATCTCCACGGCCTCCAATAATAGTTTTAACTTGACCATTTGAATAGTCCATAACGACTGCTGATATTTGAGGCTGAATTAAATTAGTTTTCTCATCCTTAACATTACCTATTGAAGTGAAAGATGAGGCTTTATTTACAACTTCATTTTGAGAGTAGGTCTGAAGGTTTCTATCCATGGTAGTATAGATTTTTAACCCACCATAATTTAGCATTCTATCTACTTCTTTATCTGTATATCCATATTTAGTTTTTAAGTCTTTTTTTACTTGGGTCATAACAGGTCTTGAGAACCATTCGAAATTCAATTTATCCGTATCTTGTTTTGGAGGATTGAATTTTATTCCATTAGCATTAATATCTGCTATGGCGTTGTTATATTCTTCTTCAGAAATTTTATTTAGTTCTTTCATTTTTTCAAGAACTAATTTAGTCTTATTTATATAAGGACTTGGATCCTTTTTAGCACTAGGCGAGAAAGGATAGAATCTAGAAGGATTTTGAGTAACTCCAGCTATATAAGCACTTTCAATTAAATCTAAGTCCTTAGCTGATTTGTTAAAGTACTGTTTAGCAGCAGCTTCCACTCCATTAGCTCTTCCACCTAAGTGTATTGTATTTAAATAAGCTTCAAGAATTTGGTCTTTAGTTAAGGCTTTTTCAAGTTTTAAAGCCATATACATCTCTTGTATTTTTCTTTGTAAGGTTACTTCATTAGTTAATAATGTATTTTTAAGTAACTGCTGGGTTATAGTAGAAGCACCATGTAATCCAATTTGTCCTGTTATCTTATTTTTAACATCTATATATACAGCCCCTAATATTCTTCTATAATCAAGACCATTATGGGAGTAAAATCTCTCATCCTCTATAGAAACAAAGGCATCTTTAAGATATTGGGACATATCATCTATAGATACTATAGAACGTTTCTGCTCTGTAGGAACGTAATCCATAAATTCACCATTACTATCATATAAGGTTGAATCTTCGTTTAAAGATAAAAGAGCATTTATGTCTAAAGGTGGTGCAGTTTTTACTATAGCGAAAGAAATTCCAGCAAGGCCTATACCAATAAGTAAGGTAAAAAACACAAAACCAAGGAGTATTTTTTTCCATACCTTGTTGGGGGATCCTTTCTTCTTACTTTGTTTTTTTCTTTTACCCATAGTTTCCTCCTAACTTTATTTAGTTTTAAATTCTAGCAAAGTAATTACATATTAAAATATTATATCATATAATAGCATATTAATAGAATGATTAATTAAATTTTTGCAGGGGGAATTTATGTGAAAAGAATTAGAATAAATAGAACGAAGGTGATTTTTTTTACTATAGTAACATTAATTGTAATAATTTTCAATGTGGTGATTTATATTTTTGATGAGAAGGTTATGCCGAGGGTCATGATAATAGGAGATGCTGAGATGAGGGCTAAAGCTATTTTTATTCTTAATGATAATATAAATAAAATATTTAAAGAAAAGTTTAATTATGAGGATATAATTAAAGTTGAAAAGGATGATGAAGGGAACATAACCATGATAAGGGCAGATACCTTAAAGATGAATACATTGGCTACAGAAGTTGCTTTAAATAGCCAGAAGGACTTAAGAGATATTGGAGCTGTAGGAATAAAAATACCTTTAGGATATGTATTGAATAATAACGTTATTGCAAATATTGGACCAGATATTAGTATAAAGATGCAACCAGTTGGAGATATTGAAATTACCTACACTTCGGAATTTGAAAGTGCTGGAATTAATCAAACTAGGCATAAGATATACTTAAATGTGAAAACTAAGGTTAAGGTGAATGTACCTTTAAAAACTAATGATTTAGAGATAGCTCATGAGATACCTATATGCGAGACTATTATAGTAGGAAAGATACCAAATACAAATCTTCAATTGGATAAGTCTCAAGGATTTAAAATAGATTAGGGTAGTCTCATAAGACTACCCTAATCTATTTTATGTATTTTATTTATCTTCCCAGTTGAAAACATAGGGAATATTTCTATAGTAATCACCATAGTTTAATCCGTAGCCTACAACAAAAATATCGTCTATTTCAAAACAAGAAAAATCAGGTTTTAAAGAAACTTTTCTTCTTGATGGTTTATCTAAAAGAACACAGGACTTAACTGATTTTGCTCCAAGACTCTTTACATGATTTATTACAAAGTCCATAGTTATTCCAGTATCTACTATATCGTCTACTATAAGGACATCTAAGCCTTCTATATTGTCAGGAATATCGTTAATTACTTTAACCTTTCCTGTAGATTCTTCTCCATGTCCATAGCTTGAAGTAGTCATAAATCCTATTTGAGTCTTAAGGTCTAAATTTCTAACTAAATCAGCAGTAAAAATAAAGCTTCCTCTTAATAGAGAAAGAACATAAACACTACTACCTGAATATTCCTTAGAAATATCTTCACCAACTTCTTTAATTCTAGAGCTAATTTCTTCTTCACTTAATAAAATATTTACCTTTTTATCTTCCATAGCTAGCCTCCATACCTACCATATTTACATTGTTGTAAATATGGTATAAAATAATATGCAAGTTGTCAAGTATATTACGGTTTCAAGCCTATATTATAAAGAAAGGAGATTTTATTATGATATATGGTAACATAGAAGGAATAAAAAATAGTATTTTAAATGAATTAGAAGGACTTTATGATTTAAAAAATGATAAATATGTATTTACATCGCTAGAAATAATAAATACCATGACAAGGGTTACAGATATGCTTCAAAGAGAGGTTAGCGTAGCCATAGATAGACGTGGTAAGGTTGTAAGTGTAGCTGTTGGAGATAGTACAACAGTTGAAGTACCATTACTTGATATTAAAGAAAAGAAATTAAGTGGGGTAAGAATAGTACACACTCATCCTAATGGATCTTCAAGATTATCAGCTTTAGATAATACTGCTTTACTTAAGCTAAAGCTAGATTCAATTATTGCCCTTGGTATAGAAGAAGGAAGGCTAAAGGAGATAACTTTTGGATTCTGTGGAGTTCAAAATAATTTGCTTGTGGCGGAAGCTACCAGGGCTATGAGTTTAGAGGAAGCTTTAAAAATAAATATTTTAGAGAGAATTAAAGAGTCTGATGAGCTTATAAGATTTAATGAAATAGAAGAAGACAATGGAGAAAAGGCTATAATAGTAGGCTGTGACAATGAAGAAAGCTTAGAAGAACTAGAGGAACTTACTAAAGCTTGTGATATACCAGTTTTAGATAGAGTTTTTCAAAGTAGACATAAAATAGATCCGGCCTTTTATATAGGTAGTGGTAAAGTAGAGGAAATAGCTATGCTATGTCAGGCTCTAAGGGCTAATATAGTAATTTTTGATGATGAGCTTTCAGGATCTCAAGTAAGAAACTTAGAGGAAGCTATAGGAGTTAAGGTTATAGATAGAACTACCTTGATTCTTGAAATATTCGCAAGAAGAGCAAAATCTAGGGAAGCAAAGATTCAAGTAGAACTTGCTCAGCTTAAATATAGGCAAACAAGACTTTTAGGGCTAGGTACAGTGCTTTCAAGAACTGGGGCAGGTATAGGAACTAAAGGACCAGGAGAGAAAAAGCTAGAGATAGATAGAAGACATATAAGAGAGAGAATTCATGATTTAAACAGTGAACTTAAAAAGATAAAAAAGACTAGAGAAGTTCAAAGAGAAAAAAGAAGCAAGGAAAATATTCCAAGGGTATCTTTAGTTGGATATACTAATGCGGGAAAATCAACTTTAAGAAATGCTTTATGTGATATAGCATCATCTAAAGATTTAGCTAGTAAGGAAAAGGTTTTTGAGGCAGATATGTTATTTGCAACTTTAGATATAACTACAAGAGCTATAAATCTAAAGGACAATAGAACAATAACATTAACTGATACCGTTGGATTTGTAAGAAAACTTCCTCATGATTTAGTAGAAGCATTTAAGTCTACTTTAGAAGAGGTTATATACTCTGATGTTTTAGTTCATGTAGTAGATTCATCCTCAGAAGAAGCTTTAGAGCAAGTGACAGCAGTAGAAGTTCTAAATGAGCTGGGAGCAAAGGATAAGATTCAAATTCTAGCTTTAAATAAAATAGATAAAATAGATAAAGATACCTTAGAAGACTTAAAACAATTTTTAAAAAATTATAATACCATAGAGATTTCAGCTAGAAATAATATCAATTTAGATGAGCTTTTAGAGGAGATAGGGAATAAGCTACCTTATACTTTGAAAGAGGCAGAATATTTAATACCCTATAGTGATCAAGGGATAGTTTCCTATATGCATAGAAATGCAAATGTTCTTTTAGAAGATTATAAGGATGATGGAACCTATATAAAGGCACAAGTAGATGAAGAAGTATATAATAAATGTATAGAATTTATGATTTAAGGAAAAATACCTAGAGAATTCTAGGTATTTTTTTATTCATATATAATATTTATAAATTTTTATAAGCTTATATAAGGTTTTTGATTCAAAACTTATCTTATTCACTACTTAAAATCCAAGGGTTTAAATGACTTAAGTACATGTATAAGTTAAGATTTAGGCTAAAAACCCTATACTGATTTTAAATTATAAAAATTAATTATATAAAATCTAATAATTTCACTCCATTAACTTAATTAGAAAAAACTAAGTAAATTTATACAGTATAAACCTATTAATTTTTATAGAAATTTATTTTCTCCATAAGTTTTACTTATCTATTCTCAATGCTTTAGAATAATATATAAAATAAGATTTAATGCCAAAATTTATCATTTAAATATAATGAATATATGTATACTATTAGCTAAAACTATAATTGACAAATTTATTATAGAGGAATATAATAATGTTAAAAGATACCCCTAAGGGGTAATAGGAGGAAGATACCTATGATGAATATTTCTATAAATGAATCTACCATAGATGCGTTGAAAAAATCTATGGAGGATAAAAAGAAAAATGCAGCTAGAATAGTTATAAAAGGCTTTGGCTGAGGCGGCCCAACCCTTGGACTTGTTCTGGATGAACAAAAACAAAATGACGAAATTATTGAATCAAACGGAATAAAATTTGTAGCAGATAAGGAATTTGCCTTTATGCTTACAGATGTTAAAATTAACTTCAAAAAAGGTCTCTTTGGAAGTACCTTTTCTATCTCTACTTCCAATGGTAGTGGATGTTAATGTAAAAATCTCAAATTGTTGTCTTAAAGAAAAAGATGTCTCCATTAAAGAGACATCTTTTTGCTACTTACACTTACCTATGGTACTGGTTAATTCATTAATACTATGTGTAAGGCTCTCAAGCTTTCCTTCTATTCTTATAAGCAAATAAATAGACACTGCTATAGGAAACCCTACATTAGCTATTAAGTTAATAAATCCATCCATATATCTCACCCCTTATAGAGAAGATATACAAATAAGTGTTAAATTTATTATTTTAAACCCTTAATTTTCAAATTCAAAATCATTATTATTACTGTGTTTATTTTCTATCTAAATACTTTTCTATTCCTCAAACTCTTCGTGATACTCATTTACAATCTTTTGAACAAGCTTTTTAATAACACTAGCCTGAGCTATTAAAGACATAACTATTATAAAAGTTTTTATTCTTACCTTATCCTTCTCTTCAAGTTCCAAGCTTTCTATAATGTTATCTAACTTACTATCATCAAATAAAGGAGTGTCTAAGAAAGAGTTAAGGCTTTCCTTTTGAGTTCCTGAGAAAATTCTATAAGCCTCTTCCCATGATAATATATCATCTTCTCTATTATTTATATCATTAAATGCTAATCTAAATACCTTTTTAATCTCTTCTGCTGTAAGTAGAGGTCTCATATAACTTAGTAATACAAGCTGTACCAAGTGAATTTTTGTATACCCTCTCTTCTTACCGTCCTCTGGCTTGGATATTACGTCACTTTTAATGTAGTTTTGTACTATATTATTAGTATATTTCTCTTCTGTGAATTTATCATTAAGATAATCTATAACCTGAGATAAAAACAAATCATACTTAGGTAAGTCTTCATAATCTACCATGTTATTTTTAGACATCTCTTCTGCTAGTTCCATTACATGATCCATATTAAAATTCATTTTGCTCTCCATATTTTCACCTCCTAGA
>NZ_JBFNEO010000037.1:0-17323 GCF_040797585.1 Clostridium sp.
GTATAAATGAAGGGGATGAAACTATAAAAATTATGGAGAACTATTTAGAGAAAGAAGTTCTAATAAATATGCAAAAAAATGAAAATGGGTATATATATAAGATTACTTTTTAGGAGGTATTTATGAAAAAGCTATTCCTAGTAATATCCTTAGTATTACTCTCTCTTATGTTAATTGTTCAAGGTTATTTTATAAAAACTTATGATTTTACTAATAATATTAAGAATAAAAATATTACTTCTAAAGAGACAGAAAAAGAGACCATAGATATTAGTAATATAGACTTTAATATTTTAGAGCCTACATTTATTCTAAAGGAAATGGAGAAGAATAAGGAGTATGTTAATTTATGTTATAATGTTAGAGGAGATTTAAAGGATATAAATGAAGGAGTGAAGTACTTTTCTAAGTTTAACGGTAGGGTAGAAGAGTTAAATGGACATAGACAAGAGGATAATAGTTTTAGTGGAGAGATAGTAATTAGAATAGATAGGGTGATTTAATGAAGAACATAATTTTAATTGGTATGAGTGGATGTGGAAAGACCACTGTAGGTAAAGCTTTAAGTGAAAACCTAGGGATGAAATTTATGGATACTGATGATGAAATAGAAAAGAAAGAAGGAATCTCTACAAGTAATATATTTAAATTAAAAGGGGAAAAATACTTTAGAAAGGTAGAGAAAAACCTAATAGAAGAAATAAGTGCTTTAGAAAATACAGTAATAGCCACAGGAGGGGGAATGGCTGTATTTGAAGATAATATTAATAAATTAAATGAAATAGGGTATACTATATTTCTAAGAGTTAAAGAAGAAGTTTTTTTAGAGAGAATATTAGAAGATAGAAAAAGACCCTTAGCTATGAAGGGGAGAGAGTATTTAATTGAGCTATATTTATCTAGAGTAGATAAGTATTTAAAAGCACATAAAATAGTAGATTGTGAAAATAAAGACATAGATTTTATAGTTAATGAAATAATAAAAATCTTAGGAAAATAACATTGTTCTAGATATACATATATGTTATTTTATAAACATTTTTTAGATTAGTATAACTTAAATTAGAAATCATATATATTAATCTAGAAATATAAAATACTAAGGATAATAAAAGCAATCTTTGGTATTTAATTGCCTGAAAAGGTTATAATATAAATGAATTATAGATTTTTGGAGGGATACTTGAATGATATCAGCAGGAGATTTAAGAAAAGGTAATACTTTTGAATTAGATGGACAAGTGTTCACAGTAGTGGATTTCTTACATGTAAAACCAGGAAAGGGAGCTGCTTTTGTTAGAACTAAACTTAGAAATGTTAAATCAGGAGGAGTTACAGATAGAACTTTTAACCCAACTGAAAAATTACAAGAAGCTGTTATAGAAAGAAAAGAAATGCAATACTTATATTCTGATGGAGAGTTATACTACTTCATGGATCAAGAAACTTTTGAGCAAATACCTTTAAACTTTGAAAAGGTAGAGGATGCTATAAAGTTCTTAAAGGAAAATATGTTTGCTATTATAAAGTTTTACAAAGGAGATGCTTTCTCAGTAGAAGCTCCAAACTTTGTTGAACTTCAAATAACAGAAACAGATCCAGGATTTAAAGGTAATACAGCTACAAACACATTAAAGCCAGCTACAGTTGAAACTGGAGCAATAGTTAATGTACCTTTATTTGTAAACGAAGGAGATTCTATAAGAATAGATACAAGAACAGGGGAATATATGGAGAGAGTTTAATCTCTGCTAAAGTAATAATATGCTAAGTTTCTATAAGAAGCTTAGCATATTTTATAAGGAATCTTGTAAATAACTATAAACTATGTAATAAAATTTTGTGTAATATATAGGTGAATTTTTAAAGATACTAGAAGGGATTTTCTTTTAGAAGGTGTTCTTTCAATCATCTGAAGGTTAGATAAGTTAATCTAAGGCGTAGCAGTTGGTAGACATCAGGTAAAATCATTTAAATAGTATAAGCTTAATATATAAATACATTAAAGAAAAGTATTTAATTTTAGATTCCTAATATTAAAGAAAGCAGGTTGTAATTATGAAGGAAATACATAATAGAGTTTCCTATATTAAAGGCCTTATGGAAGGTTTAGAGTTAAACAAGGATAGTAAAGAAGGAAAAATATTTACGGAGATATTAAATCTCATAGAAGAATTAGGAGTAAATATGGAAACATCTTATGGTGATCTTGAGGAATATATAGATTCAGTGGATTCAGAACTATCCCTTGTGAAAAGAGATTACTATGATTTCGATGATGCCATTGAAAACATGGAAGAGGATATGGAAGAGGTTGAAGAAGAATATTCCGAAGTACAGTGCAATAACTGTAATGAGATTATATATGTAGAGAAAAATCTTATGGAAGATGATAATAGGGTACCATGTCCTTGTTGCCAAAATAATATAATATTAAAGTCTAAATAATAGACATCCTAGTAGAAACTAGGATGTCTATTATTTTTTTGAAAAATTAATTTATCTATAAATTAAGGGCACAGAGTTTTTTAAAGAAATCCTTTAATTAATTAAAGGATCTAATTTTTATTTTAAAATTAAAGATTGGTATTAAAACGAAAGTTAGGTAAATATCTTATTTGTAGAGACATATTATATTCAAGAAAGAAAAAAATGTTATTAAATATTTTTAAAAAGTAGTAATATTTTTCCCTTATTTAAAATAAAAATTAGATATGAAGGGAGGTGAAGGCTAGAGAGAACTGCAAAGTTCGTAGCCAGTTTATGAATAAAAACTTTAATGAGGTTTTAGAAATTTTACCAAAGGAGATTCTAGAAAACTTAAAAGGGAGAGATGATTTATCATATCTTCAAGAAATAAGACTTAGAGCCAATAAGCCTTTAACCTTTCAGTTAGGAGAAAAAGAAGTTATAACATCCTATAATGTATCTTCTGAAAATCTTAAAAGTCTTATAAAAAGAATTAGCAATTTTTCAATTTATGCTTTTGAGGAAGAGCTAAGACAAGGATATATAACAATTAAAGGAGGACATAGAGTTGGAATTAGCGGAAGCTGCATTATTGAGAATAATAGTGTAAAGACAATAAAAAATATATCCTCTATAAATATACGTATATGCAGAGAAGTTATAGGATGTGGAAAGAAACTAATGCCCTTTATAGTGAAGAATAAGTCCCTTGAAAACACCATAATAATATCTCCACCTAAGTGTGGTAAGACTACCCTTTTAAGGGATATATGTAGGATTATTTCCAATGGATATGAGAATATAGGAGGAAAGAAAATAAGCTTAATTGATGAAAGAAGTGAAATAGCTGCTTCTTATCTTGGAGTACCTCAATTAGATGTGGGGATAAGAACTGATGTATATGATGGTTGTATTAAAAGTGAAGGAGTTATTATGGCAATAAGAGCATTATCTCCAGATATTATAATATGCGATGAAATAGGAATAGAAAAAGATATGGAAAGTATAGTTCTTGCCATGAATTCAGGAGTAAATGTTATAACTACTATTCATGGATATGGGGTAGAGGATTTATTTAGAAGAAAAGTTTTTTTAAATCTTATAGATAACAAAGTATTTAAAAAAGCCATAGTTTTAAGTAATAGACGAGGCATATCCACCATAGAGTATGTTTATGATATGGACAGTAATAAAGTAGTATGGGGTGAAAAAAATGATTTTTAGGATAATAGGCTTTTCCCTAATATTAATTGGTTGTACCTTAGGAGGATTCATATATGGGCAGAGTTTTTTAAAGAGGGAAGAAGAGCTTAAAGATTTAGAAAGAGCATTAGTTGATCTTGAAAATGAAATATTATACATACAAGAGCCCCTTCCTTATGCATTTCTATCCATAGGAGAAAAAAACAAGGGAAATATAAAAAATATATTTATATTTGCAGCTACTCTTCTTTCAAATGGAGAAGTGGATGGGGTATATGAGGCTCTATATAAATCTTTAGAGAAGTACAAAGATTTTTTATCTTTAAATAAAGGAGATAAAAACATACTATTAAATCTTTCTAAAAATCTAGGGACAATAGATAGGGAGGGACATAAAAAAATATTTTCCTTAACTAGTAGTGAGCTAAAAGTTAGAATAAGAGAGGCTCATGAGGAGGCACTGAAAAGCTCAAAAATGTATAGAGCCCTCGGTGTTTCAATAGGCCTTACCATTGTAATTTTCCTAATATAATAAATCTAAATAAGGGGGAGAGTATATGCTTGATTACAATATGCTTTTTAAAATAGGTGGAATAGGAATAGTGCTTTTAATATTAGAAAAAGTTTTAAAAAGTAGTGGAAAAGATGATGTGGCAACTATGACAAATATTGCAGGTATTGTAATTATATTAATTATGATAATAACAATGATTGCAAAACTTTTTGATTCTGTAAAGACCATGTTTATGTTCTAGGTGAAGCCATGGAAATACTTAAGATTGCTGGTTTTATTCTAATAGCACTATTTCTTATAATTCTTATGAAGAATGCTAAAAGAGATGATTTAGGGATTCAGATATCCATTGTGGTATCTATTATGATACTTATATTTTTAACTCCTAAAATTAATGGAATAATTAATTTTTTAAACAATATGTCCATTAAAGCTAATATAGATACTATGTATCTTAATACTGTACTGAAAATAATAGGAATAGCTTATATAGCTTCCTTTTGCAGTGATATATGTAAAGACGCTGGAGCAGGAAGCTTAGCATCAAAGGTTGAGCTTTCAGGAAAAGTTCTAATTCTTGTTCTTGCAATACCTATACTTATGGCAGTATTAGATGCAATTCTTAAGATAATGTAGGTGATGAATATGAATATAAAAAGTAAGATACTGATTTTAACAATAGTTTTTATTACTCTTTTTTCCATACCAGCTTATGGGGTTGATGAAGAGAGAAAAAATAACAAAACAGAGGAGGAAAATATTCAATTAGAGGAGGATACTGAGAAGAAAATAGATGATCTTTATAATTATATAACAAATATGAAGTTTGAAGATGAACTATTAAATGAATTGAATCCTAAGGAATTTGTGAAAAGCTATATTGAAGATGGGGAAGGGAATATATCCATTAAAAGTTTTAAGAATGTAATAAAAAAGTTGGTATTTAAAGAAGTAATAGCTACAACAAAACTTATGGTCCTTGTTATAGTAATAGGAACTATTTGTGCATTAATTAAAAACCTTCAAAGTGCATTTAATAATGAAAGTTTATCCAATATAGCATATTTTGCGTGTTATGCTTTGCTTATAATAGTTCTTTCTAAAAGTTTTTTATTAGCTTTAGACTTAGTAAAGACCACTATAACAGATATAACTAACTTTATGGCAGCCTTGATCCCTGTATTATTCATGCTACTTTTATCTGTAGGAGGAATAACTGAGGCCGCTACCATGGATCCTATAGTCCTTGGAGCAGTAAATATAGCACCAAGGATATATATAGATTTTATAATACCTCTTATACTTATGGTTTTTGTTCTTCAATTTGTAAATAACATCTCTAAAGATTATAAAATATCAAAGCTTGCAAAGCTCATGAAGCAAGTAGTTTTAATAAGTCAAGGTATCCTTATGACTATATTTATAGGGGTTCTTGGCATAAGGGGAATTACTGCTACCACTTTAGATGCAGTAACAGCTAAAACTGCTAAATTTGCAGTGGACAACTTTATCCCTATAGTTGGGAAGGCTTTATCAGATGCCATAGCTACTGTTGCAGGTTACTCACTTATATTAAAAAATGCACTAAGTACCATAGGCTTTATTATACTAATTCTTATAATACTGGCCCCGATAGTTAAGATTTTCCTAATGGCTATGTTATATAAGTTAACAGGAGCATTACTAGAGCCTATAAGCGATGAGCGTATAGTAAATTGCATAACTTCTGCTGGAGAGTCATTAATATTAATAATGTCTTGTGTTATAAGCCTATCAGTAATGTTTTTTGTAATGATTGCCATAATGGCCTCGGCAGGGAAATTCATAATAGGAGCATGAAGATATGAGTATATTAAAGGAATGGATAACCAGTATTTGTGTAACAGTAATTTTTATAACTGCAGTGGAGCTAATTTTACCTGATAATTCCATGAAGAAATATAGTCGATTTGTTCTAGGATTAATTCTAATGACAGTGATAATAAATCCAATACTTAAGGTTTTTACTGGAAGCAATGTAGATATAAAGAATTATTTAAATAGTTATGACAGTATTTTAGAAGAAAAGTCTCTATCTAAAGAGGCGTATAAGGAGAAGAATATAGCTACAACTCTTAAGAATTTTGAAAATAATATAGCGAAATCTTGTGAAAAACTGCTTAAGGATAAATATCCTAAGGATAATTTTGAAGTTAGTGTAAAAGGAGGATATAAAGAGGAAAGTTTTTACATTGAAAACATTAACATAGGCTTAGGGAAAAATACTTCAATTAAACCTATAAAAAAAGTTCATATAAGTGCAGATACTCCCTTAGAGAAAGAGGGAGTAGAGTATGGAGAAAAGGAAAAAGGAATAATTACTTATGTAAGTAATAGTTTAAATATAAGTGAAAAAAATATAACACTATATAAAATAGATGGTAAATAGGGGGAAAGTTTATGGATTTAAAAAAATTCCTAAAAACTTTAGAGAGCAAAGGACTAAAGAAAAACTTTTACAATATATTAATTGTATTATTGGTAGGTATATTAGTGCTTATGATTGGTAGCTTTTTTAATTCTAATACTAATACTAAGGGGGTAGCTGCCACACCAGAGAATGTAGAGAATAAGGAGGTGAGTAAGGATGAAAATTTAAGTACTTATGAACAAACACAAAAGAATCAACTTAAATATATATTAAGCAATATAAGTGGAATTGGAAAAGTAGAAGTTATGATTTCCTTTGAAGGTAGTACTGAACATGTTCCTGCTATGGATAATAATAACTCTATTAGTAAAACAGAGGAGAAGGATACTTCAGGAGGAACCAGAGTTAATACTCAAAATAATAATGGAAATAAAGTTGTGATAACAAATGATGGAAAAAATAATGAGCCTTTTATATTAAAAACATTAAATCCAAAGGTTTCAGGAGTAGTTATAGTAGCTGAAGGAGCAGAGAATAAAGAGCTTCAATATAAGATAACAAAAACTGTATCAGCTTTATATAATATTCCAGAGCATAAAGTTAATGTATATTCCATGAAAAAGTAGCATATATTTTTAAAGAGAAAAAGATGGGAGGAGATTGTATGAATAAAAAGCAAGCAGGTATAATTTTAGCGTTACTTGCACTAATTGTACTAGCGGGGGTATCAGCAGCAAAGATTAATGGACCAGTAGATCAGATAGCAGGAAATGAGTGGAACATAGGTAAACCCGCAGCTAATCTAGGAGAAGATAAGGATGATGAGGACTTCTTTACTAATGCAAGACTTGAGAAAGATAAGAGGGACTCTAAGAAAGAGCAAGATTTCTCAAACATATCTAACAACCAAAATGTATCTAAGGAAAAAAGAGATGAGGCTGCTAGTAATCAAAAGGTTCTTGCAGAAAAAAGAAGTCAAGAAAGTAGTATAGAATTAGCTTTAAAGAGTAAAGGATTTAATGATGTTTTATGTTTAATACAAGATGATAAAAGTGGAGTTAATATAATAGTTAAAAATAAGGAACAGCTTGATGAAAAACAAAGAAAACAAATTCAGGACACTGTAGTAGGTACCAGCAAAATTAAAAATGTGGAAATAGAAACAAGAGAATAACTAATTGTAAAATATAAAGATATTTGATATAATGAACCTAAGATTAGCAAGTTTTGCTATGCAAATGCAGGAGGGTTGTTCTATGGATGAATTAAACAGGGACGATTACAATATAGGAATTGTTAAAATATCTGATGAGGTAATAAGCGTTATAGCCGCCATAGCAGCTTCAGAGATAAAAGGTGTTGTTGGTATGAATCCAGGCCTTACAGGTGGAATTACCCAATTATTAACTGGTAAAAAAAGCAGCACTAAGGGTGTTAAGGTAACTGTAGAAGAGGAAAGCACATCTATTGAGATGGCTATTGGGGTAGATTATGGTATAAATATTCCTGAAGTAGTAAATGCAGTTCAAGATAATGTTAAAAAAACTGTGGAAGCTATGACAGGTTTAAAGGTATCTAGTGTGAATATATTTGTTCAACATATAGTTGTTCAGAAAATAGCAGCTAATAATGATAAGTAATTTATAAACACCCTCTTTATAAAGAGGGTGTTTAATTGATTCTAGAAAATTTTCAGGAAAAATAAGTATATTTTGAAATAAATTTCGTTGATAATATAAATAATATAGTATAATTTTATATATGAAATTTATAATACATATTTGTAGGAGGAAACCATGAATAGAAAGAGATCAAGAGAAGTAGCAATGGAGCTTTTATTTGAAAATGCAATAAAAAAAGAGGAACCAATAGACCTTATAGAGAATTTTAAAGAGAATACAGATTATAATATAAATGATTTGGATATGGTATATATAAATAAGGTAATCTATGGAGTTAATAAAAATATAAAAGAAATTGATGAGAATATAGAAAAGCATCTAGTTAATTGGAAAATTCAAAGAATTTCTAAAGTAAATCTTTCTATATTAAGATTATGTACATACGAAATATTATTTGAAGAAGATATACCTTTTAAAGTAGCTATAAATGAAGGAGTAGAGCTTGGAAAAAAATATTCTGATGAGTCCTCTATTAAATTTATTAATGGAGTTCTTGATAAAATAGCAAAAAATAATTAAAAGGAGGATCACAATGGGAGAGGTTATTAGTGGAAAGATTATAGCAGAAGAAATAAGAGGGGAACTAAAGAGAACCATTGAAGAAGCAAAGAATAAAGGGTATAGGGTACCTTGTCTTGTTACAATTTTAGTTGGAAATGATGGAGGATCTATATACTATCTAAATAACCAAAGAAAACTTTGTGAAAAGCTAGGTTTAGAGAGTAAGGCTATATTCTTAGAGGAAAACGTAAAGGAAGAGGAATTAATAGACTTAATTAAAAAATTAAATGAGGATAAAACTGTTGATGGAATAATGCTTCAACTACCACTTCCTAAAGGTTTTAATGAGGCTCTAATAACTAATTCTATTTCTCCTAAAAAAGATGTAGATGGATTAACAGATTATAATAACGGCAAATTCTATAAGGGACAAGAGGCTTTTGTTCCATGTACTCCAAGAAGTGTTCTTCATCTTATAAAGAGTACAGGAATAGATATTAAAGGAAAAAATGCAGTTGTTATAGGAAGAAGTAACATAGTTGGAAAGCCAGTATCTCAACTTCTTTTAAATGAGAATGCAACTATAACTATATGCCATTCAAGAACACAAAATATGAAGGAGATATGTAAAAATGCAGACATTCTTGTGGTTGCTATAGGCAGACCTCATTTTGTGGATGATTCTTTTGTGAAAGAAGGGGCAATAGTAATAGATGTAGGAACCTCCTCAGTAGATGGAAAGATCACAGGGGATGTAGATTTTGAAAAGGTAATTAATAAAGCAGGATATTTAACACCAGTACCAGGAGGGGTTGGTGCAGTAACCACAACCCTTTTAATAAAGAATACATGTGAGGCATGGGAGAAGAATGTATATTAAAACTTTAACTGTTTCAGCTTTAAATAATTATATTAAAAGAATAATAGATAGTGATATTATTCTTAATAATGTATCCATAAAAGGAGAAATTTCAAACTTTAAGCTTCATAGTAGTGGTCATATGTACTTTTCTTTAAAGGATGATTTATCTAAGATAAATTGTGTTATGTTTAAAGATAGGGCAAAAGGTGTGAATTTTACTATTGAAGAGGGAATGAAGGTTGAAATTAAGGGAAGAGTAGGAACTTATACTAAAGAGGGAAGCTATCAGTTATATTGTGATGAAATAAAAAAAGAAGGGCTTGGAGACTTGTACCAAGCCTTCTTAAAACTAAAGGATAATCTAAAAATAAAGGGGCTTATGGAAGAGGAGCATAAAAAGCCTCTTCCTCTTTACCCTAGAAGAGTAGGGGTAATAACTTCTCCGACGGGAGCGGCAATTAGGGACATAATAAATGTTACAAAGAGAAGAAATAAGTCAATGTCTCTACTTATTTATCCATCTCTCGTTCAAGGAAAAGACGCCAGTGAGAATATAATACAGGGGATCAAAGCCTTAAATAAAATTAAGGATATAGATGTAATAGTACTTGCTAGAGGAGGAGGATCTATAGAGGAACTATGGGCCTTTAACGATGAGAAATTAGCCTATGCTATTTTTAATTCAAAAATTCCTATAGTAACAGGAATAGGACATGAGACAGATTTTACTATTGCAGATTTTGTAAGTGATAGAAGAGCCCCAACACCATCTGCTGCTGCTGAAATAGTGGTTCCTTCATTAGATAGTTTAAATAATGAAATAGATGGTACACGAGATATATTAAAAGATAAAATTTTAAATATATTAAAGGATAAAAAGTTTAATTTAGATTTATTAAAAAGAAACTTAGACTATAATAGTCCTAAAAATTATTTAATCAATGAATACGAAAATTTAATAAGACTTAAACAGTCTTTAAATTCACTAATGCTTAGAAATATAGATTATGAGAAAAATAAGATAAATAATTTAAACTCTCTTCTTATGGCACATAACCCACTAAATATATTAAATAAAGGGTATGCTATAATAAAAAGTGAGGAAAATGTTCTTACATCTAAAGAAGACTTTAAGGAAGATATTGATATAAACATAGTTCTAAAGGATGGAGAAATTAAAGGAACATTTATATCTAAGTAAAAGCCTATTAGGAGGATTTTATGGCTAAGAAAAGTGAAAATTATGAGGTGCTTTTAAATAAGCTTAAAGATATTGTAAATGGAATGGAAAATAATGAGCAACCTCTTGAGGAGTCCATGAAAAGCTATGAAGAAGGGGTAAAGCTTTGTAATAAATTATATACCATATTGAATAATATGGAAGGGAAAATAAATGTTTTAAATAATGATAATGAAGAGGTTTTTGGTGAGGAGTTATGATTAATTTAGAATGCTTAAAAGAAGACATTGATAAGTGTATTGATAGCTATTTTAAGGGGAACAATAATTATAATAAGCTTATATATGATTCTATGGGCTATAGTATGAGGATTGGAGGAAAGAGAATAAGACCAATGCTTTTACTTTTATCTTATAGTTTATATAATGATAACTATAAAGATATAATGCCTATGGCAATTTCTATGGAAATGATACATACCTACTCTTTAATTCATGATGATCTTCCAGCCATGGATAATGATGATCTAAGAAGAGGAAAGCCAACTAATCATAAGGTTTATGGTGAAGCAATTGCAGTGCTTTCTGGAGATGGACTTTTAAATGAGGCCATGAATATTTTATTTCAGATGGGATTAAAATATGGAGAGAAGGCTTTAAAGGCAGGATACCTAATAAGTGAGAGTTCAGGGGTAGAGGGAATGATAGGAGGTCAAGTTGTAGATATATTAAGTGAAGGCAAAAATATTGACCTTGATGAACTTTTATATATGCATAAGAATAAAACAGGAGCTCTTATAAAAGCTTCAATATTATCTGGAGCCATTATGGGAGAGGCTAAGGAAGATGATCTTAAAATCTTAGATTCCTTCGGGGAAAAGCTTGGCCTTGCATTTCAAATCAAGGATGATATTTTAGATATAACTGGTGATACAAATACTTTAGGAAAAACAGCTAACAGTGACATAAATAATCAAAAAAGTAATTTCATAACTTTTTTTGGTTTAGATGAATGTATAAAAAAGTGTAGTGACCTTACAAATCAATGTATAGAAGATCTTAAAAGCTTAAATGGGGATACAAAAGAAATGGAAAGACTTACGAAGATGCTTTTAGAAAGAAATTTCTAAAATTATAAAGAAAAGGATAGGAGTCATATGTATAAAGTATTAGATAGATATAAAAGTCCTAGTGATATAAAGTTAATGTCTTCAAATGAGCTTCAGGACTTATCGGAGGATATAAGAAAATTTTTGATACATAGCCTTTCTAAGACTGGAGGACATCTAGCATCTAATCTTGGAGTTGTAGAACTTACTATAAGCCTTTACAAGGTTTTTAATATAGAAGAAGATAAGATTATATGGGATGTAGGACATCAAAGCTATGTACATAAAATTCTTACAGGAAGAAGAGAACAATTTAGTAGTCTTAAAAAATTTCAAGGATTAAGTGGTTTTCCAAAAAGGTGTGAAAGTAAATATGATTGCTTTGAAACAGGTCATAGTAGTACTTCCATATCTGCGGGACTGGGAATTTCAAGGGCTAGAGATATAAAAAAACAAGATTTTAATGTGATTTCTGTAATAGGAGATGGGGCCCTTACGGGAGGTATGGCTCTAGAGGCTTTAAATGATTTAGGATTTAATAAGACAAAGATGATAGTTATATTAAATGACAATCAAATGTCTATATCACAAAATGTAGGAGGACTTTCAAGCTACTTTAGTAAGCTTAGAATGGATCCTGGTTATAGAAAGATAAAAAATGATTTTAATAATACCTTAGAGAAAGTTGTATTTGGTAAGAATATTGTATCTTCTTTAAATAAGATAAAAGATGGTATAAAGCAAATGATAATGCCAGGTATGCTCTTTGAAGAGATGGGAATAAAATATTTAGGACCTATAGATGGTCATAATATAAAAGAGGTCAGTGAAGTTCTTTCAGCAGCAAAGGAGATAGATGGACCAGTTATAATTCATACATTAACTCAAAAGGGTAAAGGATATGAGGTTGCAGAAGAAAATCCTAATAAGTATCATGGAGTAGGTCCTTTTGATTGTGAAAGTGGAGAGATTTTAGGTAAAAGCAGTGGAAAAACTTATTCATCTGCTTTTGGAGAAGAGATGATAAGTATAGCTGAAAAAGACAATAGAGTTGTAGCTATAACAGCTGCTATGCCAGATGGTACTGGACTTAAAAACTTTTCTAAAATATATAAAGATAGATTTTTTGACGTAGGAATAGCAGAGCAACATGGGGCTACTTTAGCTGCTGGACTTGCAAGTGAGGGAATGAAACCAGTTTTTGCTGTATATTCAACATTCCTTCAAAGGGCTTATGATCAAGTTATTCATGATGTGTGTATACAGAATTTACCTGTGGTTTTCGCCATAGATAGGGCTGGTATTGTAGGGGAAGATGGAGAAACTCATCAAGGAGTATTTGATATATCTTATTTAAACCCAGTACCGAATATTACTATAATGGCTCCTAAATGTGTGGAAGAGTTAAAAGGAATGTTAAATTGGGCCATAGACTATAATGAAGGACCAATAGCTATAAGATATCCTAGAGGAGGAGATCTTAAAGACATGGATTTATCTCCTATGAAAGTCATATCTAAGGGAAAATGGGAAGTCATAGATGAAGGAGAGAATATAGCTATAATATCTACAGGAAAGATGGTACAGCATGCTATTCTAGCAAAGAGGATATTAAATAGTAAAGGAATTAATCCTATGATTATAAATGCTTCCTTTATAAAACCATTAGATTATAATATGATAAAAGATTTAAGTGAAAAAAATTATAATATAATAACTATAGAAGATAATGTAATAGCAGGGGGACTTGGTGAAAGTATCTTAAGCTATATAAACAAAGTAAATGGAAAAGTTAACATAAAAAACTTAGGTTTTACTGATAAGTTTGTTCCTCATGGAGATTTAGATAACCTTTATAGAATGTTTAATCTTCATCCAGAGGGAATAGCAGAAGAGATTTTAAAAACCATAGAATAAGGAGATTACAATGGCAGAATCAAAGGAAAGATTAGATATACTTTTAGTTGAGAAGGGTATATTTTCTTCAAGAGAAAAAGCAAAGGCAGGTATAATGTCCGGAAAGGTCTTTGTAGATGATATAAGAGTAGATAAGTCTGGAGAAAAGGTTAGTAGGGATGCTAATATAGAATTTAGAGGAGAAACTCTGCCCTATGTCAGTCGTGGTGGACTAAAGCTTGAAAAAGCTATAAATAAATTTAATATAGAACT
Source organism: Clostridium sp. (assembly GCF_040797585.1). GTDB lineage: Bacteria > Bacillota > Clostridia > Clostridiales > Clostridiaceae > Clostridium_Z. The sequence continues at coordinate 14,099 of NZ_JBFNEO010000037.1, forward strand.
AAAGGATAAGGTATGCATGGATATTGGAGCGTCAACTGGAGGATTTACAGACTGTATGCTCCAGAATCATGCAAGAAAAGTTTTTTCAGTAGATGTTGGATATGGACAATTTGCTTGGAAGCTTAGAACAGATCCAAGGGTTGTATGCATGGAGAGAACCAATATAAGATATGTAGAAAAGGAGCAGCTTGGAGAAGAAATAGATTTTGCTAGCATAGATGTATCCTTCATATCTTTAAAAAAGGTGGTTCCAGTAGTTTTAAATTTTCTTAAAGAAAATGGAGAGGTTGTTGCTTTAATAAAACCTCAATTTGAAGCAGGAAGAGAAAAGGTAGGAAAAAAAGGAGTGGTAAGGGAGGCCTCCACTCATAAGGAAGTAATAAATAATATAATTGAATTTTTAATAACTGAAAAAGTTAAAGTTATTGATGTAGATTATTCTCCAATAAAGGGCCCAGAGGGTAATAGAGAGTTTTTAGTTTATTTTACAAAGAATGAACAGTATATAAGTAATTTTACCATGGATAGAATTGACCAGGTGGTGGAATTATCCCATAAGGAACTCTAATTTTATAAATGGTTGGTGAAAATTATGAAAAATATTGGCTTGAATATAAATACTTCAAAGGATAAGGATGGAAAGATTTTAGATGAAATCTTAAAAATAATAAATACTCATATGGAGTGTAATGTAGTTATTTTTAAGGATTCTAAGAATCTAGAAAATCAATCATCAAAAGATTTAGATTTTATAATATCTTTAGGTGGAGATGGTACAATGCTCAGTACATCTAGAGAGGTAAGTAGATTTAATATTCCTATACTAGGAGTAAATATAGGAACATTAGGATTTTTAACTGCTGTAGAGGTATCAGGATTCACGGAAGCAATAAAAAGAATTGCTAACAATGAGTTTTCCATAGAAAAAAGAACAATGCTAAGCTGTAAATTTAAAAAGAATAACCATATTTTTTCTTTTAACGCTTTAAATGATATAGTAATAGCAAAGGGAACCTTATCTAGAATGATAAGACATGATATAGAAGTAAATAATGTTTTTTATGGATCATTTATGGCTGATGGGGTAATAATATCCACTCCTACAGGATCTACAGCTTATTCCTTATCTGCAGGAGGTCCAATCATTTTCCCAACCTTAGATGTCCTTGAGCTTACGCCAATATGTCCACATACCCAAGGAATAAAGCCTTTAATACTTCCAGCAAAGGATGTATTAAACATAAAGGTTAAGAAAGGAAACGAAAGTGTCTTTCTTACAGTGGATGGACAAGAGGCTACTAAACTTGATGGCATAGAAGAGATTAGCATAACCAAAAGTAAAAATTATTGTCAACTTATTAGATTAAATGACTATGACTATTTTTCCATATTAAGAAACAAAATATTATGGAGAACAATGGAATGTGCAGGTGATAAAAATTGAAATCAATAAGGCATAAAAAGATTTTAGAGATAATAAATTCTAAAGATATTGAAACACAAGAAGAACTTGCAGAGGAATTAAAAGCTTCTGGTTTTGATGTAACTCAAGCTACAGTGTCAAGAGATATAAAAAATTTAAAACTGGCAAAGGTTCTTGCACCTAATGGTAAGTATAAGTATGTCACTGTAGAAAAGGATATTAAAGACTTTTCTAGTAAGCTTGTAAATATATTTTCTAACACTGTGCTTAATGCTGAGTGTGTAGATAATTTTGTTGTTATTAAAACCATATCAGGAGCGGCAGGAGGAGCAGCGGAAGCATTGGACATATTGAATCCTGTAGAGATAGCGGGAACTATAGCAGGAGATAATACAATATTTATTCTTACAAGGAATAAGGAAAAGGCACAAGAATTAGTAGAAAAAATTAATCAAATGATAGAATAAATATATTTTAAGGTGGGGAAAAAATGCTACTTCAACTAAATATAAATAATTTTGCATTAATAGAACACCTTTCTCTTAATTTTGAACAGGGTTTCAATATACTTTCAGGAGAAACAGGATCAGGTAAATCTATATTAATAGATGCAGTTAATTATGTTTTAGGTGGTAAATTTAATAAGGATCTTATAAGAACAGGAGAGACAAAAACTTTTGTAGAGGCCATTTTTGCCATTAAGAATAGTAAAACAGAAGAAATATTAAAAGAATTAGAAGTGGATTATGAAGATTTAGTTATAATAAGTAGAGAATCTTTTCAAAGTGGTAAAAGTGTTGTAAAAGTAAATGGTAAGTCTCTAATGGTCTCTAAGCTAAAGAATATATCAGAGACATTATTAGATATACATGGCCAGCATGAAAATCAAAATCTTTTAGATAGTAGTAATCATATAAACTATTTAGATTATTATGGAATAGATAAGATTAAAGATATTAGATATAAATATGATGAAGTATATAGTAAGTATATAGAAATAAACAATAAGATATATAGATGTAAAGACAATAAAGATATAGAGAAGCTTTCAAGTTATTTAAAATATCAGATTGAGGATATTGAGGAAGGAAAACTAGTTCAAGGAGAAGAAGAGGAACTTGAAGAAAAGTTTAATATTCTTACCCATGCAGAAAAAATAAGTTTTGCACTTAATAATTCTTATAGATTATTATATGATACTAGAGATGATAATAACTCCATTTACGATTCAACAAATATGGTTTTAAAGGATATAAGGTCTGTAGAAAATCATGTAGACAAGGTTAAAGTTTTAGGAGATACCATAGAAAATATATACTTTACCCTTCAAGAGGTAATAGGAGAGATAAGAGATTTAAAGGATTCTATAGTATATGATGAAGATGAATTAGAAAGAATAAATAGAAGAATATATATTATAGGTGGGTATAAAAAGAAGTATGGAAAAAATTCCATAAGGGAACTAATACAATATAAAAAGGAACTAGAAGATCAGTACGAAGAACTAGTTAATAGTGAAGAGATAATCAAAAAGTTAGAAGAAGAGAAGAAATTAATAGAAGAAAAATTAAGAAGAATAGGATTAGAACTTCATAAGAAAAGAGAAGATTTTTCTAAGATTTTAAAGAATAATATAACTAATGAACTGAAGTATATAGGTCTTGAAAAGAGTAACTTTGTTATAGATGTAGAATTAGTAGATGAGATTAAAAGCAATGGATGTTCAAGGGTTCAGTTTTTAATATCTACAAATCCAGGAGAGCCAATTAAAGCCTTAGAAAAAGTGGTGTCTGGAGGAGAGC
>NZ_JBFNEO010000038.1:0-17097 GCF_040797585.1 Clostridium sp.
CTTTTACTCTTCTTAATAGAAGTAACTTTATTTTTTTCATCCTGATTTTCTACTATTATCTTTTTGGCAGTCTCTTTCTTTATATTTACCTTCTTAATATTTTTACTTATAGCTACCTTTTTCAACATAGGTTTTACATAGTCACTAATATCTATGTTGAATCTTCTTAATGCTATATCTATTAAGAAGATAATAAGAGATAATGCTATTAGTAAAAATGTAAGGTCTTTATAAGCTTTCTTTGCTTTTAACTCTCCTTTAAATACATCTTCTGGACTTTCTATAAAAGATGCTACTCCTTCTTTATTAAAGAAATCTAATAAATTATTTTTATTATCTTTTATATTATATTCTGGAGAGTATTGCATAGCATAAGCAGAATTCTGAGCAGTAACCATTTCTCCATCCTTTGTGGATTTAACATTTACCATGTAAACTCCACTATCCTTAAAATCAATGGACCCACTATATTTTCCTGGAGATATTGAATAAAGCTTAGTATCTACTTTTTCTCCATCTGGCCTTACTATGGTTGCTACGGTCTCTAATTCCTCAGTGTTATTTTTATCTTCAAAGTTTATATTTAGCTTATCCCCATCATTAGTAAAGGATATTATTGAATCATCCTCATTATAATTACTTATGGTGTAATTTATTATATTCTGCCAAAGCTTCAAGTTACCTTGCCAAGTAGTATAATTTTTTGACCACTTACCTGTTAGATCTGAATTCCATGCTACAGTTTTCCCAAGACCATACTGCCAAGCTGTAAGAATTGGGTCATCCTCATCACTTTTTAATATTCTTCTTGCTTTATCCTTCTCTGAAGCTCCCATATATCCAAGTAGATTTGGAAATCCTTCATTAAAACCTTTAATTATTGAATGATTAGAGGAAACTATAGGAGTAAACTCTCTATTATTTAAATATTTCTTTGTAGCCATCATGGTCTCTTTAGCAAAGATAGCTGGAATACTACTTGAGTCTGTTACTTCATAAAATCTTCCATGGCACTCCTTAGCAATACTTTCAAGAAGATTTCTATCGGAGTCTAATCCTACTGCAACTGTGGATACTGTTATTTCATTTTCATTTATTTCCTTTAATACAGGTTCATAGCCACTACTTTCAGCTTGTCCATCTGTAAGTAAGATTATATGTTTTATCTTTGCGTCACTTTCTTTTATAGATCTATATCCCTCATTTAGAGCTGGTAATATACTAGTTCCTCCATCAGCCCTTATGCTTCCAATGTCTGCTTCAATATCCTCTGGGTTATCTACCACTGTTCTTTCTACTACCCATTTATAAGAACCATCGAAGGTAAGAACTCCTATCTCGTCTTTTCCTTTTCTAAGAGATTTTAAGCTCCTTATAGCAGCTTCCTTTGCCATCTCCATTTTATTTATCCCATCACTACCTGCTGTCATACTTCCTGACTTATCTATGACAAGCATAAGGCTCATCTTAGGGATTTCTTTCTTACCCTTCATTTCCATATTTACTGGAAGTATTTTTTCAAGGGGAGTATCAAAATATCCTCCAAGGGCAAATGAATTATCTCCTCCTAAGGCTATATATCCTCCTCCAAAATCTCTTACATAACTTTCTATATTGGTCATAAATCCATTATTTAAATTTTCAGCTGAAACATTACAGGTTATTATGGACTTATACACCATCATATCTTCAAGGGTTCTTGGTGCTAAGTGAGACCTTATAACTTTATACTCCATTTGAGATTTTTTAAGAACCTCAGAGATTCCAACGCTCTCCCCCTCTTTGTCCTCTATAACTAATACCTTTGGAGTATCTGTTACATTTACAAAGGCAACTGCTTCATTGTTTCTTCTTTCATTATCTTCCTCTGGATCTAATACAACCTTATAAGATTTAAATCCTCCACTTGTTGCCTTATCCTTAAATACAAATCTATTGTCCCCACTTTGAAGATCTACACTTTCTTCCCCTATTTTTTCTCTTCCATTATATAAATGTAATTTTGACTTATTTGTAGTTGTACTATTTATATTTATAACTACATCAAACTCTTGTCCCATATTAAGTTTTTCTGGTATAGATAAACCTTCAACTGCTACTTCTTTTCCTAAATTCTTCTCAGATTTAACTACTTTAACCTCTATACCTTGTTCCTTTAAAGTATCTATGGTTCTTTGCCCAAGACCTTTATTTTCTTCCCCATCACTTAATATAACTAGCCTTTTTTTAGAATCATTAGGAAATAAGGATACTGCTGAATTTATGGCTCCTTCTATATTAGTGTAGCTCCCAAGAATATTTCCCTCTATTTTTTTAAAAGATGGCTCCTTAGATATAAAATTTTCTATTTGAGCATTTTCTCCAAAGGATATAACCCCAACGAAATCCTTACTTCCTTTACTTTCTAAAGATTCTTCTACAAACTTTTCAATATCTAAACGGTTTGAATAAGTAGAATCTGATGAATCTAAAAGAAAAATTGTACTTACTTTATCTACATCCCAATAAAGTTTAAATCCACTTAAGGAGAATATCAAAAGAATTATTATAATTGACCTTATAACTATCCCCTGAATTTTCTTATCTCTATCTAAGCTTTGGGAGAACATTGCACATATTATAACTAGAGCTATAAGAACTGGTATAGCTAAAAGTATATATGGATTTCCTATTTGTATCCCCATAGTTCCTCTCCCTTCGTGTATACAAACCATTCAAACATAAGTATTAATAATATGGCTATTATTAAATAACTCTGTATGCTTCTTGAAACTCTTATATCTATTTCATTATTTGTTATATTATTAGCTTCCTCTCCTTTAATTGAAATATTACTTTCTTCCCTAGGAAAGTTAACTACAAAATTATATCTTACATCCTCCTCATCTACTCTTTGTGTAACTTCATATACTCCAACTTCTTCTCCTAGTATATAGAGACCCTTATTAATATCTAAATCTATAGTTTTAGAGGAAGGAGTTTTTACTTTCACCTCTTTTGCTCCACTATTAACATCTAGGCTTATCTTCTCTCCAGCATAAAAACTTCTTTTACTCATAAAGTTTCTATCCATCATATATGAGACTAAATTATTCATAAGTATAGGAAACTCTGGTTTTAAAGGTAAATCCGTATTATGCAAGTCAAACCCTAAAACCCCTATCTTTCTCCCATTCTCCATACCTACAAACCCTAATGTGTTATTGTCTGAGGTGAAAATACTCTCTCCCCAATGGGGCTTTTCTAAAGTATTATATTTAGACGCAATAAAAGAAGACTTACTCATAAATTTAGTTATATTATGATTATCTGGCCTATACTCTTGTCCCTCATAAGATCCACTTAGCTTAAAAAGTTTTGTATCATCATCTGGATCTATGAATAGAGCATTTATATCATCATTAATAGTTCCAGGAACCTGTCCATCAAAAATATATAAATCATATCCTTTTGGTATATCATCTATATCCTTTCCCTTGTAAACCTCTATATCCTTAAGTCCACTTAATGCCTTCTCTAGGAATACATTCTTATCTGTAAAAAGCATAACCTTAGAGGCAGTCTTACTTTTAAACACAGAATATACTCTATTATCCTCATCTAATGAATCCTTCTTACTTATTTCAGCCCATAAAGTATTATAATTATCCTTGAAGTCATCAAAATATATATTTTTAGTTTCTCCCTTTTTAACATCTATGGTTTTTACATCTATAAGCTTTTCATCTCCATAAAGACTTACATCTGTTGTTTCATCCTCTGCTCCATAGTTTATTATCCTAGCCATAACCTTTATAGCTTCTCCCTTTTGAGAGTTTGATATAAAATCTAAAGCTAGATTATCAGATGATTTTGATGGATTAATCACTCTTCCTTTTAAGTCTTTAAAATCTATATTCTCATCACTTATGGCTACTATATTATAAGTTTTCATCTCATTACTTAAGGATTTTAAAAGAGAATATGAATTTCCAATATCTCCTTTTTCATTACTAGGTTCTAATGCCTTTATTTTTGCTAATACCTCTCCCTTATCTCTTGATGCTGATATTTCTACCTTATTACTTCCTCCGCTAGATATAAGGGTTATAGCTGTGGTCTTAGATAAGTCTTTTACTATGTCAGAGGCATGGTCCTTTCCTAAGTCAAATCTAGACTTTCCATTACTATCTACTGCCTTCATACTTCCTGAAGTATCTATAATTAATATTAAATCCTCTTCCCCTCTTCCTTTCATAGACATATAGGGATTTGCTATAGATAATATTAAAAGTAATATTAGAAGGAACTGTATAAAAAACAGTATATTTTTTCTTAATTTATCAAAGGGTCTTCTTGCTTCATTATTTCTTATAACTTCCTTCCATAGATAAAGACTTGGAACCTCTTCCTCTTTAACCTTTTGTTTTAAAATATACATTAATATAAATAGGGGTATGGATAATAAGAACCATAGGCCTTTTGTATCAGCTAACGTCATATTATCCCCTCCTTAGTAAAATTCTCAAAGATTACTTTATCTAAAGAATCCTCTGAATTTATTTGAATATAATTTCCTCCTGATTTCTTCACCTTATCTTTAATATGAGAAATAAAAGAATTAAGCCTCTTATTATATGCTTTTATAACCCTTCCATTAAGGCTTACTATTACCTTCTCCCCTGTCTCACTATCCTTTAAAGTAAGTTCTCCATTAAGTTTTGGTCTTAACTCTTCCTCATGGAGAACATGCAAAAATAAGATTTTCTGCTTTCTGTACATAAGATAATTTATAGCTTCATCTAAATTATCCTTTAGAAATCCATCAGTTATAATTATGGATATTCCTTTACTACTTATGTTTTTTCTTTTTAATGAGTAAGCGAGTTCACTCTCTCCCTTAAATTCCGTTTCTTTTAAAAAGTCTATAAGGCTATTAAACATCCCTTTTCCCATATACTTAGGAGATGCTATTATCTCCTTATTTACCATTTTATTTACACATACTCTATCTAGATTATTTAAAGCTATATAGGAAAACACAGCACTAAGCCTTAGTGCCATTATTCCCTTAGACTCCTCCTTAAACCCCATAGACTTACTACAGTCTAAAAATATATTTACAAAAGCCTCCCTTTCCTCCATAAAAAGCTTTATAAAAAGCTTCTCAAATCTTCCGTAGGCTCTCCAATCTATTCTTCTAAAATCATCTCCATGAACATATTCTCTAAAATCTGAAAACTCTACAGAACTTCCTTTACTTTTAGACTTACGCCCCCCAAGTGCACCATCATTCATAATCAAGGAGGAATGAAGGGCTATCCCTTCAAGTTTCTTAAAAAAATCACCATCAAATATTTTCTCATTCATAACTCTACTCCATTTGGCTTTTCAGAATTTCCTCAATTATATCTTCAGTCTTAATCCCATCTGCTAAGGCATCATAATTTAAGAAAAATCTATGTCTCAGTGCAGGATATGCAACATATTTAATATCATCAAAAGCTACATTATATCTTCCCTCCAGGGCTGCCTTAACTTTAGATGTAGCTATTATAGCTTGGGCCGCTCTTGGACTTGCTCCATATCTTATATATTTTTTACTTATTTCTGGTGCATTTTCATACTCATTATGAGTAGCTAGCACTACCTTTAATGCATATTCTTCCACTGCCTCTGACATTGGTATCTTCTTTAATATTTCTCTTATTTTTAATATTTCATCTCCACTTAAGACCTTTTCTATATCTTCTCCCTTAGAGTTAACTGTTATATTCATTATCTCCTTTAACTCTGAAAGGTTCGGAAAAGGTACATATAGCTTAAACAAGAATCTATCTAGCTGTGCTTCTGGAAGAGGATAAGTCCCATCCATTTCAATAGGGTTTTGAGTGGCTAATACCATAAAAGGTTCCTTAAGATTATAAGTGTTATTCCCTGCTGTTACTGTATGCTCTTGCATAGCCTCAAGAAGAGCAGACTGAGTTTTAGGAGTAGCTCTATTTATCTCGTCTGCTAGCACTAAATTTGAAAATATAGGTCCCCCTTCAAACTGAAACTTACTATTTCCCTTCTCATCCTTTACTATGATATTTGTACCAACTACATCTGCCGGCATTAAATCTGGTGTAAATTGTATTCTTGAAAAGTCTAAATCCATTACCTTAGATAGAGTCTTTACTAACTGAGTCTTCCCAAGACCTGGAGATCCTTCTAATAAGATATTACCCCCTGTAAATATTCCTATTAGCACCTGCTCTACTATATCCTTTTGCCCTATTATTGCCTTTCCTACTTCTTTCTTTACCTTATCTATCTTATCTAAAACTTCCTTTATATTTTTTTCTTCAATATTCATATTTATGTCCCCCTAATTTTAATCTTCTAGAGAAGAAAAATAAGATTTTATGAGATCTTTCATTCCCTCCGGTATATCAAAATCTTCTATATCCTCCATAGCCTTTTCACTATATTCCCCAATAACTTCATTATAAGGGATCATTTCTCCTAGAGACCCTACCCCTCGTTTATCTGATAAGGAACTTTGACCTTTTCCTTTATTATTTATTTTTCCATTTAAAATTTCTTTTTCTCCCTCTCCGCCTATCCTACTGGGCTTAAATACCTTCTCATATTCACCTTCTGACCCCTGACCTGGTGATTTATTGGATATGCCTGATCCATATTCTGAGATGCCTTCACTTCCATTACCACTACCAGATCCTGCTCCACTACCAGTTCCTGATCCTTTTCCTGATCCACTACCAGCTCCTGATCCTTTTCCTGCTCCACTGCCTGATCCCTTTGATGATCCTAATCCTGCTTTATTTCCTAAACCATTACCTATAGCTGCAGCCATTCTTTCATTTCCATCATCCTCTAAAGCGCTTTCTAAAGAGGCAAGACTTTTAGTTAACTCCCCATCATCTCCCTCAGATAAACTTTTAGATAAGGAATCTAAAGCCTTTGCTAAGCTCTCATTATCAACATTTTCTCCTTCTCTTAAGTCCTTAGAGATCTTTTCTTTCTCTTCCTTTGAAAGTTTTTCTAAATCACTCTTTAATTTATCAAGAGCCTCTTTCATCTCTTCCTTATTATTATTTTTAATAGCACTAGCTAAATCCTTTGTTGAATTATTCTTATTAAACTTATCATATAGAGCATTAAGTTTTTTCTCTGAATCCTTTTCTAATTTTTTTAAGGATTTTTCTACTGCCTTTGCTATATCTTTTTCATTCTCCGCTTCCTTTATATCCTTCTTAAGATCTGATAACTGAGCCATTAGCTTTTCTCTTTCTATCTTTGAAAGCTTCTTATCCTCTTTTATCTCTTTCTCTAACTTTTCTACTTTTTTTATCTCTTCTTTTTTATCCTTATTCAAAGCATGTATCTCTTCTGCTATCCTTTCCTTAGAATTAGGGATAATATAAGAAAATCCTAAAATAAAAAATAGTGATATTGCAATATATACATACCTTTTATTAGGTTTTAGAGAAATACCTTTTTTATACTGAATATTTCTAAGTCTATCTAAGGTATCTTCCACTAATAATGAGCTATATGGATTACTTGAATCCACCTCAATAGAGGATATTACTCTCTCTTTAAGTCCTAATGAATCAATAACCAGTGCTACCTTATTATCTCTTGGAATCTTATATAAAGAATATATAAATGCACCCATTATTGATACCCCTAATATATATAGTCCATAACTAAAAGGTCTATATATAGGCATAACCCTGGCTATTAAAGAGATTATAAGTGTTAGTAATAAAGTTACTATCAATGCCCTAATAAGATTCTCTATAAAAATTTTAAGAAATATTCTCTTTTTTGCTCTTTTTAAAATAAGTTTTATTGCTAATAACTTACTCTCCAACTTCACTCCTCCACATAATACACTTTAAAAGAATAGCTAGTGAATATCATTTTTTATTTATGAGTATCTGATAATTAAATCATAGTTTTAGTGATGTCACCATTAATAATCTATGTATTTATATCTCACCCAATATACTTATCTCTCTTCACTAACTACTTCTCTAATATGCTAATTTATTTTATTTTTTCTTTAACTTCTTCTTTATAACTTTTCTATTTCTAGGGTTTATTTTATATGAACTTAATCCTATTAAAGTTGCTGATATTCCTATATTTATCATCATGTTTATATGCCAAAGCTGTAACCCCCCACTACTCACTTCAAGACCAGGCATAATTCTTCTAAAGCTCTCTCCTAGTTGATCATACATTAAAGATATAAAAGCTATTCCTGGGTTCAAATAATGGATCCAAAAAGTTCCGTTATATTGCTGATTATTCATCATATATTCTGGCATAACATATATCCTTATATAGAAAAAAGCTATAAAAAATATTACTACATAAAAGAATATTATGGTTACATAAGACATTACATTGGAAACTGTTGTCTTTTTAAATATAGTAGAAAAGAATACTCCCATACTTCCAAGAGTAATGGTTATTACTAAATAGAATAAAAATAACTTCATAATATCTAAAAATCCGATTCCTCCAAATACAAATACTAAAGATAATATAGGTATTGAAGAAACAATGAGAAGTATTACTTGGCTTAAGGAAGCGCTGAGCTTCCCTAAGATTATAGAGCTATATCTCATATCTGTACTTAGTAATATATCTAAAGTCTGTTTTTCTCTCTCCCCCGATATAGCTCCTGCCGTTAATGTGGGTGCTATAAGGGTAATAAGCCCAAATTGTATCCCCGATATAACTGCATATATCATAAATAAACTTTTAGCGCTACTATCACCGCCAGCTGCCTTAAGAACAAGATAAGCTACTGCCATTAAAACTAAATTGTATATAAATATGGTTACTGGAGTCCTCCATCCTCTCATTCTCACCTTAGTTTCTTTAAGTAAAACTGGATTTATATTTAAACTCTTCATAACTACGCCTCCTTTGTAACCTTTAAGAATATATCTTCTAAGTTACCATCTACCTCTGAGAATGAAACTAAGGGTACTCCACCTACAACTAATTTATTGAGTATTCTACTTAAAGTTTCTTCATTTTCATTAGATAAGAATTCAATTTCATTGCTAGTTTCCATAGTTATTATTTCCTTTATATCCGTTTCCTCTTTTAAAAATCTCTCTGCTAAATCTAGATTATTTAATACTTTTAATTTAATTTTCTTACTTCCATAAACCTTAAGCATTATTTCATCAACAGTTCCTGTAACTACAAACTTTCCTTTTTCTATAATCCCAAGACTACTACAGAGCTCTGAAAGCTCTGATAATATATGAGAACTTATTATTATAGTCTTCCCCATAGATTTTAATGTTTTTAAAATCTCTTTCATCTCTATCCTAGCCCTTGGATCCATTCCCGATGCTGGTTCATCTAACACAAGAAGGTCCGGATTATGAACAAGACTTCTAGCAAGACAAAGCCTTTGCTTCATACCTCTTGATAAGGAATCTACATAAAAGTTTCTTTTGTGGGTAAGGTCTACAAGCTCCAAAAGATCATTACATACCTTTTTTGCTTCTATTCCCTTTATTCCATATATGGAAGCATAAAATTCTAGGTACTCCGTAACCTTTAGGTCATCATATACCCCAAAGAAATCTGGCATATATCCTATTTTCCTTTTTAATACTCTTGAATTTTTAAGAGCATCTATATTATCTACATAAACTTCTCCTGATGTGGCATCTAAAAGTCCACATATTATCTTCATAGTTGTACTCTTTCCTGCTCCATTAGGTCCCACAAATCCGAATATCTCACCCTTTGGTATTGTTAAACTTAAGTCATCTACTGCTTTAAAATCTCCGTAATACTTACATAAATCCTTTATCTCAAGCACCTATTTCACCTTCCCTTTTATCCCAACTGACGGTATATCACTATATCCATTATTTAAGTCAATCTTTATCTTAAACTTATTATCCTTCAATATATTTTTTAAACCTTCTCCAGTAAATGTAATACCGTTAAGCTCTTTCCAATCATTATCCTTATTATCAAAATAGGTTATAACAGTATTAGGGTCCTTATTTGAAATAGCAGCTACCATAAGATCTGATACTTCAATGTTGTCTTCTATATTATAAGTAATGATTGAACTTCCATATCCATGAACTGAATGATTTCTTTGATCCATCATAACGCCTTTTTCATTCTCTGCTTCAAACTTTACCATTCCCTCTGGATAATATACATTTCCACTATCATCCTTAAAAGATATCTCTCCTGCTGTCTTTATAATCGAAAGTTCATCAGTATTAGCCTTAGAATCGTTTAAACTAATATCCCCTAAAAATTTATCCTTAGTAAAAGCTATTATCATACATTCATCTATATTATTTCCCATGTTATATCTAAATAGAGTTTCCGTCATCATGCCCTTTTTAAAGTTTTCTTGATTATTATTTTTGCTAAAAGGTCCTCTGCTGTAATAATCTCCAAAGGCACTCTGTGTAAACTCATAATAATATCTTATATTTGTAGGTTTCTCTAAGCTCTTCTCTTCTCCCTTACTTAAATTCCCAACATTAAAATATCCTGAAGGAGTAACTACAAATACTGATTCTAAATCTAAGCTTGTATTATTTTTAATGGTTCCCTGAAGCTTCCCTCCATTAAACCCCAACTTAGTATCTATTTTCCCAACCTCCACAGCATTAAGCTCAGTTTTAAACATCTTATCTGCTATTAGGTTTTTATTCTTAAAAACTAGGTCTGAATCATTTAAAACTTCCATATCTATATTTTTATAGTCTACCTTTTTAGATTGATCTCCTCCTGGAAGAACTACTGGTATTAGCTTATTATCCTTATATGAAACTTTGAAGTCCTCTTTGCTTGTATCTAATAATTTACCGTAGCTATCTCCACTTAAAATTCCATTATCATTAAGATTTAATACAGAAGCTACATCTAAATCTACACTATTGTTCTTAGCTATAACTAAAGTTGAATATATTATTAATGAAAATACTAAAGATGTTACTGGTACTGTTATCCACATAAGTTCTCTCTTATCAAGTTTCTTAAGAACTATATAACTTACTGGTGCTACTAAAATTAAATATATTACAAATATTACTTTTAAAATACCTTGTTTTTCCTCAGGAACTATTCCTTCTCCTCTAAGAACTTGCCTTATAGACCAGAAATCTCCTTCCCTATTACTATATCTCTCTTTAGAAGCAGTTATAGTAGAGTAAGTTTTATATAAAATCTCTTCATTATACTTAAAATCAGATACAGGACTTATTCCAAAAGAAAAACCTGCTAGTACAACTTTACCTTCACCTTTGTTTATATATTGGATAATTGGATTTCCCTTATCTTCTACTAGTACTTCCTTACCTTCAAGATTCATATTAGCTATTCTTAGCTTTAACTCATCAGTACTCTTTCCATCAGTTATAAATTTTGATAATTTATCTGTTGATATATCCTCTACCTTCTCAACCTTACCCTTAAGAAAATCATCCTTAAATATTCCTAAGGTTTTTTTATAGTTATCCCCTGTGCCAATATAAAGAATTCCTCCACTATTAACCCAATTTTTTATAGCTTCATATTGGTTAGACGAAAGCTTAGATGTATCAAAATTTTCTATTAATATAGTGGTAAAATTATCTAAAACCTCCGACTTTTCAGGGAAGTTCTTTTCATTAAATCCTATAATTTTTCCCTTTATCGTACTATTTCTATTTTCTATGTTAGGAATTTTATTAAAATAAGCTATGCTGTTAATATCATCACTTAAAATCCCTATTAAAGGATCTTGCTTATATGTAAACTTAAAATCCTCATCATATACTATAGAATCTTTATTTTTAAATACCACCTTGTAATTATGATTTTTGTTAGTAAATACATCTATAGTAATATCTTTTTCTGATCCCTTTGACATACTAAGGTCTTTTTTATATGAGATAGCCTTATCAGTATCCTTTACTAAAACCACCTCAACACTACCTTGTATGTCCTCTCCTAAGTTTTTAATTTTTATATTAACTGGCGTTATATTAAAAACCTTAGCTTGTTTATCAAAACCACTACTTATATCAACCTCTAAATCCTTTGCCAAAGCTGACTTAAAGGGAAATACTATCATATATGAAAGCATAATAAGTAATATAAATTTTAGTCCCCTTAACTTTTTCATTTAATTCTTCTCCCCTCATTAACTTTGTAATTATTTACATTTTAATTATATCATAGCAATTTTATCTCTTCTAATTAAAGCTTTCTTAAAATTCTTAAGACTTTCTTACAAAGATAACCATACAAATTAAATGTGTGGTTTTAAAATCATCTTATATTTAATATTTTTTATATAGAATATATCTTAAAAATGCATAAATAAAAAAGAAAGAAAACTAAGTGTTGCTTAATTTTCTTTCTTAATATTTTTACTATCTAACTTGACTTCCTGTTGGTAATTCTCCTGGAATAGATACTGTAAATAGCTTAGAATCATCATCTGTTGATGCTGCAAGTATCATCCCTTGAGATAGTTCTCCTCTTAATTTAACTGGCTTTAGGTTAGCTACAAGCACAACATACTTTCCAATTAAATCTTCTGGCTTATAATACTGAGATATTCCTGAGATTACTTGTCTTTCTTCTCCATTTAAATCTATCTTTAATTTTAATAGCTTCTTTGCCTTAGGTACTGGCTCACAGTGTATTACCTTAACCACTCTTAAATCAATCTTATCAAAATCATCTATAGTTATCTCTTCTTTTAGAGGCTGCATAACTGGTTTCACCTCTTCCTTAGCTGCTTCTGCTTTTAAAGTCTCAAGCTCATTAAGCTTAGCTTCTACATCTATTCTTGGGAATATAACCTCTCCCTTATTAACCTTAGCTCCACCTTGAGTTCCATCAAAGGCAGCTAAGCTATCCCATGTAGCTACATCTACGTTTAATTGATCCTTTATCTTTTCAGAAGTAGAAGGTAGGAATGGAGATACTAGTACAGATATAAATCTTAAGCTTTCAAGAAGGTTATATAATACTGTTCCTAGTCTTTCTTTTTTATCTTCATCCTTTGCAAGTATCCATGGAGTTGTTTCATCTATATATTTATTAGCCCTTCCTATTAAAGTCCATATATGAGAAAGTGCTTCTGGAATTTTTAATTCATTTATAGCACTTTCCACATTTTTAGGAGTAGCTAAAGCAAGATCTATAAGTTCTTTGTCTATCTCTTCCTTAACTAAAGGACTTTGTATTACCCCTCCAAAATACTTATCTACCATTGCTATGGTTCTTGAAAGAAGGTTTCCAAGATCATTTGCAAGATCTGCATTGATCTTCTTTATAAATGTTTCATTATTAAATAATCCATCTGCTCCAAATGGTATTTCTCTTAATAAATAATATCTTACAGCATCTACTCCAAAATGATCTACAAGGACTACTGGGTCGACCACATTTCCCTTGGACTTTGACATCTTTCCTCCATCTACAAGAAGCCATCCATGACCAAATACTTGTTTTGGAAGCTCAAGTCCTAATGCCATAAGCATTATAGGCCAATATATAGTGTGGAATCTTAGAATATCCTTTCCTATTAAATGAACATCTGCTGGCCAATATTTTTCGTAAAGCTCTTTATTTTCACTTCCGTATCCAAGAGCTGTTATATAATTAGATAGTGCATCTATCCAAACATATACTACATGTTCCTTATCAAATTCTACAGGTATTCCCCAGTTGAAAGATGTTCTAGATACACATAGATCTTGAAGTCCTGGTCTTAAGAAATTATTTAACATTTCATTCTTTCTTGATTCTGGTTGTATAAAATCTGGATTCTCTTCTATGTGCTTTATAAGCCTATCTGAATACTTGCTCATTTTAAAGAAATAAGCTTCTTCCTTAGCCTTCTCAACTGGTCTTCCACAGTCTGGGCAGTTACCATTTACAAGCTGAGTTTCTGTCCAGAAGGATTCACATGGAGTACAGTATAATCCCTCATAAGAAGATTTATATATATCGCCTTGATCATAAAGCTTTTTAAATATGTCTTGAACTGCTTTAATATGATAATCATCAGTGGTTCTTATGAACTTATCATATTTTATATCCATAAGACTCCAAAGTTTTCTTATACCACTAACTATTTCGTCTACATACTCCTTTGGAGTTACTCCTTTTTCCTCAGCTATTCTTTGGATCTTTTGGCCATGTTCATCTGTTCCTGTTAAAAAGAACACATCATATCCTGCTAATCTTTTAAATCTAGCTAGAGCATCTGCTGCTACTGTTGTGTAGGTATTACCTATATGAAGATTTGCAGATGGATAATAAATAGGTGTTGTTATATAATATTTCTTTTTATGGCACATAATTATCTTCTCCTTATTCTTTTTAATAATATTATAATTTTTATATTCTTGCTCCATTTATAGAACTAATCTTCCTTCAGATGGTTTTCTTTCCACTATTTGAAGGTTAGATGAGTTAATCTAGGGCGTAGCAACTGTTATCCCTCACCTTTTAAGAGGATGGGGAGTACAGCTTATAGCCATCAGATAAAACAAAGAGCTTAATATCAAAGTTATACTTAACTTTAGATAAAGCTTAAGTATATATAGAGAGAAAACATATCTCTTTATGTATATTACTAGAGTGATATATGTAATAATTAAAACATATATCCTCACTTATTGAAGAAGTAAAATAAAAAATCTCTATGTAGAAATAATCTACATAGAGACGTATATACGCGTTACCACTCTAATTCATGCTTTTGTTACCAAAAACAACTCAATAAGTGACCTCCTTATCATAATTAAATGATAGGGAATTTCTCACCTTACATTTTAACGGTTGTATCCGTACCTTTCTAAGGAATGTGTCCCTCAAAAGATATGCTCCAAGACCATATTCATAAAACTTCTAGTCACTGGCTCTCACCAATTCCAGCTCTCTTTAGACCTTCCATAATACTACTCTTCTCTTCATCGCACTATTTTAATAATTAAGTTTATTAATTCCATCATATGAAATTAATAATATTATGTCAATATATATTTTAACCTATAATTTATCTTTTAGCCATAAAAGCTTCTATTTCTTCAACAGTTTTTATTATGTCCTTAGAAAGATTTTCACATCCATCCTTAGTTACGACTACATCGTCTTCTATTCTTATGCCTATACCTTCTTCTTCTATATAAAGACCTGGCTCTACTGTAAGTACCATGCCTTCCTTAAGTATTACATCACGTCTGCCTACATCATGAACATCTAAACCTAAATTATGACTTACTCCATGATAATAGTATTTAGAAAGTTCGCTTTCTTCCTTTATAAGTCCTATTTCCTTTAAACCTTCCCCTAGAACCTTCTTAGTTACATTATTTAAGTCCATAAATGGAACTCCCGGTTTTATTGCCTTTATAGTTTCAAGCTCTGCTTTTAATACTATATTATAGATTTGTTTTTGTCTTTCAGTGAATTTTCCATTTACGGGGAAGGTTCTACTAATGTCTCCACAATAATAATTGTTTTGAGCACCTAAATCAAATAATATTAGATCTCCATCCTTAAGTTCATCATCATTGGAAACATAGTGTAGCACCGTAGCATTCTTTCCTGACGCTGCTATAGTATCAAAGGCTACCTCTTTAACTCCATTCATGTTAAGAACAAAGTTAAAATGAGCTTCTAGTTGATACTCTTTGATTCCAGCCTTACTATTCTTCATTAAGGCTTCTATTCCTTCTTTAGTTATCTCTATTGCTTTTCTTATTTCCTTTATTTCATCCTCATCTTTACATACTCTAAACTCACAAATCCTGTTATAAATATTTTTTATATTTACATAAGGATATTTATCTTGAAGCTTTTTTGCAAAATCTTCACTATAGCTTGTTACATCCTTAAATCTATCTCTTTCTAAATCTAAATTTATATTATATATATCACTAACTATTGAAGAGTGAACATCTTTTTTAAAATTTTCTAAGTATCTTATATCCTCAATTCCTGAAAGAGATTTTGCTTCCTCCTTAGAAATAGTCTTTCCAACCCACTTTTCCATAACTGGATCAGCTTTCTTTATATATAGACTTTCAATAACAGCTCCACCATGTTTTTTCACTGCTACATAAATAACACTATCCTCATCTATCCCAGTTAAATAGTAAAAATTTCTGTTAGGAGTAAAAGCATACTCTTGATCAGCAGATTTTTTCTTAGGATGACCTGCAAATAATATTATCATTTCCCCATTATCTATAGTATCAATTAAAGCCTTCCTATGTCTTATAAAAGTATCTTTATTCATATATAGCCCGCCTCTCTTTAAAATCTTTATAGTAATAATTGTACTTTAAATGCGTATTTTTATCCATATTTTTGAACAAATTATTAAAGAATAGATTTTATATATATTATTAGTTGACAACTATTATTATTTAATATAAAATAAAAGCATAAAATCAATTTATTGATTTATCCCTTTTTACAAGAGGAGAATTTAGATATGCTTGATGATGTTTTAAGGTTAGATAATCAGCTTTGCTTTGCAATATATGCATGCTCAAAAGAAATAATAAGGTTATATAGACCTTATTTAGAACCCCTAAATTTAACATACACTCAATACATTACTTTACTGGCCCTACTGGAAAAGGATGAGGTTTCAGTAAAGGAACTTGGAGATAAACTTTATCTTGACTCAGGTACTCTAACACCCCTACTTAAAAAGTTAGAGGAATATGGTCATATAACACGTACTCGTTCTAAAGATGATGAACGTAAGGTAGTTATAAGACTTACTGAGAACGGTAGATCCCTTAATGAGAAGTTTAAAGACATCCCAAATGGTATCTGCTGTGATACTGGATTATCTTCAGATGAGATATCAAAGCTGAGAGAGCAGATAAAGTATGTTCTAAATAGTATTAAAAATAATTGATTCCATTTTGATTCCCCTATACATTTTATCCCCTAAAATGTATAAAACGGCAGTGTCCCCCACTGCCGTTTATTTATTTTTTGTTTAAAATTAAAAGGGCTGTGTCATTAAGAAATCTAACCACAATGTGTTGTCTTAGAATTTAAAAATCTAATACAATATCCTGT
>NZ_JBFNEO010000039.1:0-16949 GCF_040797585.1 Clostridium sp.
CAACCATCTAAAGGTTAGATGAGTTAATCTAGGGGCGTAGCAACTGTTATCCCCCGCCTTTCAAGAGAATGGGGTGTTACAGCTTTTGTTGCCATCAGATAAAAAATATACCTATTTAAAGAAGTTAATTCCTTTAAATAGGTATATATATCTTAAAATAATAAATATCTAAATTACTTATATCAATTTGGATTAAAAGGATTTATATGAACCATACAATGTTTAACATTATTATTCTCTTCGATCTTTCTATGAATCTCTATGGCTATATTATGTGATTCTTCTACTGTAAGATTTTTATTCACTGATACCTCTACATCTACATATAGAGTATTTACATGTATCCTTGTCTTTATTGTATCTATTCTTTCAACCCCTTGAATTTCTAATATTTCCTTAGTTATCTTCTCTATTACAATATCATCTGCTGACTTATCTACAATCTCATGGGTACCTTGTTTTAATATGTCTATGGCTACTTTAACTATTACCATAGATATAATTATTGAAACCATAGGATCTAAAATAGGAAATCCTCTTCTTGCTCCTACTATACCTATTAAAGCCCCCACTGAGGATATAGCATCTGATCTATGATGCCATGCATCTGCTTTCATAGATGTACTATTTATAGAATTAGCATATTTTATAGTATACCAATACATCCATTCCTTAACTATTATGGATATAACAGCCCCAACTATGGCTATTGATTTTGGCTCAATATAATTACCACTTAGGATTGTTTTAACTCCTGAATAGCCAATTCCTAAAGCAACTAATAGCAATAACATTCCAAGAAAAATAGAAGCTAGACTTTCTATTTTTTCATGGCCATAGGGATGACATTTATCTTCTGGCTTACTAGATAGCTTAAGTCCTATGATAACCCCTATAGTTGTGAGCACATCAGATAAAGAATGTATTCCATCAGCAATCATTCCAGTACTCTTTCCTAAAATACCTATTAAAGTTTTTACTAAAAATAAAATTATATTGATAATAATTGTTATAATGCTTATTCTTATTCCTAAAGTTTTTTCCTTACTCATTAAACCCTCCATTATCAATTGATTTCAGTTTGTTCATATGACTTATTAACTATAATATGCTTGTAACCGCATTTTGTTTACTTATTTTTCACTACAATTTATTCTCAATTGATAATGATAATTCAAATTAATAATAATTATACTAATTCTGCACAAAATATAAAGAGGTGATTTTTTATGAGTAATGATATAAATGATTTTATAAGAGGAGTTTATATGGGAGTAGACACTTTTTCTAATTTAGCAGAAAAATGTGATGACCCAGCTTTAAAATCCTTATTAACTGAAACTTCTTTAATGTATGAAAAGCACAAAAATACCCTAAAAAGCAAACTAAAAGATGATGGTATAGAAACCACTAATACTTCTGGGATTTTTGGTAAGGTTACAGAAACCATATATGAAATAAAGAGTATGTTTAGCAATAATCCAGAGGAAATAAGGAGTGAAGCTAAAAGATCTCTTAAAACTGGTATAGAAATGAGTGAAAGATTTCTAAGCTCTTATGAAAGAGGAGATAACGAAACTACTCTTCTTATAAAAGGGATAATCGAAGATAGTAAATCTATGCTACAAAAATATGATTAAACTCTATTAAAGTTATGAATTTTAAATAGTGTATACAATTATTTTTTATTAAAAACACTATATTACTTTTAATTCTTAAAGTAAATAAACATAGAATGTAATCTTCTATGTTTATTTACTAGATTTTATGTACTTTTCTACTGTTCCTAGAACCTCATCACTACCAACATATACTATTATGTCCTCTTCTTTTATAACAAAATAAGGTCCTGGAGATAAAAATATTTCCTCTCCTCTTTTTATTCCAACTATAGTTGCCTTTGTGTTATGCCAAAAGTTTATTTCTCCTATGGAATTTCCAACGATTATACTTCCACTCTCCACCTTACTCTCAAAGGTGGCTATAAATCCATTACTTCTTATATTTGATGAATACTCAATTAGCTTCTCTATATTTTTCTCGAGCTTACTATCTATAAGGCTTCTTTCTTTAATAAGATTAAAGGTATCTACTTTTAAATTATTAAAATCACTTTTAGTTTTAAATTTTCCTAGAAACTCCTTTGCCTTATCCTTGCTTTTAATAATTATCCCACTTTTTTCTGTTACTTCTACTACCTCTGTATCCTTTAAAAGAGCTACAGCTCTTCTTATAGTCTCTGGAGATACATTATATATGCTAACAAGTGTAGATCTTCCACTTATTCTTTCCCCTTCATGAAATTCTCCATTAGATATCCTATAAGCTATATCCACAGCTATCTTTATATAGCTTGGCATACTAATCCTTTTAGCCATTTCCATCTACTCCTTTACTGTATACCTAAATTGAATTTTATCATAAAGCTTATAATTTTAAAACATATTTAATAAGTAAATTCTTTGTAATATGACTCTTACCTAAATTAGAATTCAATCTAATTTAGGTAATGTTATATTCCCATGAGTTTCTATGCAAAAATAATTATAATATAATAAAAATGACACTCAAATTTAATGAGTGCCTTAATTACTTATCTAGTATCTTTTTTGCCTCTAACATTCTCTGAAGGGCAGTAATTATTATCATTAATGAAAATACATTGGTTATATAGCTAATATATTCAGTAAATATAATCATAAGAGAAAATAATATAAACCCTTCTGTTCTCTCTGCAATTCCAGCTTGATAATAAAAGGATTTTATGCCCTTCTTTTCACTTAAGGCTCCCACTGTTAAGAATATAGTCATGGATATCAATATGCACATGGTTAATACTATAAGATTCATTCTTATACCCTCAAACTTTAAGGCTAGCGCCATTATAACTGATAATTCTACAAGTCTATCAAAAGTTATATCCATCAAAGTACCAAAGGCAGTGGTATTTTTGCTTTTCCTTGCCATGGCACCATCTACAGCATCTAAATATCCAGATATCCAAAGAATTATAACAGCTAAATATTTCCTATCAAAATATATAAACATAAAGGTTGATATTCCTATTAAAAGAGCAAGTATGGTTACGTGATTTGCCTTAAGGTTCATCTTAATAAAAAATTTTGCCCCTAGATTTATTAATGGATTAACATATTTTCTACCGTATGTATCTAACATTCTTTTCCTCCCATGAATTGATTCTAATCTTTAGATATATTTTTTAGTTAAAAAATATATGGTTTTAGCTTAAATCTTAACTTATACATGCACTACTTAAAACCTTAGATTTTAAGCAGTGCATAAGATAAGTTTTGAATCAAAAATCCTATATATAGAGTTCTTAAGATAAATCCTATTTTATAAACTTAAAATTCCATGGATAAATCAATAAGAAATTATATGTATAAACTAACTTTTAGGCTCAAAATCCTATACTAATCTTTTAACTCCTTGTTTAAAAATCCTTTTTTCAAAAATATAGATATTACAACAAGTCCTATTAACATAGCTATGGATATATAAAAGCTACTTTCTCCTATATTAACCCACTGAGCTCCTATGTTTGTAAATACTAGGATTCCTGGTATGGTTCCTATTAATGTAGCCAATAAAAAATCCTTATATTTTATACTAGTAAGTCCTGCTCCATAACTTATAACATCGAAGGGAAATAAAGGTATAAGTCTTAATAAAATTATTATACTAAATCCCTTATCTTCTATAATTTTTTCTAACTTATCTAATTTATTCTTTGCAATACTCTTTATAAAATCCCTACCTAAAATCTTAGATATATAAAAAGATATACTTCCACCAATCATAGCTCCAATAGTTGTATATATATACCCCTCCATAAGTCCAAATAACATTCCCCCTGTTATCGCAAGAATAGAGTCTGGAAAAAGGGTTAATGGTACTAAGGCAAACATTATAATATATATAACTGGAGCTAGCGGTCCATAAGACTTAACAAAGTCTTCTATATCCTTTGGGGAATTCCCTGAAAATATATTAAACTCATTTATAATAAGTATAATTCCTATTAAAATAATAACACTTAATAAAATCTTTAGTATCTTTATATTTTTCTCCTTCATAATTCCTCCTTTAAACTTAATCTTTTGAGCTTATTCTTTTAGCATTATATCTGTTAGTCCATTTTCTTAAAGTTCCTGTAATGTCTTGAGTTAATTTTTCTCCACTTATAACCTTAGGATTAAATAAAAAGTCTAGTATGTGAAGAGAGTTTTTCCCTCCTCTTATCATGGATTCAACACAGGACTCACAATAGGAAACTATATAATCTGCCTCTGTCTCTCTAGCTCTCTTATTCATCTGAGTTAAAGCTAATTTATTATTAGTTACACAAACCATTCCTCCAGCTCCGCAACACTGAGTCTTGTCCCTATTTTTCTCAAATTCTATTATATTTACTCTAAGGTCCTTTAATATATTTCGTACACTTTCATGGATTTCTTTTTCCTCCCTAATAGGGCAAGGATCATGTAGAGCAAAGGTTTCCTTTAAATTCTTATATCTCCCTTTAAGCTCTTTTGGAACCCCTTTCTTATCTATCACATTCCACAAGGACGTTACCTTAACACTACTATTACTCTCAATGGTTTTATAGCAATTCTCACAAGCTACAATAACCTCTTCTATGTTATTATCCTCTATGATTTTATTAAGCCTTGAAGAATACCCTTTAAATCCTTCTATATCTCCCATATCTAAGGTAGGTTTACCACAGCATTGAAATAACATAGAGATATTATCTGTTACATTTTCTAGATATCTATATGTATTTAAAACTATATTAGGATCATAAGCACTTAAACTACATCCTGGTATAAATATTCTTTTTATATTATTCTTTTTAATCTTTGATGTAAATATTGGTGAAAAACTATTTTTCTGATGAAACTTAATAGTATTATATCCTAAACTTTTAAGTTCCTTCTTATCATTTTTAAATATATCTTCTCTTGAATTAAAAAATACCTCTTTAAGATCTATTTCCTTAGGACATTCCATTACACATCTATTGCAGAGCATACAGGAAAAAGCCATGTTCTTATCTATTTTATTCTCATTTATAATGCTACCTAAAAGTTCTTTAGGAGAGTCTATAAATTCATCCATCATGGGACATACTTTTACACATATTTTACAGTCTATACACTGTCTTTCACTACTCTCTATCTTATCTATTAAAGTTTTACTTAACTTAGCTTTATTCATATCTTACTCCCTCTTTCATAACTTCAAATAGACTCCTCTTATAGGGTTCCTAGGTAATATCGTAGCTTATCCCTACCTTAAAAGTCTAATTTACCAATGAATAACCCACAGGTATAAGTTAGCTTTTAAGAAAGAAGCCCTATAAAATAATCCTTACTCTAAACTAATTTAGATTTATTATCTTTAGAAATCTGATTATCTGCACCTTAAAACCTTAAGCTTTGTGTAAATCTATCATAAAATTTAGCTACCACAATAGGTAAAGCTAGAATATAAATATTCCACATAGAAACATGGATTGCTCTCTTAAAGCAATCCATATTCTTAAATTATTTACTTTTCTGTCTCTCATTCCACATCTTTTTCACAACAAATATTAAAATGGACAAAGCAAATAAAGTTAGTAATCCAAAGACCATCATCTTAGCTCCCCCTACTAACATTCCTCCAACGTAAGAATATATTATGGTAGCAGGAAGTTGTCCAATACCTGTCGCTATAAAAAAGGGGATAAATGTCATAGATGTAAGACCTGCTGCGTAGCTTACCACATCAAAGGATATAAAAGGCAATAGCCTTGCTATAAGTATTGTATGTTTTCCATATCTATTAAAGAAATCATCTATATTATCTAATGCAAACTTACTTGTAAGTTTCTCTGCAGTACTTCTTCCTAAAAGTTTAGCTATATAAAAGCAAAGAGCTGCCCCTGTCATAGAACTTACCCAAGAGAGAATTGCTCCCTTCCACCATCCAAATAATCCGGCATTAACAAAAGTTATCATAAATGATGGCAGTGGCGCTGCAATGGATTGTAATATCATCAATAAAAAAGATATTATTGGCGCCCACATTCCAAAGGATAATATGTATTCCTTTAAGGCTTCCAAATCTAACATACTTAAATAAAGTACCATTTGATTTATAGTTTCATTAACTGGTTTTACAAATAAATATATAAATACTATTGTAAGTAATACTAATATTTTTATCCAAAAGGATTTATTAAACTTTATTATATCTTCACACATCCTTTAAATTATTTTCTATAATTCTTCTATATTCTAATAATTCATAGAAGTAAGTATGATTTTTTAAGTATATTTTTATATTTCTTTTTTATTTATAAATAATCCACATGATAATGGAAGCTAAATCATAAGTTTCCATTACTTAAGACATATTCAAAGGTTGAATTTTTAAATAGTTTATCTATATATAATATAAATTTAAAAATTTCCTATTAAATTATATCAAATATATATGATAGATGTTATAGAAAATATAAATACATATTTTATTATCTATTATTATATCTTATAGCATATTATTAGAAATTTTTATCTAATAATATAAATTTATCTTATGGCTAGGAGCTATACATACCCATCCTCGTGTAAGGTTGGAGATAACAGTTGCTACGCCCTAGATTAAAGAAGCCTTCATATGTAACTTGTAATACATATGAAGGCTTCTTTAATTTTAATAATAGATCATATAACCTTAAAAGCCCTTCTATATCTTTGAAAGTCCCAGCTTTCAATAAATTTTACGGTACTTTTATAACCAATAGTAAATAAATGATTTATATATTTATTGGCTTCTTTAAAATCTGTAGACTTAATACTATTATCATTATCTAAAATAATAGTTCTTATAAAGTCTCTATGTCTTATAAAATTATCTTCACTTTGATTTAAAGGAGCAGAAAATACATCCTTAGTATAAGATAAAATCCCCTTTTTTCCTTTAGCTGTATTACTTTCTAGGTCCTTGACTCTAATACCAAAGGTAGGCCACCTAGGTGTCCCTTCCTTATCAAAAATCCATACTGGAAAGTTACTTAATAGTCCTCCATCAACTATAAAATAATCTTTACCATTACTCTTTAACACTACAGGTGTGAAGTAAAATGGTATGGCACAGCTCATTCTTACAGCCTTTGCCACACTAAAATCAAGAGGATCTATTTCGTAATCCTTTAAATCTTCTGGAAGCACAATCATCTTTTTCCTTGTTATATCTGCTGCTATTATTTTAACCTTACTTTCTCCATCTTTCATCAGGTCTTTAAAGGTTCTAATCCCCTTATCTTTAAGTAAATCTTCCATCCAGTTTTCTAAAATAGAGCTATCAAATACTCCTTTATTAAAAATCACAGATAGAGGTTTTCCAATACCAAGAATTTTACTAGTTTTAGTTTTTTTCATAAAAGTTTTAAAATCTATACTATAAAGTATCTTTACTATTTCCTCACTGGAGTATCCTGCTGCTATAAGAGTTGCCATAACAGCTCCAGCTGATGTTCCTGCACATCTTTGAATACTATATCCTCTATCACTAATAGCCTTATAGGCTCCAGCATGGCTTACTCCTAATACCCCACCGCCTTCAAAAACTAAATCCACATTCATAGCCTACTACCTCCTATAGCAATATATGAATGTGGATTTGATTAAGTTACAATTAATGTAAAACGGATTATAGAAACTTAACCTAATGTACTATTCACTTTTAAAATTTAATTATTAACACCAGTTAAATGAAGGATATTTTTAAATGATTCCATATTACAATTTAAAGCTACCATATTTCTTTTTAACTTTAAAGGATTCTGCTCCCTTGTATTAATTCCTGGTTCTGTCGTAAATCCTAATAAGAAACTTTCCTCTTGAAGCCAGTCCACTATCTCTTCCTTAAAGATTCCAAAAGGATAAGCAAATACCTTCTTTTCCTCTATAAATTCCTCACACTTTCTTATATCCTCAATAAAAGTGTCTTTGTCCGCTTTTTGAAGATCGGTAATTCCATTTTCTCTTTTATGTAAAGTTTTTGTATGATTAGCATAGGTAAATACATCCCTCATAGACTGAAGTTCTTCCTTTGAAACACATACACTTCTTAAAGGATCATACTCCTCTGCTCTTTCAAAAATCCAGTCTAATACTACAAATCCTACTGCTGAGAAATTATATTTTTTTAATATAGAATAAGCATATATAAAAGAAGACTTGTACATATCATCAAAGGTTATGAGAACAGACTTCTCTTTTAATGGTTTATTATTATAATAAAAATCTATAACATCCTTTAATGTTATAATGGAATAGTTATTTTCATATAGATATTTCATTTGCATCTCAAACTCATGAAGAAACACAAATAATGGCTGGGGAAGTATGTCATTATATCCATTACCCACTAATAACCTTGAGTTATTTCCCTCCTTAAAATCTTCTTTTTTTATAATTTCATGATACATAAGAACAGTAAAATTATTCATTTTTGCCTCCTAGTAGTAAGATTCCATTTATTTAAATATATTCATAATTATAATATAACCTATAAATCCATAGAAAGTCTTATCATATCCATACACTGAATTCCATTTTCAAAAATTTCTTCCTCATAATTCTTAATAAAAAAGTCTCTCTCTGTTCCAGTAATTCTAAAGCCACATTTTTGATATAAGGCTAACTGCTTTATGGAAGAATTTCCAGTTCCAATCTCTAAGGTTTTTCCCCCTAAATTCTTTATAGCATCTATGGATTTCTTTATAAGACTTTTACCTACTCCCCTGCCCTCATAATTTTCATCCACTGCTATATTCATAATTTCATAAGTCTGAGGCTTTATATTACATATTACACTCTGACCTATAAGTTTATCTTCTATAAAGGCTCCTAATATAATTCCTTTTCTTATGTACCCCTCTATAGCTTCCTTACTTGGATCCGCTAAAAGTAATAAATCAACTCTTGCCTCTTCCTTTTGTATTTCTTTAAAATAAATCTCCATAGCTTATTCTCCCTGATGTAATTTATTTAAAATAAGTTATTTTTTCATATTATCTTAAAAAATTTATAATTTCATAAAATCCTATAAATCCCTAAATTATTGATATATTATACTACATATAGATAAGCAATTTTAAAACTCCATCTTTGAATGCCCATTAAATAATATAAGCTTGTGATTTAGTTTCAATTATCATGCGGTTTATCTATAGTAAAACTACCTGATATTTTATGATTATAATTAATCCACCATATTATAACATAGAAAAAGGTAGAATTTTCTTAATTCTACCTTTCATATACTAAATAAAACATAGGCATATTATTTTAGATAAAATATCCTTAATAAATATGCCTAGCTTATTTTAATATTCTTTTTTCATTTCAATAAATAAATAATGACTCTTAGTAACAGCTTTTATATTTATATCTTCTTCCATAATTTCTAGAGCATCACCATGATTTAAAACTTCGTTGTTTATATTAGCTGTTCCCTCTATTTGAACTAGATATCCTTGACGATTCTTATCTAATTTAAAGTCTATACTTTCCCCCTCTTCTATAGAAAGAGAATATATATTAGCATCTTGATTTATTTTAATTTCCGCATCTCCATCTTTTCCTGAAACCATATGGAGCCACTTACCTTCTCTGTCTTCCCAATTGAACTTATAATCTCCATAGTTTTGTGTAAGTCCTCTCGCATTTGGGAATATCCATATTTGAAGAAGTCTAAGCTCTTCATCTCCTAAGTTATGCTCACTATGAAATACACCCTTTCCTGCACTCATATATTGAACATGACCACGAGAAACTACCTTTTCATTTCCCATACTATCTTTATGAGTTAATTCCCCATTGATAACATAGGTTACAATCTCCATATCCTTATGAGGATGCGTATCAAAGCCTGTTTTAGCCTCTATTAAATCATCATTTAATACTCTTAAAACTCCAAAATTTATATTGCTTGGATTATAGTATTCTGCAAAAGAGAAATGAAAACTAGACTTTAACCATCCAAGATTTGATTTACCCATATTCTTATTATCTATTTTTCTTATCATAAATTCTCACCCTTTTATATTATTTTATCTGATTGCTACCACCTGAAGGAATATTCATTCTATCATTAGAATTTCTTAACAACCTCATTTACATCTTCTGATGCTTTCTTCTTAAGATCTTCTTTTGGCATATAAGCAGTTCCCTCTATTGTTATACTGCTTATATCTTGTATTCCCATAAATGTTAATGCTGATTCCATGTAACTATGTGCATGAACAAAATCTTTTGCAGGACCTTCTGAATATGCTCCACCAGTAGCATGGATATGAAGAGCTTTTTTACCTTCTAATAATCCTACTGGACCATTTTCTGTATATTGAAAAGTCTTTCTTGCTACAATTACTGTATCCATATAAGCCTTTACCATTGGAGGTAATCCTAAGTTCCACATTGGAGTTGAAAATACATATTTGTCTGCCTTTAAGAACTGTTCAGTAAGCTCATCTATTCTTACTATCTTTTCTCTTTCCTCTTTAGTTAAATCCTCCATGGATTTTCCACTTTGAAGTTTTCCCCATCCTTTTAATACATCTTTGTCTATCATAGGTATATTATCTTCATAAACGTTTATTTCAATAACCTCATCCATAGGATTTTTTTCTTTATACTTATTTATAAACTCTCTTCCTACTGATAAACTATAAGAATCCATCTCTTCAGTTGGATTTCCTTTTACATAAAGTACTATATTTTTATTCATATCTATTCCTTCTTTCTTTAATTTCTTTTTTAATAATTCTTTTATAAACTTAACCATTGTTTTCTCCTTTGTTACTTACCTACTACGCATATACTACTAATTAGTAATATATGCGTAAAAAAATATTTTTTAATTAAATACTTTATATATGATACTGACTATAACTTTAATACTAGTTAGTAGTAATCTATTAAATTAAAGGGTGGTAGATTTATGCACCACCTAGTTTTTTTAATAATATTATAAGCATTTCCTTCTCTTCTTTAGTGAGAACATTAAATATACTATTTAAGTTTTCTACATGTAATGGAAACATTCCTTCTATAAGCTCTTTTCCCTTATCCGTAATACTAATAAGATAGGCTCTTCCATCCTCAGGATCCTTATAACGAGTAACAAGCCCATCTCTTTCTAAATTGTCTATTACTACGGTCATATTCCCTCCTGTAGAAAGAGTTTTTTCAATTATCTCATTGATTCTAAAGTCTCCTTTATGATAAAGAAGTTCTAACACTCCAAATTGGGATATTGTTAATCCCGCCTCTTTAATAATTTTTATTTCCCTCTTATTAACAGATTGCTTTGCTCTACTTAATACTATTAAAGTTTTTAAATTTAAGTCACTTAATTCTCCATAGGATTTTTTGTTTTTCATATTATTATAATATTACTAATTAGTAATATTGTCAACCTCCTTTTTAAATTTAATTTTAAAAATTTTATATAATGTATCTAGATAATAACCTAGAACTTTATTAATTACAATCACCTTTATTCTACCTTTTTATCTGATGGCTAGGAGCTGTAACACCCACATCCTCTTGAAAGGAGGTGGATAACAGTTCCTACGCCCCTAGATTAACTCATCTAATCTTTAGATGGTTGAAAAAACACCATCTAAAAGAAGATTCGTTCTATTTATACTAGTAACTATTATAACCTGCTTCGGTGAATATATAATTAAATTTTAATAGATATAATTATTGAAATCAATATCTTTTACTCTTAGATATATTATACTTTTTATCTGATGGCTATCGACTGTAACACCCCCATCCTCTTGAAAGGTGGGGGATAACAGTCGCTACGCCCCTAGATTAACTCATCTAACCTTTAGATTGTTGAAAAAACACCACCTAAAAGAAGATTCGTTCTATAAAATGAATCTTTAAACCAAAATGTATATTTAAAATTAAATTTTTTATATCTCCTGGTAAATACTTTTATTTAGAAACTTATAAAATTAAAATGAGGTGTCTTTAATACACCTCATTTTAATTAGAATATTCCATTATAAATCTAGCTGAACTTCTACTCCAAAATGGTCTGATATAACCTCTTTGTTTCTTCCATTAAAAATTACCTTTGAATAATTAACCTTTAATGGTTTATTACTAAATATCATATCGAGTCTTAAATCTTCAGAGTTCTTTTCCCATCCCGCTATTTTACCTTTTACAGTTACCCCTTCATCCTTTAATTCTGCTAAGAAGTAGGTATCATATAAGCCTTTTTCTATAAGATAATCATAACCTTCTCCTTTTATGGTGGCACTATTATTAAAGTCTCCCATTAAAATTGAAGTTTCATCATTATTTATGCTATCTAAAAGCTTATCTACCTGATCTTTAAAAGGTTCTTCCTCATCCTTCCACCAACCTAAATGACAACTATATAGTGATATAGGAAGGTTCTTATAGTTAGCCTTTAACTTAACTATCTTTCTTGTCTTCCAAAAGTCTATATCTTCACTCTTTGAAATATAGAAGGATTCTCCTTCTATAACATTACATTTAGTTAATATACAAAGTCCTTCTTCATATATATCATAGCCCACATGGGAATAATCCCATGTAAAGCTATAATTATCAACTCCAATTTTATCAAGTTCTTTTATAAGTAATAAAGAAAAATTATTTTTTTTAATATTTTTAAACTCTACCTCTTCTTCAATTAACTGACTAACTTCTTGAAGAGCTATAACATCATAGTCTCTTTCCTTAATTACTTCTGCTAAGTATTTTATTTTTTCTAGCTGATTTTCTTCTTGCCATGAATGACAATTTAAAGTAAGTAATTTCACAAAACTACACTCCTAAAATATCTTGAATATTAGACTTTAATACATCAGCCTTTGGTCCATATATAGCTTGAACTCCCTTATCCTTAACAATAAGTCCTAATGCTCCATTTTCCTTCCACGTCTTCTCATCTGCAACTAATTCCTTATCTTTTACTGTAACACGAAGTCTAGTCATACAAGCATCTACTTCTACTATATTTTCCTTTTCTCCAAGTAAAGTTATTATATTTACTGCTAACATATCATTCTTACTATTGCTAGTATCTATTTTCTCTTCTTCAGCGTTTTCTGAGTCAATATAGTTTCCAAGACGTCCTGGAGTTGGTATTTTAAATTTCTTTATTAATATATTAAATACTCCATAGTTTAAGAAGAAGAATACTACACATGTTATAACAAAGTTTATAAGATCCTTTGTAATACCTGCGTTTACCATCATTGGAGTTCTAGTTAAAAGTTCTATAAATCCAAAAGCATGTACTTTTAAGCTTATTATATCCGCTAGAGCAAATGCTACTCCAGTTAATAATGCATAACATACATATAATACTGGGGATATGAACATAAACATAAACTCTATTGGCTCTGTAACCCCTGTTAAGAATACTGCTAAAGCTGCTGATAAGAATATAGTCTTATACTTAGCCTTTTTATCTGGATCAACATTTTTATACATTGCATATGCTACACCTATTAATGATGCACAAGATGTAATAACTTGACCCACCTTAAATCTAGCAGGAGTAATAGTTGTTAATAAGTTATTGTATTCTGCCATGTTACCTGAATTCTTTAAGTTAATAAGGTCATTAATCCAAGCAAGCCATAATGGATCTTGTCCTGCTACCACTGTTCCTGCACTAGAACCTGTTAATATAGTATATACTCCACCAAGTTCTGTATAGTTTATAGGTACTGTTAACATATGATGTAATCCAAATGGTAATAATAAACGCTCAAGAGATCCAAATATAAATGGTGCAACTACTGGTGCCGTATCCTTAGATGTTGCTATCCATTGTCCAAAGGAATTTAATACTCCTTGGATAAATGGCCAAATTAAAGATAAAAGTATTGCCATTACAGTAGATCCTAATATAACAACAAAAGGAACGAAACGTTTTCCGTTAAAGAAAGCTAAAGAGTTTGGTAATTTATTAAAGTTATAATACTTGTTATATAAGTAAGCACCTAAAAATCCTGATATTATTCCTATGAATACACCCATATTTAATGTTGGTGCTCCAAGTATAGACACAAAGTAATCTTTAACTATAAGTTCTCTTCCAGTAAGTGATGTTACAGTAGCTGATGGATCTGTAAGCATAGCTCCATTAACTCCAAATATAGCTCCTGTAATTCTATTAGTTAAAATAAATGCTAGTAGTCCTGCAAAGGCTCCTCCGGCTCTTTCCTTAGCCCAAGATCCTCCTATTGCTACTGCGAATAATATATGAAGGTTTCCGATAATAGCCCAACCTATATCTTCCATAACTCTTGCTATAGTCTGAATTAAAGTAGCATCAAAGGACATTCCTATAAGTTTACCAATAGATATCATAAGTCCTGCAGCTGGCATAACAGCTACTACAACTAATAAGGCTTTACCGAACTTTTGCCAAAAATCAAAAGAAAATATCTTATTATTTTTCATATAATCACCTCTATTTTATTTATTAGTTTCTCTTTTTATACTCCTAATTTAAGGTAGAGATATTTCTAATATTAATTTCTCTACCTAAAGATTAAGTAGTTTATTCCCATTCTAAAATCTTATATATAATTTCTGTATACTATCTTATATATCTAAACTAAATCTTATCTGATGGCTAGTAGCTGTAACACCCCCATCCGCGTGTAAGGTGGGGAATAACAGCTACTACGCCCCTAGATTAACTCATCTAACCTTTAGATGGTTGAAAAAACACCATCTGAAGGAAGATTCGTTCTATAAATTCTTGCTTCCCAAGGCCTTAACTTTAATTCTTTTAAATCACCCTGGTCTTCCACTTTATAGTTTGATAGTAGTAATCCTTCATAATTTAAGTCTAACTCTTCATATGAGTAGTTTGCCTCTTCATTAGTTAGATTACATATTACAATAAACTTTTCATTATCTAAAGTTCTTGTATATATATAAAGATTTTTATCCTCTTCTAATATTAAGTCATATTTTCCGTATATAAGACCTAAATTATTCTTTTTAATACTTATCATTTCCTTATAAAAATTAAATATAGATTCCTCATTATTTATTTCATCTTCTACATTTATATCTTTGTAATTAGGGTTAACTTTAATCCAAGGTTCACTCTTAGAAAAACCAGCATTTTCTGAGTTATTCCATTGCATTGGTGTACGTGCATTATCCCTTGACACCTTCCATACAATTTCCATAGCTTCTTTTTCTGAAATACCCTTTTCTCTTTGTTCCTTATATATATTTATACCCTTAACATCATCATAATCTTCTATAGAATTAAACTTAACATTGGTCATTCCTATTTCTTGACCTTGATATATAAAGGGGGTTCCCTTTTGCATAAAGTACATAAGTCCTAATGCTTTGGCACTTTCATTTAGGTATTCCTTATCATTTCCTAGAGTTGATGTAACCCTTGGAATATCATGATTTTCTATGAATAAAGCATTCCACCCTACCTGGTCTAAGCTATTTTGCCACTTAGTTAGAATCTTTTTAAGTTTTACCACATCAAATGTGTTATTTTTCTCATAATCCCAAAGATCTAAATGTTCAAATTGAAACACCATATTAAACTTACCATTTTTTTCTCCAATCCAAAGATCCGCATCCTCTGCTTTTACACCATTTGCTTCTCCAACGGTTACAATATCATATTTACTAAAGGTGTTTTCCTTAAGCTCTTCTAGGTGCTTATGGATTCCATTAATATTCATATGCTTTTCAAAGGAAGATACATATTTTAAATTTTCAGGATTATCAATATCCTTTAACCCTTCTTCTTTTTTAATATGACTGATAGCATCAACTCTAAATCCATCAATACCTTTATCAAGCCACCAGTTAATCATTTCGTATAGTTCTTTTCTAACCTCTGGGTTTTCCCAGTTTAAATCAGGTTGTTTTTCGGTAAAAAGATGAAGGAAATATTCTTCTGTATTCTCATCATACTTCCAAGCTGAGCCTTTAAATATACTTTCCCAGTTATTAGGCTCCTTATCACCTTTTCCTTCTCTCCATATATAGTAGTCTCTCTTTGGATTATCCTTTGAAGATTTTGATTCTATAAACCACTGGTGTTCATCACTGGTATGATTTATAACTAAATCTATAATAAGCTTCATCCCTCTTTTATGAACCTCTGATAAAAGCTCATCGAAGTCTTCCATAGTTCCAAAATCATCCATTACACTCTTATAATCACTTATGTCATAACCATTATCATCATTAGGTGACTTATACATTGGACAAACCCAAATTATATCTATACCTAAGTCTTTTAAATAATCTAATTTTGAAATTATCCCTTTAATATCGCCTATTCCATCTCCATTTGAATCTTTAAAGCTTCTTGGATATATCTGATAAGCTACTGCTTCCTTCCACCATCTTCTTTCCATATGCTATTCCTCCTTAAACCCTGTGCAACCGTTTGCCCTAAGTGTAAAAAAATATACCTTTTTTCTTTAGAATCTATATCTAATTATTTTTTTCATTTTTGTAACTTAAGTATATCAATGAAAGTAAAAGTTTACAACAAGTAAATTTTGCTATATTCTTTAGATTTTAAAAAATTTTTAGAATTTTTCTCATTCTTTCTTTTATTTATTAGGTTTTTCTTATGCAAACGCTTGTCCAAATTTATAAAAAGGAAAAGAAGTTCTCCCTAGCCTTCTATATAATAATTTATCATATTAAAGAAATGATTTAGAAAAAGCATTTTTTTAACTTCTTAACTATAAGTGAAAAACTTATAGCTCTCCTTAAACTATCATAATAATAATTAAATTTTAAAATATACTATCTAAATCTTAAACATGCTAGTTTTAACTTCTTTACCCTTTAAAAGACTCTCTC
>NZ_JBFNEO010000040.1:0-16859 GCF_040797585.1 Clostridium sp.
AGGGCTCTTATGGTTACCGTATCAAAGATTCTTACACTATCAGTATCTCCTGTTAGTGGTCTCGTTGCTACTGTATCTGCTACTTTTATACTATCTGTTGCTCCACTTAATGCTCTTGTAGTTACAGTCCCTGATACACTAACACTATCTACATTTCCTTGTAGTGGTCTAATATCTAATGTACCTGTTATTCCACCAATATTAACCGTGGATATTTCTAACTTTCCATCACTATCTACTTTTACTGGAATGGGATCTCCATTATTACTCCCAAATATCAGGGTCTTTAATTCTTCAGCTGAATTATTAAATACCAAATAGTTTGGCATAAATTTTCATCTCCTTGTTTTCAGAATATATTCATAAATATTATATGTATCTCTACTGATATTGTGTGGCAAATACTAGTGTCTAAAAATACTACTCTTCAAACATTACTTTCCTTTAAAAATTATTAATTATTTTGTAGATAGATTTAAATGTAATAAATAATAAAAAAATGCCTGTTACCCTAAGTAACAAGCATTTTTTTATTATCTATTAACTTTACTCTCTATGAGCTTCGCTAAATTATGAGCCATTTCATCTATTTCTTCTTGATTTTCTCCCTCAAGCATTACCCTAACTAAAGGCTCTGTACCTGAAGGTCTTATAAGTACTCTTCCAACTCCCTGAAGAGATTCTTCAATTCTCTCTATTTCCTTACTTACTTCTTCATCTTTTTCATGAATATCCTTCATATTATTTGGTACTTTCGCATTAACTAAAACCTGTGGTAATTCCTTTATCATTGATGCAAGATCTGATAAAGTTTTTCCACTCTTTTTAACTATAGCTGCTAATTGAAGACCTGTAACAAGTCCATCTCCTGTTGAGTTATAATCTAAGAATATAACATGACCTGATTGTTCTCCACCTAGTTTATAACCATTCTTAACCATCTCTTCAAGAACATATCTGTCCCCAACCTTAGTTTTCACAATGTTAACTGCTTCTTTCTTCATAGCAATATCAAGTCCTAAATTGCTCATAACAGTTACAACTAAAGTATCCTCTTTTAATCTACCTTGCTTTTTAAATTCCTTTGCACATATTCCAAGAATAAAATCTCCATTTATAAGATTTCCCTTTTCATCTACTGCAAGGCATCTATCTGCATCTCCATCAAAAGCAAGCCCAAGGTCACATCCTTTTTTAACCACATAATCCATAAGCTCTTCAGGATGAGTAGA
Source organism: Clostridium sp. (assembly GCF_040797585.1). Lineage (GTDB taxonomy): Bacteria > Bacillota > Clostridia > Clostridiales > Clostridiaceae > Clostridium_Z. The sequence continues at coordinate 1,233 of NZ_JBFNEO010000040.1, forward strand.
TCCACAATTTTTATTTATATTTATTCCATCTGGATCATTATTTATAACAACAACCTCTGCTCCTAAATCTCTAAATGTATCTACTGCTGCTTCATAAGCTGCACCATTAGCACAATCTAATGCTATTTTCATCCCCTTAAAATCTACATTTATTGTAGACTTAGCATATTCTATGTATTCTTCTAGAGCTGATTCCTCAACTCTTTTTCTTCCAAGATCTCCTCCTACTGGTACTGGAACATCCTTGAAGTTATTTTCTATTACACTTTCAATATTTTCCTCAAGTTCATCTGAAAGCTTATATCCTTTATTATCAAAAAATTTGATTCCATTATATTCTACTGGATTATGTGATGCTGATATCATAACCCCTGCATCTGCTCCAAGTTTTCTTGTTAAATAAGCAATGGCTGGAGTTGGTACAACACCTAAACATACCGCTTCTGCTCCAAAGGAAAGTATTCCTGAAACTAAAGCTGCCTCAAGCATATCTCCTGATATTCTAGTGTCCATTCCTACAAGAATCTTAGGCTTATGTGTTCCTTCTGTTAATACATAGGCACCTGCTCTTCCTAGATTATAAGCAAGTTCAGCAGTTAATTCAGTATTTGCAATTCCACGTACTCCATCAGTTCCAAACATTCTACCCATAGCCTCTACCTCACTAATTAAAAATTTTCGTAAATGTAATTTACTCATTATATTATACTATAGTTTTTTTAAGATTCCATAATATATAGTGATTAAATTTATTTTTAATACAATAAATTTAACTACTAATTCACATAATAGTTTCACCTGTTATGGTAAAATATTACTTATATATATTAATTTAAAAATATTCCTCATCTTAGAAAGTTAAATTATTATCCTTAAAGGGAATAACTTTATGTATTATAAGAATTTTAAGAGATTCTATGTAAATCATCCTCTTAATAATAAAATATAAAATTTTTGGAGTGTTTATTAAATATGAAATCTTTATTTAAATATAAGAAAAGTGATATTTTTAATATTGTGCTAATAATTTTAATATGTATACTACAAATAATATATATATATAACTTAATAGATATATATTATTTTATATATGTAATAATTACTCTTCAACTTTATCTGTTGTTAAACTATATGAAAAGTAAGAATGTTTTATTTAGTCTTATGGTAAGTCTAGTGATTACTATGATAATTATTAAGGATAACATCTCAAACCTCTCTATTCTGTACATTAGTATTTCTATAATCACAGGTTTTATATTATTTAAAATTATTAACTCAATCTACTGTGATAAAAAATAAGTTTACATTGTAAAGATTAACCGTAATTATAAATCAAATAAAATCCCTTATAGAAAAATAAGTTTTTCTATAAGGGATTTTTTATTTCAGGTCCATCACATTCTATCCATCTTATACTTGTTATACTACCTATTTGCATATTATCTATTTCATTTAGAAATTCATTAACTGAATTCCCCTTAGAATTTAGGAAAATAATAAGTTTCTTACCATATAAAATAGGCTCTAGTGTCCTGATAAGATTCCCTTTTCTCTGCATTTTCTTTCTACCCTCATAAATATTCCTCTTCCTAGCATATAAAATATAAACATGGAAGCAAATAATATAATCAGTTGATATTTAAGATCTATAAAAGGCTCTTGATTAATCATTATAGCTCTTAAGCTATCATTTAGGTAGGTTAGTGGAATTATAAGTGATATGAATAATATACCTTTTGGCAATATTTTAATTGGAAAATTAGCTCCTGAAACCCCCATTATAAGAATATTACTCAAATCTATTACAGTATTAGCATCCTTCATAAGGAGGACTAAGGCAGCTACCCCTATTCCAATACCAACAATAGCTATAACCCCTGGTATTAAATATAGAAGAATCCTAAATAAACTCATAGTCATTGTAAAGTCAAATAGAAAATGACATATAATCATGGTTAGTATTATCTCAAATAATGCTTCACAAAACTGAAATAAAGCTGTTCCTATTAAAAATGCCATTTTATTTATGGGTGCACTCCAGTTGGATTCAAGAGTTCCCTGCATCATCTCAGTTTTTAAAGTAAATCCAGTTGCCCATAATGCAGTAGATACAAAGGTACTTGCCATAAACCCTATTATTAGAAATCCCATGTAATCTGAATTTCCTGTATATGCTGCGAATCCACTAATTTCTCCATTTACCTCAAAAGCTTTTCCCATAAAATACATAGGAGAAAGCCATATTATAGGGTTAATCAAAGGAAAAATCATATTCAGCGGATATCTAAAGTAATATTTCATTTTTAAAATAAATCTAGCTTTTAAAAGTATAAAAAATTCCCTCATATTCCTCTCCTCCTAAAACCTCTCAAGACTTCCAGAGATCCTTACCTTTCTTTCTAAGGATGAAAATAAAATTCTACCTATTATAAACATTACTACTCCAAGTAAAATACACATAAAAATATCATAACTAACTTCCTTTGAGGTTACTAAGGTACCATTTAAAAGTAATTTTCTTGAAGCGTTTATTCCATAGGTAAAAGGAAGAGTACTAGATACTACCTTCATCCACTCCGGAAGCATAATTATAGGATAGGATATTCCACAAAATATGGTTATAATCCCTCTTATAATTTGTACTGTAGATCCAGCTTCCTTTGCTACTAGTATTAAAGAAGAAAACATAAGTCCAAATCCATAAACTCCAGGAAGGAATATCAGAAATGATACTATCCATCCTAGCGCTGTAGCATTAAAAGTAACCCCATAAATATACTTATACTCTAAGATGCTTATTACAAGACTAATTAAACTAGTAACTATACTAAATATACCTTGTCCTATAAACAGATCAAACTTATTTATTGGACATAGCCAATTAGACTCTAAAGTTCCCCTAGTTTGCTCACTTCTAAGGTAACTTCCGAAACTCCACATGGTCATATTTACCCAAGACCAAACCATTGTTCCAATAATTATATATCCAATATAACTGTCAGTACCAGCTATATTATTAAATGTATCGTAACCACTTCCATCTGGTCCCGCCATAGCAATTCCTGCCGCTACATAGAAAAATGGTATTATAAGAGGCCATATAATGCTTGCTATTATCCATGATGGGTATCTAATATACTGAATAAATTCCTTTTTAAAAGATGCCTTAATAACTTTTATTCTATCTACCATAATAAAACCTCCTAATCCCTTAAGCTCTTTCCTGTAAGATTTATAAATACATCTTCAAGGGATGGCTCTTCCACCTTTATATTAAGAAGCTTTATATTATGTTTTAATAGAATGTCTATTATCTCTTGTATTATCTCCTCTCCATCATTATGATGAATTGTGATCTCATAGGATCTATTTTCCACTTTATATTCACTATTAATATTCTCAACATAGCTTATAGCTTTGATTTCTTCTAACACTTTATCATTACAATTATTTATGGTGATTTTTAAGATTTTCACTTTGCTTATGCTTTTTTTAAGATTTTCTGGTGTGTCTAAGGCGATTATCTTTCCTCCGTCTATTATTGCTATTCTATCACAGAGAAAGTCTGCCTCTTCCATATAATGAGTTGTTAATAGAACTGTTCTTCCCTCTTCTTTTATTTCCATTATGATTTCTCTTAGGTTCAGTGCTGATTGTGGATCTAGTCCCAAGGTAGGTTCATCTAATAAGACTACTGGAGCTTCTGGTATAAGTGCCTTTCCCAGAGCTATCTTTTGTTTCATTCCCGTAGAGTATTTTTCCACTAATACATCTGATTTCTCTTCCATATGAAGTCTTTTTATAATTTTATCTGCTCTTAATTTCCCTTCCTTTGTATCACATCCATACAATGCTGCAAAATACTCAAGGTTTTCCCGTCCTGTAAGTTTCCAATATATACTTCTATCTCCTGCTAGGACAGTACCTATATTCTTTAAGGACTTTTTCTGATTCCTGTTCACATCCTGTTCCATAACCATAACCTCTCCAGTAGTCGGCATTAAAAGTCCTGTAATCATCTTTATTGTTGTCGTCTTTCCTGCTCCATTAGGTCCTAGAAGACCAAATATTTCCCCTTTTTTTATATTAAAATTAATATTATCTACAGCTTTAAATTCTTTAACCTCTAAAGTTTTAAAAAACTTCTTTTTTCTAGTTATGAAAATTTTACTTAAGGATTTAACCTCTACACTATTTTCCCTTACCCCCATATGTCTATCCCCCTAAACTGTTATTCTAATTTCTGTACCACCCTTTTCTTTAACTTCAACTATATTAAGCCCCTTGAAATGTTTAAGCTCTTTAATACTTTTGCATAGTAAATTAAAATTAATACAATCTAAAACCTTTTTTAAATCATCGTCCTTTTCTTTTTTAGCTGAATAATATATAAAAGGTTTTAAAACTCTTAAAGATATTGTAACTAAACTTAAAGGTGCTGAGATTCTTATAGGCTTTTCTCTATCTTTATCCTTTATTACTATCTTCATATCCCCTCCAAATTACTCTATAAAGATTTTAACCTTATCTCCATCCTTTGAATTTACTTCTACTATATTTCCTATGATGTTATTATCTAAGGCGGATATTAAGGTATTCATTAGAGCTTCTTTGTCTATTCCTTCCATATTCCCAAGATTTACAGGAAGATCTTTGCAAGATCCTAAAATACCTTTTATAATGCTTATTGGAAGATTCACTGAAACATCATCTCCATCACTAGATAAAACCTTTATCCTAAGAATTCTTTTCTCATAGTCAGTGGCAGACTCATTTGTTGAAACTGTTGGCTCTTTTTCCTCTCTCAACGCTGATATAAGTTCTTCTGCCTTTTCTCCTGAAATTTTTCCTTCCTCAACCATCTTTAATACTCTTAAAATATCTTCTCTCATAATATCTCCTCCAATTTTATTCCCAGAATATTCTTAAAATTATATTTAGCTGAAAGCCTTGCAATACGCAAGGTTTCTATTCTTTTAGAAGTTTAATTGCCTCTTCTGGAGTTATGTCTCCCTTCTCTAAGGCATCTAATACCTTCGATCTATCCTTATCCTCTCCTTTTGGTTTATCATATCCAAGGGAAACTAGTACCTCATCTAGCTTTCCTCTAACCGTAGGATAGGATATTTTAAGTTCTTTCTCCACATCCTTTATACTACCTCTACATTTTAAAAATACTTCTATAAAATTTAGTTGATCCTTTGTTAGATATTCAAACTTAGACATTTGAAACTCATTTTCTATAACTGTATTACAATTTTCACATTTTAGCCTTGTTATCTTAAGTTTCTTAGAACACACAGGGCACTTACTTATAACCTTGTATACCATGTTTAACCACCTCTGTATATTTAGTATATACCCTGAAATTAAAAATTTCAATATATATTTTAAATATTTTAATTTTTATATTTTAAATTATTAAGATATTTTATTATATAATTAATATATTTAATATAAGTATTAATTTCTTTAATCTTATAATTAATAACTTTAAGATCTTAGTTAGTTTACACTTTAATCTAAGGAATCCTATAGGATTTTTAGCCTAATTTTTAACTTATACATGTACTTAAATCCTTTTAAAATATTAGATTTCAAGCAGTACATAAGATAAATTTTGAATCAAAAACCCTATAGATTTTTAACTGAAAACTTATTTTATATAATATTCAAATCCCTATAATCATTTTAAATTAAAACTCAACTCTAATAATTCTCTCTAATGTACACATTAAAACTTTCTATTCCTTGAATATGAAGTACTTTAATCACATATGAATCTCTATAATGCTTTACTTTAATTCGTACATTATGAAACTTTCCATTCCTATTGAATCTTTACCTCTTCCTTAACTACTCCTCCATCTTCTATTATCATTTCGTCAGTGTATTCTACCTTATCTATTACAGATCCTTTTCCTACAACTACCTTTTTTCCTCTTATAATATTACATCTAGTGTATTCAACCTCTACATAATCCCCTTCTATAAGTTCTGTATTTAAAACTCCATTACTTATATTTACTAAGGATAGTATATATCTCAAGAAACCACCATTATTTCTTACTCTTTTTATTATTATCTTCTCCCCACCGATCTCTTTAGCATAACATTCCCCTGCTAAACCTATATCAATGACATCAGCTGTAAGAAGCCCTCTTATACTGAATCCGCCTTGAGATATGAATTTTTCTCCTACGCAGTCTCCTCCACATCTTAAAGATCCGCATAAGTCTATATTATTAACACAAATCCCTTGTCCAACCTTCATGGAACCTGAAATATTAAGGGAGTCACCTTTAACAGCTCCCTCTACCCTTGTTGATCCACTAATATGTGTATTTCCTCCCTTTAAGTCTCCTCTTACACTAGCTGATCCTGAGAATTTAAACCCTTCACACTTTATATCTCCATGAATAGAGGCGCTTCCACTAACCTTCCCTTCGATGGTTTCTAAGTCTCCTGTTAAGGTACCTGACCCACTTATCTTAAACTCTGTACAGCTTACATCTCCTTGTATCTTTCCAGATCCGCTTATTTTTACTATATTGTATTTTCCCCCTGGCATTTTGGAGGAACCTGATATTTTTAAATCCATTAATTTCTCATCCATATAATAACCTCCTCTTGTATTATAATTTTATAACCTCTTTAACCCTAGCTAAGGGACTTATTTCTATCTTATCCTTATATTCAACTCTATCTATTTCACACTTTTCTCCTATTTTTATATTATTACCTCTTACTTCTTTAACTTTTATATTAGAAATATCTATGATATCTCCTTCTATAAACTCGGTAACAAGACCATTATAGTTACTTCCACTGGTTATAACTCCTTTTATTAGATGTAGAATTTTTTCACTAACTCCACCTCTATATCTTATAACTATTTCAGCTCCTCCAATCTCCTTTATATAAGAAAATTTACTAGCATTTATATAGATTTTTTCTCCGTTTAATAAACCTTTAATATTTATCAGTCCATTGCAATTAAGTTCCTCTACTTCAAGGTTATCTTTTATAAATAATGCCCCTTCACAGTCTACAACTCTAGAATTTAAGCTTTCCTCTATTTTTAAGTATCCACTTATACTAAGATTGTCTCCCTGACTTTTTCCTTTTATTTTTCCTGTTCCATTAATCTCTGCATCTCCAAAGCTAAGACCACCATTAAATGATGATGTACCGTCAATTCTTATTCTCTCTCCACAAACTTCCTCTGTGAATCTTCCTATTCCATTTATGGTTAAACCTGTAGTGGTAATCTTACTTTTTCCTCGTACAAACCCATTTGCCTCCAAGGCTTCACACTTAATATCTCCTACTATATTTCCAGCACCATTTATAGTAATATCTCCATATACTCCTTCAGTAACCTTAGAAAATCCATCAATTGTTATATCCATTCTATTCTCTTTCACACCTTATCACCTGCCTAAAACTTTATAACTTCCTTAACCTTAGCTTTATCACTTATATAGATTTCGTCACTATAATATAGGCTATCTATTACACAATAATCTCCTACATTAACAACATTACCTCTAACACTCTTTACTATTACATTACTTATATTTATTTCATTTCCCTCAATAAGCTCTGAAACAAAGGAATCATTTCCTAGATTATTTGAAGTTGAAGTAATTTCTATAACTCCTCCTCCAATTTCTTTTACATAAGATTTAGAAGAAGCTTCTATAAATATATTTTCTCCATTTAATAATCCTTGAACCTTTAAAATGCCATGGCATTCTATATTCTCTGCATTTACATCATTAGTTGTACTTAAACATCCACCAACTTCTATATCATCACAGTTTAAAATCCCTTCAATTTCAACCTTACCATTTATCTCTAATCTCTCTCCCTTTATCTCACCTATAGCTAAAACTCTTCCCTTTACCTCCATATAACTAAATATTAAACCATTTTTAAAACTAGCCACCCCATTAACCTCTATATCTTCCCCTTGGGCAAACTCACTAATATTAACTGATCCATTTACTTCTATGGATTCTCCATATATTTTATATTTAGATTCTAATACTCCATTAATCATTAATGATTCACATCTTACATTTCCAGATAAATTAACACGTCCATATATGTCTATATCTTTATAATCACCACTAGCTATAGTACCTGAACCATCAAAATTTAAACCTCTCATTTCTTCTTTCATACCATTTTCCTACCTTTCAAGCTTTAATTTTAATTCTTCAATAAAAGTCTTTAGTGTAGTTTTTATGATAATTTTTCCCTCTTCTTCTATATAAAAGTTCTCATTAACCTCTCCAAGAACCCATATGCCAATTCCAAACTTTCTAATAAGAATTATTTCATAATCCTTATCTTTAAACTCAGTAGTATTTAAAAGCTTTATAAGACTCTTCCCCTCATCAAAACTTATGTCCCCTGATTTTAAAAGATCATCAAGAACATAAGGAATAAGAATATTATCAAACCCAAACTCTTCTACCGGTTCATATATACTTTCATATATTTCTAATGCTCTATTAGATACAATATTTTTTATTAATATTTCATCCTTTGATAGATTAACATTTGATGGGGTTGAAGAGAATACATCAGCTAAATCATCTAAGGATAAATTATCCTTCATATCCTTTATCTTTTCTACTCTCTCTAATATCTTTTCCCTTGGAAAATAAGTTTCTTGTCCCGTATAACTAGACTTTTTTATAAACCACTCCTCTGGTATTATACTCTTCCTCTTCCATCTATATAGCTGCCCATAGGAGATTCCAGTTACATTCAAAAGTTCCTTTTTTGATATTAAATCTTCGCTCATTGTTACACCTCCTATTTTTAGTGTAACAAAACATTGTTACATTGTAAATATGTTTATTCTATTAGAAATTATAATAACCCTTATTTATATATGAAATATAACATTTATTGATTTAGAATATATTGTTTGTAAATATTGAGGGCTTATTAATTGATAGGAATATTTCTTATGAATATATAAGTAATTGTGAAACTTTAATTATTCTTTTATAATTTTTTACATCTCTTTATCCTTTGTGGTGTTGGTGATTATTTCACCTTGAAGCTTAAATTTATACAGGTAAGAAAATTTAAAGAGATCTAAAAAAAAAGCTACCCCAAAATATTTCTATTTTGGGGTAGCTCATTAAAATTAATCATTTACTTTGTTATTTATTTCTTCTGAAATCTTCTCTTCAAAATCACTTATAGATAATATACCTAAGTCTTCTCCTCTTCTTCTAACTGCTACAGTGTTCTCCTCTGCTTCCTTTTCTCCAACAATTAAAAGATATGGTATTCTTTCCATTCTACCTTCTCTTATCTTATATCCTATCTTCTCTGCTCTATAGTCAGCTTCTATTCTTATACCTTTACCTCTAAGATTCTTAACTACACTTTCTGCATAATCATGATACTTTTCTGATATTGGTAGAACCTTAACTTGAGTTGGGCTAAGCCATATTGGGAATGCTCCTGCATATTTCTCTATAAGCATAGCTAAAGTTCTTTCATAACATCCTATAGAACTTCTGTGGATTATAAATGGTCTCTTCTTACTTCCATCTGCATCTACATAGCTCATATCAAATCTATCTGCTAAAGCAAAGTCTAATTGAACTGTTATTATTGTGTCTTCCTTACCATGAACATTCTTAAATTGAATATCTAGTTTTGGTCCATAGAACGCTGCTTCTCCCTCAGCTTCTTTATAATCTAATTCAAGTTCATCTAAGATAACTTTCATTTCCTTTTGAGTGTTTTCCCAAGCCTCTGGGTTATCTATATACTTACCCTTATTGTTTGGATCCCACTTAGAAAATCTATAGCTTACAGAATCTTGTATTCCTAAAGTAGTCATTATATGCTTAACTAAGCCTACAGCCTTTTTGAACTCTTCGTTAACTTGATCTGGTCTACATATTATATGACCATCAGCTAAAGTAAACTGTCTTACTCTTATAAGACCATGCATTTCTCCTGAAGATTCCTTTCTACATAGAGTAGAAGTTTCTGCATATCCTATTGGAAGATCTCTATAACTATGTTGCTCTGCCTTATATATTAAATATTGGAATGGGCATGTCATTGGTCTTAATGCCATAGCCTCATCATCATTTTCCTCATCTCCTATTATGAACATTCCGTCCTTATAGTGAGACCAGTGTCCTGAAACCTTATATAAATCACTCTTTGCCATTATAGGAGTCTTAGTTAAAACATATCCACGTCTTTCTTCCTCATCCTCAACCCATCTTTGAAGAAGTTGTAGAACCTTTGCTCCCTTTGGCATTATAAGAGGAAGTCCTTGACCTACTATATCAGAAGTTGTAAATATTCCAAGTTCTCTTCCTAGCTTATTATGGTCTCTTTTCTTAGCTTCTTCCTTCATCTTTAAGAATTCCTCTAAGTCTGAAGCCTTAGTAAATGCTGTTCCATATATTCTAGTAAGCATCTTGTTATTTTCATCGCCTCTAAAGTAAGCTCCAGTAAGCATAGTAAGTTTAAATGCCTTAACTGGTTTTGTTGTCATAAGGTGAGGACCTGCACATAAGTCTACAAATTCTCCCATTTTATAGAATGATAAAACTTCATCCTCTGGAAGATCGTTTATAAGTTCAATCTTGTAGTCTTCATTCTTCTCCTCCATAAGCTTTAAAGCCTCATTTCTAGGAAGAACAAATCTTTCTATTGGAAGGTTTTCCTTAACAATCTTCTTCATTTCAGCTTCTATCTTAGGAAGATCTTCTTGAGTTATAGGCTTTTCAAACTCTACATCATAGTAAAAACCTTCTTCTATTGATGGTCCTATTGCAAGCTTTGCACCACTATATAATCTTTTAACAGCTTGAGCTAATATGTGTGCTGCTGTATGTCTAAAAGCTTCTTTTCCCTCTTCACTATCAAAGGTTACTATACTAACCTCACTGTCCTTATCTATTTCAAATCTTAAATCTTGAATTTTTCCATCTACAATTCCTGCACAAGCAACCCTTGCAAGTCCTTCGCTTATGTCTTTTGCAAGATCTATAATTGATATCTTGCTTTCATATTCCTTTACTGATCCATCTTTTAAAGTTATTTTTATCATATATTTCTCTCCTTTCTTCTCCTTAGGTTAAGCCCTTAAAAATTATTTTAGGGTTTCTAACTTAAAATTTATTTTATACACTAATTAAAATAAATAATCCTACTAAACAGTTTCTAAAGTGGCATAGCTTAAAATAAAATCAAAAAGCTCCCATCCCTTCCTATTACAGAAAGGGACGAGAGCTGAATTCCCGTGGTTCCACCCTAGTTTACTAAATTTAAACAAATTAAATTTAGGACTCATTAAAGCATATAACGGTGCCTTACCGTACTGTATTAAAGTCACTCAGAGGTGGTCTTCATTCATGGTTATTTAAGGTTAATTACAGCTACATAACCTCTCTCTGTAAATAATTCACACAAATTACTGTCCTCTTCATTGCATTTACATTTTAAATTGACTTTATTATAGCATACTATTATATAAAGTCAACACTCTTCAATAAAATTATTATACACATATAAACCCTGTATGTTAAGGGATTTCCCTAAAATAAATATATGTTTTAATATTTTATAACATATAAAAATTCTCATAAGAAAACTATATTTTTAATAATACATCCTCTTCTTTTACTAATTACTTCTCCCATTAAAAGTCACAATACTAGTCTAATTAACTATTACTATTTCTTCATTAGAATGAATAATTTTATTTAATTTTAAGTTCTTATCCTTAATGTCTACCCCTTATAATAGAGCAATAGGCTCTAGGTAAACACTAAACTCCTTAGCATTTTCTTTTACCATAAGAAAATTTATTAAATCTTTTTTTCTTTTTCCTTTAAGTTCTAAATTCTTACTCTTAAAGCTCTTTAGAGAATCTCTTATTCCATTAGTTTTTATATTCTTTATAAAAGCCATCTCATAATCTGTAACATACCTTTTAATTATGAAACTTGGAATTAAAGAAATTCCAGTATCTATGGTATCTAAAATCACCTCTGATGCAAGAGATACCGAGTACCCTCTTCTCTTATTAACCTTAAGAAAGCTTATTAAATAAGAAGCTGCCATTATATTTCTGTTGCATCCCTTTTCCACTATCGGAAGACTCTTAGACATCAAGAGAAATTCTTCTCTTACCTCCTGTAGTATCTTAGGAATTTCCTTATTATCATAGGATTTTTTCATAACCTTTTTTAAAGGAATCTCTCCATAACAAAGGAGTTTTTTTGCCTTTTCCTCTTGTTCTCCTTCCTCATAATGATAAAGTGAATCCTCCATGACAAAAACCTCATTTTAATTACTTCATCATCTATTATATGAAATTTCAAGTAAAAAATTACTAATTATACTATTTATTTTCTTGATCAGTATTCATAGTTCCTGAAGGATTGGTCATAGCTGTTAAATTAAATCCTGATAGGTTTTTATAAACATGAGATGTTGGAAGAAGCCATACTTCCCCAGTTCCCCTAAATACATTTAATAAACCTTCTCCACTAGTTCCTGTTCCAATCCATGATTTTGCTGATTTTTCTACAGTGAAATCTATTCTTCCATTTCTTAATATGGCAAAGTTACCATCAACCTTTAACACATCATCTATAAGTTTTACTTTTATAACTTCTGACTCTGGTACTGGCAACTCTAGAACTACAATCCCCGATCCAGAAAGTTTGGTTTGAAAAAGGCTCTCATTCCCAAAGAAAGCTGAGGATATACTCTTTTGGGATGATACTCCTACTTCCACCCCTTCCTCACAGGCATAGAATAATCCATCATCAACAATTATAGACTCATCTTCTAGCTCTATAAGAGCGTAATGACCAAAGGATGGTTCAAGAAAAATCTCTCCAGTTCCACTGTATAATGCCTTAAATGTAGTTTCATTAGTTAGCTTACTAGATATGATCTTTTTCCCAAGGCCTACTATTCCACCTATTTTACTATCAACCTCTATATCCCCCTTCATAAATTGAAGAGCTCCAGATTCTAATCTTACTGCTGCATCCTTCAATAATATTCTTATCTGTCTTAATTTTATATCTGAATCACTCATAAATGAAAGAGCAAAGGCAGTACTTAGGTCCTTTCCTCCCTTTAAGCTGTTGTATTCTAAAACTTGAAATACAGTATCAAGACCTATCATCTCATCTATTTTTGTTATATTATTTTTTGATTTTAAGCTTGTTCTCATATTATTCACTCCTTAATCTATAAAGCTTGTCCTTATAAATTATCAACAGTACCCCTTGAATTTATTCACAATTTAAAATAAATTATATATTTTCTGTGGATTAATTAAACTCTTTAACTTTTTCTTCTTTTGAACTCTCCATAGCTAGTTCTATTATCCTTATAGTGTTTCTTGCATCTTCTGGTTTAACAACAAGCCCTTCCTTAAGTTTTCCTTCTTGAACGTCCATCCCATACTTAATAAAGCTACCCTTATCTCTTTAATGCCTTTTCTCTTTTCTCACTACTAGTTGTATATATCTTTTTAAGGTTTAAACCATGAACACTGCATATTGTTGGGCCATGAAATACTTGTCCTGAAATTCCGAATCCTATTAATGCTACATTTAACATGATACATCTCCTTAAATCTTTTAATATTGTATTTATATTATATCCTACTTAAACCTATATTAATAATTCTGAAATATACGCGCATAGATTACACTTAAAAATTTTTGTTATAAACATAATAAATTTAATGTTTTAATAATAAAAAACCATATTTCTATTTTACATAAACAAAGGAACCTAGAGTACCTTCTTTCCTCTAGATTCCTTCTATATTTTTGTTTATGGTTAATCCCATATCCTCTTAATTTATATTAAACAAATCTTATTTCAGATCTTAATACTTCTTGGCCAAATTTACACTTACTTAATCAGTCCTTGTTCCTTTAAGAAGTCATTGGCTACCTTTGCAGGATCTTCTCCTAATTTATCTACCTTATAATTTAACGCTCTCATGGTTTCGTCATTTATCTTTCCTGCTAACTCATTTACTATTCCCTCAAGTTCTGGATGCTTTTCTAAGGTTTCTTTTCTAAATATAGGTACTGCATTATATGGAGGGAAGAAATTCTTATCATCCTTTAGTACCTTTAAATCAAATGCGTTTATTAATCCATCTGTAGAAAAGGCATCTATAACATCACTCTTATTATTATTTATAGATGTATATCTAAGTCCCCCATCTACTGCATCTACAGATTTAAACTTCATGTTATATTCTCTTGCAAGTCCTATAAATCCATCTTCTCTATTAGTGAACTCTATAGTAGCTCCAAGTCTTAAGTCATTACTTACCTTTGCAAGATCTGAGAAAGTTTCTAAATTATATTTATCAGCTAAATCCTTTGTGACTGCAAGAGTATATGTATTGTTAAAACCTAGTGGTTTTAAATATTCTATATTATATTTATCACTATACTCTTTCTTTACAACATCATAAGCCTTATCTGGATCCTTTATAGGTTCCATTTTTAAAACATTCATAAGAGATGTTCCTGTATATTCTACAAATCCATCAATCTCTCCATTTTTTATGGCACTAAAGGTTACATTACTTCCTCCTAGATTAAGCTTTCTTTCAACTTCAAGATCTGTTCTATCCTCAATTAAGTCAGCTAATATGTTTCCAAGTATAAGTTGTTCTGAAAAGTTCTTAGATCCTATTACAATTTTATTTTCATCACTTTTAAACATGTTACCAAAGGAGAAAAAAACTATTACTATAAGTAATATGGCACTTATTATTTTAAAGGTTTTAGAAACTCCTCTATTTTTTCTACCATTTGTTACTCCATTTGGCGTTACTGCAAGTTCTATTTTTCCTATTATAAAATCTATAGCTAAAGCAAGTAAACATGCTGGTATTGCCCCTGCAAGTATCATATTGTTATCAACAGTTTGAACTCCTGAGAACACTAAGTATCCAAGACCTCCTGCCCCTACGAAGGCTGCTATAGTCATAGATCCTACTGCCGTAACTGCTGATATTCTTATACCTGCCATTATTACTGGTAAAGCTAGAGGAATTTGAATCATTCTAAGAACTTGACTCTTAGTAAGCCCTATTCCCGTAGCAGCCTCTAACATACTCTCATCTATACTTTTAAGTCCTGTATAAGTATTTTTAACTATAGGTAAAAGAGCGTACAATACTACCATAACTATGGCTGGCTTACTACCTATTCCAACTAATGGTATAAGAAGTCCAAGTAAAGCAAGACTTGGTACAGCTTGAAGTATATTAGTAATTCCAAGGACATATTTAGATGCCTTTTTATATCTAGTTATAAGTATTCCTAAAGGTACCCCTATAAGAGTAGCAACTAAAACTGCAATAATAGTAAGCTGTATATGTTCTAGGAATAGCTTAAATATTTGTTCTTTTCTTTGTATCATAAAATCTATAAAAGTACTCATTATTCTGTTATCGTTGCCAAAATTCTATAAAAATCTATAAATCTTGTTTAATTCCCTGTTCAGCGTGTCCGATTTTGTAATCCTAAAGAATATACTACTTTCGTTTGATATAACACTCCGAGGGCTTAAATT
>NZ_JBFNEO010000041.1:0-16511 GCF_040797585.1 Clostridium sp.
AGTATTTACATTGAATAGACTAGGGTTCTTTAGTGTACCTCTTGCAAAGAACTCTATTGTCATTCCTGTTTCTACATCACCATTATTTATAACATTAACTATTAAGCTAGGCTCTCTATGACCCATAATAATCCCTTTATTCTTAGGTATTACAAGAGGAAAATGGAAATCACCTTTCCACATGACTATCTCAGCTTTCTTACCCTCTATCTCTTGCCAAAAAGGGTACGGAGCGTTAAGGAAGCATTTAAAAGCTAGAGCATTATCATTATTAGTTTTATAATCAGAAGAGAAAATGGGTATACTCTCTGCTCTAATTGTTATTGCTCTATTTATATTGTCTTCTTTATATTTTAGTAATACATCATCTTTAGGGTTCAAAACTCTAATTAACTGCCTTCTCATTTCCATTATTTGATCCCTACTATTTGCTAGAATAAAGCCTTCCACATTTATAGTTCTCTCACTTAAGGTTGTGGAACTTATACTCATACCCGATTGATTAACCCCTTTAAATTTATTAAACTCACCTTGTATTTGTTCATCCTCAAAAAGAGTTACTAATACTCCAGTGTCTCCTATAAAACTATCCATAGTAATGGATAAATTATTTTCTTTATTTATTAGTTCAATATTCAATATAAATACCACCCCCTTAAGTAAAAGATAAACTTCTCATAGCTTTTTTAGTTGCCTTATAAACTTCGTAGGGGCTCTCAACTTTTCCATGGAAGTTATTGGTAACATTAATACCTCTACCTTCTCCACCGCCTAAGAAAGGTGAATCAGCATTAGGATTAAATGGGTTATTCTTTTTTGGTACAATAGCTTCCCCTTCATGTATTAAAGCAAGTCCTGTCTTAGGTACATAGTTTGTTCCAACGGCAAATTGTGGAATCTGTGGAGGTGTCTTTGAAGGTAACTTCGGTGGTGAAATTAATGGAATACTACTTATAATACCCATGATCCAGTCAAATTCATTCTTAACATCTCTAGCTAGTTTTTTCCACCTACTTAATACTCCACCTGTTTGTTTATCTACTACACCCCATATCCCAGGAGAATCTTCTTCTATCTTTTTCTTAATACCTTCATTAGTAGCTTTAGCTGCTTCCACGCTATCATCTCTAGCATTCTCAGCACTAGTAACCATAGCTCTATATTGCTCCTCAGTGATTATACCTGCTGCTTTTAATCTAGCAGCTTCTTTGATTTCCCCATCATATCTTGTTTCAGCTGCTTTAATAGCACCATCCCTAGTTTCATTAGCTTTCTTCACAGTATCAGATGCCATTTCAGCTGTGATTCTACCTGTTTCAGCTTTTAATCTCTCATTGATAACTATTGCTTCAGCTTCTTCTTCACTAAGGATCTCTACTGCTTTTTGTTTTTTCTCTCTTTGTAACTCTTCTATTTGCCTAAACTCTTCTGCTTTAATGCTTCTATTTTCATTAAGAGCTGTCCAGTATATATCTTCTATCTTGGCCTGGTTCGCATTGATATTATTTATTTCAGTATAGTGGTAAGCTTCTAATCTAGTTATAGCAGCTGCTTGTTCCTCTGTAGTTAAAGCACCATTCTGTATAAAGAACTGTTTAGTATCTTCTAACTCTTTATAGAATCTTTCTTGAGAAGCTGTTATAATTTGATTGTTCATGGTTCTATACTTCTCTACCATTAAATCCATTCTCTCTTGTGTAACTATACCAGACTCATCCCAAGTTTGCCTAAAGTTACCTACAATAACATCTTTTTGTTCTTGTGTCAGAGAGTTGGTTTTGCTTAACATATCTCTAAGTCTAGCTTCCATAGTATTAACCATTTCTGTTGTGACTCTATCTGTACCTTGAATCATTCCAAATAATTCATTTACATAACCATCTTTAATATCTTGAGATAAGTCTTTAGCTTGTAATGCTGCTAACGTAAAGTTATCTACAATCTTTTGTTTTATATCTGAAGTAGTATCTTCATTCTTCAACTTCATGTCATACAATGCTTTGCCTACTTCTTCGTCCATCTCTAGATAAGCACCTACTGCTTCCTTAGTACTATCACTAATCTTTACAGCGGTTTCATTAGTCATCTCGCCAAACTCATTTACAGTCACTGAAGTCTTTTCTATCCTATCTGCAAATATGTCTATCTCAGGTACAACTTCTTCCTTTAGGTTTTCATATATTTTATATCCACCGTAGGCTACTGCTCCAGCAGCCGCTACCCATGGTGCTGCTGCTAGTGCAGCTGAACCTAACCCCCCAACTAATGCTCCTAATCCGCTGGCCCCTGCTGCCGTTCCTGCTGCTGTCCCAACTCCACTTAATGCAGTACTTGCAGTTGCTCCTACTGTTTTTGCTAATCCTAACTTACCAAGAAATTTACCTACTAAAGGAGTTCCTTCTCCAAACACTACACTTAACCCACTTACTACGGGCTTTAATTTAGTAAATAACGTTATAGTTTTACCTACTCCAGATATTACAGGTCCTAAAGTTGCTGAGAATATTGCAGTTTTAACTATTGTTTCTTTCATCCACGGACTTAAATTTTTAAACCCTTCCGCAAAATTCCTTGTACCTTCTACAACATCTTTAACAACCGGCATTAAAATATCCCCTAGTTCTATACCTAGATTTTTAATGTCATTTAATGCTTTCCTCATTTCTGTACCTGGAGCCTTATCCATTTTATTAAAGGCATCATCAAGGGCTGTAGTGTTAGTCTCCATTTCTTTTATGGTATCATTGTATATTTTCATACCATTTTCACTAGTTAGCATAAGAATGGAGTTAAGTCCTTCTACAGAACCAAATACAGAAGCCATTGCCCCAATAGGGCTATCTGCTGCTTGAGCTAATGTTTCGAATTGTTTGCTTAATATATTAGTTTCTTTCTTTAAATTCTTATATTCTTCTGTATTCTTTTTTCCTTGCTTTTCTAACTCTAATAACTTATATACATTTTTAGATAAATTGTCTTGTAATCTTTTAAATTCTGGACTAGCATTTTCTAATCCTAACTTAACATCTTTTAAAAATCCTATCCACCCTTTACTTTGCAGGGCAGATACTGAAAAATCTATGCCCAGTTGCTCCGCTGCTTCACTTGCTTCTTTGCTAGGCTTAATTATATTACTCATAGCAGCCTTTAAAGCAGTTACGGACTCAGAAGTTGCAAGACCTTGAGCTGTTGTACTAGCTAAAGAAGAAAATAATTCCTCAGTAGTGATTCCTAACTGTGCAGCTATAGGTGTAACCTTACCTACTGCACTTGCTAACTCCCCGAAGGTTGTTTTACCTTTATTTTGAGTAATTAACATTTGATTAGCTATCTTTTCAGCTTCACTACTCTGCATACCATAAGAGTTTAAAACTGTAGTAAGTCCATCAACTGCGGTAGCTGTGTCAGTAAATCCACCTTTAGCAGCTTTAACGGTAGTCCCTAAAAAATCTATAGCGTCAGCAGTGTCTACGGAACCTGAGATAGCTTCATATAAAGCTTCATTTAATTCTGTAGCTGCCATTCCTGTTTCATGAGATAAATCCATTACTCCGCTTTTTAAGTCTTCTATTGGAACTTTAGTTGTGTCTGCTATAGTGCTAACTTTAGCTATACTGTCTCCAAAATCCGTACCAAATTTAACTGCTGCTGCTCCTGCTGCAACAATAGGCAGAGTAACCCTCTTTGTCATAGCTCCACCTATGTCGCTCATTTTTTCCCCTACTTTAGCAACGCTCTCCATGCTCTTAGAAACTTCTTTTGCTCTTCCTACAGCTTCTGTTTTAATTCTATCCATATCACTTCTAAAGGTTTTAATATCGACCTTCATCTGAGTAATTAAAGGAGCTAACGCTATACCCCCCTTCAAGTTATCCCCTCCTTTCTTTAAATTCTCTTATAGCTCTTGTATCTGCTTTGGTTTGTTGTAATCTCCATAAGGTTTTAAGGAACTCTCTCCCACTCTCATAACTATTAAAGCCTTGTATCCAAGACTCTTTGTCATAAAGCATATATTCACTTATCCCAAGTTCCTGTACTTCTTTAAAATTTAATCCTGTATACTTACTAATTCTTTTAATTTCATTAGTAGATAATGAAAAAAATGATTCCCATTCCTCACTAGGGAAGTATTTATTAAAAATAGCTTCCCTAAATCTTTCATCTTGAGGAATAGGAATTATTAGTTTGGGTCATTTAAAGGTTCTTTAGTAAAACTAACTATAGAAATATATAGCTTATTAACTACTGATTGAGGTAATTTTTCTATATCTTTTGCAGTAAATTTATTTCCACTAGTATTTCTATTTAACATTTCAGTTACTAACTCTACTTGCTTTTCATATATTTTCTTAGGATCTTCTGTCATTTCATATTCTGATACTTTCCTAAACATTGCAGGGGTAAGTTCTTGAACCCTAATTAACTCTCCATTAAGTTGAAATTCTATTGTTCTATTTATATATCTATCTAAATCTATCATGTTTTTCCTCCTAAAATTAAAGGAGCCTTTATTCAAAAGACTCCTGAGATATTATATATTTTTAATTTACCTATTCTGTAATTTCCCCATCTGAAAGTTCTTCTTCAAACTCTGCTAAGAATCCCTTTATATATTCAATAGCTGCTATTTCAGAATCCACTACTACCTCTTTTTCTCCAAACTCCATGGCAAACCCATTACCACCTTGACCTATCATAGTAAATCTTAATTTTTTGCCATTTTGTTTTGTATGAACAAATCTTATAAGAACATTCTTTAAAGCTCCACCACCGCCAAAAGTTAATTTCCTATTTTTCTTAACTTCATCAACTGTAACCTTAGCCGTAGAAAGCAGAGCTATTTTATCCATATTCCATGTAAGAAGTCCAGTTTTGAAGGTTAAATCTTCTTTTGTTATAAAACTTCTTACCGTCTTACCATAACTATTTTTAACATCATACTTCTCTGGCTTGTAATCAATAGAAGCTCCTCCTGAAGTATGACCAACATTGTGATTATCAGTTTCTATTTCTGTGTGTTCTGGAATCTCCTCTCCTTTAAACTCATACATATATAATTCCCCAGCACCTAATAATATCTCGTCCTTAGCCATTATTACACCTCCATGTTATTATAAAAATTAATGTATTCTCATACATCTGTAAATCATCCATAAATAAAAGCCCTCCACCACTTAGAGAACTTTTAAAATAAGTGCTCCCATAGGTAATAAAAGGCTTATCTTCTTCCATATCCATTATTTTGTTTATTGTTGTTTCTATTTCTTTTACTTGGTCATAATCAGACCATATTATTTTAAGCTCTAATTGACTTTGTTTAATATGTCCTCCGCTTATAGGAGAAAATGTATAAACTATAGAAGGCTTTTCAATATCTGTAGTGAAAATAGGAAAAAGCCTATCTTTTAATTCTGTTACATTACTTTCTATATAGTTTTTAATATCTATCTCCACTACTTAGCACCTCCTAGAATTTTATTTATTTTATCTTTATTATTAAGTTTCGCTTTCTCTAAAAATTGATTAGGTTTTTGTCCTTTAGTAATATGCCATCCTGCATATTTTCCTTTTTCTACTTTATACTTCCAAGGTGTTTTTCTACCATTACCATTAATAGCATATATACCAGTTCCTTGATGTACATATGGAGCATACTCCATGCTATTAGCTACACTCCCTACTATTTCAGTTTCTGTTAAGCCTACATCATGAAACATAGCAGCTCTTAAAGGTCCTTGGTCAACTGGGCAAAGCTTTTTACTTTCACCTTCTAATAAAACACAAGCTTTTTCGACATTCTTAAAAGCCTTCATTACCTGTTTATAAGTTGCTTCCTCTAAACTCTTTTGGAATTCTCTATTATCACTAGACATTAGTATCAACTACCTTTAAATAAAGTTGTGTTAATCTTCCCTTAGGCTTAACGGATAGTATATTATACACTGTATTTCCTTCTCTAAGCCTGTTTATCCCTTCTTTAATATCTTTATGTCTAGTAAGTCCAGTATGGCTAGAATCATTGAATTTAACACTCTGTGTATTTATTCTATCGTCTATATCATAAATAGCTACTTCAATAGTATTACTTTCTTTCCATTCTTCTTTTGTAGCTCCTGAAGGTGTTCTAACTTTGGCTTTACTCTCTAATATAATAGGCTTCATATCTCTGTTTATACTAGCCATTAAAACTTCACCTTCCTTATAGCTCCAAGTTCTTGTTTAATGTCTTTAGGAAGTCCATCTATAAAAGATTGTGATATTCCACTATAGCTTTCAGAACTTAATCCTTCTGAACCCATAATATTACACCTAATGACTACAATTCTTCTTATTAAACTCTCAGCCTTACCTGGAAGTTCCTTAATGTTACAATAGTTAAGAATAAATTCTTGTACATCTTCAATCATAAGACTTAATAGATCATCTTTTATCGTATCACCTATAGCTATCTTAATCTTTTTCAACATCTTTAACACCTTCTAAAGCTTTTATCAATTCTTCTTTTTTCATATCTGAATAGCCTTCTATCTCTTTCTCTTTTGCTAGTTCCTTAAGCTCTTTTACTGTTAAATTATTCAATGTATCTTTTTCTTCAGTAACTTCTATTTTCTCTTCTCTAACTTCATATCCCATATTCTTAAACCAATCAACTAGCCATAAATCTTCTGTGTTTCCTTCTCCATTAACAAAAGAAACACCAGCACTAAGGCCAGTGTATTCTTTGTTTGGAGATAATATTTTATATTTAGGCATACAATCACTCCTAGCTATCTTACTTTTATATTTCTTAATACTCCTGCTGATCTAGAATTCTTTAAGGCTATTGCTCCAACCATTTCAACTTCACCTTTTTTAACTGCTCCTGGTGCGTTCAAATCAGGAAGATAAGTCTTTATAATCTTATCCCCTTTTACTGTAACACCATGAAATCCTCCAAGATTAATACCAGCAGCGAATAAGTCAGTTAATCCATCAGTCTCATTAGCAGATATAGTTCTTTTTTGTATCTTAACTGTTGGTATAGTTCCAGTATTATCTACATAATATCCAAGGTCTACCAATGGTATATTATTATATGAATCAACCTTCTTTCCAAAAGCATCTTCAGCTTGAGTTAAATAACCTGCTCTTCTTGCACATGCTCTTATTTTTGACATAAGTTTTGCATTTCCCATAAGCATATTAGGAGTACCATCTAATTCACTTAAAAACTCATCTAGCAAGTCTAAAAAGTCTTTATAATTTGTATCTACTGCATCAGAAGTTGATAAGTCTATAACACTATCTTTGTTTAATTCCGTACTTGATCCAGCTAATGCCTTATCTAATCCATCAAAGGATTTAGAATCTACTGCACTATCTCCGTTAATAACTGTGTAATGAAATAGATTACTAGCCGCTTTAATTTTCTCTTTAAGTTGGAAATCAACTTCATCTATCGCCCCACTTGTATTTGCTAATATTCTATCTAATTCAAAACCTCCTCCAAATATCTTAAGGTCCACAGTGTGCTTTTCTCTCTTAGCTTCTTGAGATGTATACTCATTATTAATTTCTCTAAATTGTGCTGTTCCTGGAGTTTTTAATCTAGTGTAACCATAAGTTAATGTACTTCCCCCTGTGCCTGGAGAAACTGCATCGTCAAATATTAATTGTTCTAATAATAATGAATTCCTTCTAAACTCATCTATAACCATTTGGTCTACCTTATCTGCCATGCTTACTTTTGCTTCTTTTAATGTAATTGCCATATTAAATCACCTTTCCTTTTCTTATTGATATTTTTGTGCTAATGCACTTCTTAAATCTGTTGTATCTTGTGGTGCTGGATTACTCTTCCCGTCTGTTGGATCGCTACCAGTTACAGTAGTATCAAATAAATATGAATCACTTTTCTTTAATGCTTCTAATTGGTCTGTAAGTCCTAATATGTTCTCACCATCAAGCTTTACATTCTCCATATTCAAAAGAGCCTTAATGGCTTTTGCATTTCTTACATTTGCACTCTTTAAAGCTCCATCTACTGCATAATTAAATTGCATATTTTGTATTTGTTTTTCATAGTCAGTAACTTTAGTTTCATATTCACCTATCTTAGATTGAAGAGTTTCATTATCAGTATTATTCTTCTTAAGGTCCTCAATAGTTGTATTTGCTGTTTTAAGTTGCTCATTTAATGCATCAAATTTATCTTTATCAGCATATGTTGAGCTATCTACTAAATCAATGTCCTTATATTTATTCTGAACATCTTCTGGTATTTGTGCATATGCTTCTCCTAATATTTCATTTAATTTTGGCATTTAACCCACCTCCTTTCCTAATAATTTTTATATTTGATTACTGGACAATTTTTAAGCTCTCCAATACAGCGCGTCAATATCTGGGTTGCATCAGATATTAAATAATTTTTTTCGTTAAACATATTTAATATTGTCGCAACTATTTCTGCATCTTCATAATCCATATCATCTAAATTCAGATTTGAAGTAATATTATTCTTAGCTTCTATTAATTCTTGTGACATTAGTTCTTTCATTTATATCATTCCTTTCTTTAATTTTAGATAAAATAAAAAAGCCTTATTTCTAAGACTTATTTTCCATTGATTCTATTCATTTCACTTTTTAACCCCTTTTGTAGGGAATCTATATTTCTATCTAGCAATACTAAGTCTATATCTTTAGTATCATTAAACCTTTGTACACTCATTTCTTTTATACTTCTTTTTAACCTTCTGCATTTAGAATTCATAATACATACTAAATACTTCTGTCCACACTTAGAGCAATGATAAAAAGTTTCTGTAAGCATAGATCCTAAATACTTTTCTTTAAGCATTTCTTGCTCCATTATAAATTCTTCATTACATGAGTTACATATTATATTCATAGTATCCTCCAGAATAGAAAGCACTTACTATATTTTAACTTAGTAAGTGCTTTAATAATTTAACTCTATTTTATCTAATAACTCTTTTAATGGCTTTCCTTCAATAATCCAGTTTTCAATCATGTCTTTAAAGTTTTCGTCATTACTTTTGTACTTTCCAAATAGTATACTATCCTCATTATCATACTGACCTACATTATATCCATTGTTTAATAGAAATATATAATATTCTTTTCCAGATAAGAAAAAAGAAGCGTCGTTCAATAATGTAAATTCCTTAAAATCTTCTATTTTCATAATATCACTTCCTCTCTTTAATTATAATATATCTTTATTTATCCTTCTATCCTTTTTACTTAACTCGTGAGTTGTTCTTTCACACTTCCCATCCCACTTATACTTATGACAATGTTCTCCGTTATTACCATACGGATGTAACTTAGAATTACCATGAGGTCCTGAATGTATTTGTTTTTTCATTAATCCATCTTTATCATAGAATGTTCTATCTATTTGTCTTACATTCTTTTTAATAGAATCAGTTTCAATAACAGCATAAGGTTTATATTTTCTTGGTAAACTGTAATGTTCTCCTTTATGATCTTCTGTTACTATTATTATACCATTATTTGTATACTTATATCCAATATTATCTCTTCTATTAAATTCATTGTTAACACTTTCTTTAATTTTACCGTAGTCTTTCTTATCATCATCTTCATCAATTAACGGAATATAAGTACATCTACAATTAGCATGTAGTGGAACTATAGGAGCATCTTTCAGCCTATACTTATTGCCATGCTTTACACCACATACATGACAAGTTCTTTCATCTAATGCAGCCCATAACTGAATCTTTTCAACTCCACTATCCATATAAGCTCTTAAAGAACTCTCATTCAAATAGTGCATAGTTTCAGTTCTTACTAGCCTATGAGCTTCATCAAAGCCTTTCATCATTCTTTCTTCTAGCTGAGTTGCCATTTCAAATATTGCCTTACCTTGTACTAATCCCCTAGTAAGTATCTCGTTTAAATTGCGTTCTAATACTCTCGTATTCTCCCATAACCTACTAGAAAAGTTATCCCCACTCCATGGAAACTTTAATAGACTCTCTATAAGCTTCTTATTAGGCAAAGTATATTCTAACTCTCCAAGCTCTTTCATAGTATTAGAGTAATTTTCTATAAAAGCCTTAGTTATTTGATTAGTTGTTCTCTTTTCAATCTCATTACTTAACTGTTTAATGATCTCATTTATATTATCATTAAGCTTTCCTAGTCTATTATATTTATGCATATCACTTAAGGTAGGTGTTCCAGTTTCCATCTTCTTAGCTACTTTATATAGGTCTTCTTCAATATCTAAATAAGCTTCCTGGTATATTTCTTTTAGAGCTTTATTTCTTTCTTCTAAGGAATTATATATGTTCCAAGTTTTATTTGCTACTCTCTTTTCCCAATAGTTACTATCCTTCATCTACCTCACCATCCTTGGGTAAAGGTATATTGTCATAGTCCAATCCAGCTTCTTCCTCATGTAGTTTTTTCTCTTCTTCTAATCTTAGAAGTTCCTCAGATAAATCTGATACAAATGGATGGTTCTCAAGCAATGTTTTCTTAGATACTATTCCCAATGAATCACCAACATTCTTAATAGAATCACTAACATTTATAAGCATATTCCTAACAAATGTAACTTTAGCAGTTTTATAATCATGTGTTCCCTTATTAGTTAACTTTAAATATTCAGCTATAAACCAAAATAATTCATCAAAAGCATTTTTAAATTTTCTTTCCATCTGATCACACTTTAAGTCTAATGCAGCATAAAGGAATTTAAGTGAAACCCCTGAAGGAGAATTACCAAACTTATCTGTATCTTTATCTACACCTTTACCGAATGTGTAAATGTCTTTCTTCAATCTGTCTAGATGTCTCTCAACTGCTTCTATATCTATATCTGGACTTAACTTATCCACTCCTCCGTCATCATCAACTTTAACTACTTTATAAAGCTTTAAATCAGTAAGAAACTCATTTAAATCAGTACCACCATAGTTCTTAAGAACATAAATAAACCTCGCTATATCATCTAGTGTGTTAGATGTATCCGAGGTATTCTTATCATAATCATCTATTAGATCCTTAAAGTATGTTAAGTCATTTTTCTCTCTACTATTATTTCTAAAAGGTATAAAAGGTACTTTACCCCAACTTTGATAAACTCCATTAACTAAAAAATGCCCTACTGTTTCTCCTTCTCCTATAGCTTCTATATCTGGAATAAGATTTCCCTTATAATTTGTATAGTAAGTTACAGTATCTTTTGTCCAATACTCAACTTTCTTAACATCTGATTTCTTATCACCTTCATAAGTCTCAACATAATAGAATCTTATTATAGCTTCTAATTCTTCCTTAGTATTATCTTTATATATAGGTATTATTTGTTCACTCTCATGTTTTCTGAACTTTAATTCACCATTACTATTTATATATGGTTGAAGCCATGCTATACCTTTGTTACTTGCTTCTACTCCTATTTCTTGTAGCTTATCATCAAACTTATAGTCTAGTATTTCTATAAGTCTCTTTTGAAATTCTTCATCATCTGCTGTAATCTTTGGACTTGTACCTAGTAAATAACTTACCTTTTCATCAATCAATAAATTAGCAAACCCATGTGATAGTTTATTATTAGGTCTTTCCTTATCTTCTACCTTTTGTCCATCAATATACTTATATATTTTTCTTTGCTTAATATCATTTTCATTATCATAGTATCTCTCACCTATAAGCATATCGTTTCTCTTTTGACTGCTTTCAAAGTCTTGTATATATTTATTTATTATTTGTTCCTGTGTCATTGCTGGAGCACTAGGCTTTATTAGATTGCTTAAGAATCCCAAATTAACACCTCCTTATTTTAATACTGACATACCACCCGACTTATTTATATTTTCAGCTATTCCTGTTGTAGCATCTGGAGCATCATCATTTTTGTTTTTACCTTCTCTTTGATATTTAACCATAGCATTATAATACTCTGGCCATCTATCTCTCCAATTAACAGGATAATATATATGGTCCATAACCCATGTAGCATTTGATAATATCCTAGCCTTCTTATTCTTGCTTTGATGGAACCATTTGACTTTAGTTTTATTGCTACCATACTTTTCTTTTAATATTCTCTCTACACTTCTAGCAAAACCACGACCACCATTATTACTTTCTACATCAGCTATATTCACATCATTTTCATAAAGTCGTTTTGCAGTCTCAGTTTCTGTGGTTTCCATAGAATCCTTTGTATAATAAACATCTAATACATAAGCTTCTTTATTATACTCACCATAAACAATACTACATAAGTAGTCACTTCCTTCATCAGCAGTATCTGTATAAGCCTTAATTCTATTAAATAAAGGATTACCATTAATATCTCTAGGTATATCTATATATGTCTTAAAGCTACTGTAAAGCCTTCCTTTGATGTCTATAGGTTCTTGCTGATAGTTAGCACTTGCTATATCCTCACCCATAGCTTTTACTTTATTTATATAGCTCCTATAACTTAATACCTCTGGACAAAGCATTTCTTTCTTTTCTTTATCAACCAACGCTTTCATGCTTATATGTTTTACTTTAATACTCTGCTCTTTATAATAATCTAATGCCTTACCTGCTAAATCATCACTGGCCCACCTAGTCATTATAATTATTATCTTTCCACCTTCTTCAAGCCTTGAAAGCATTGTATTAGTAAACCACTCCCAGTGCTTTTGCTTAACACTTTCGTTATAGGCTTCTTCAGCGTTTTTAATTAAATCATCTATAATCATAAGGCTACAGCCAAATCCTGTTGCTGTACCTGTTGGTGAAGTTGCTAAGTAGTTATTATATCCACCTTCTAAGGACCATAGGTTCATAGCTCCATCACCGTGTTTAATTGATACTCCTGGAAACACATCAGAGAATACAGGCTTATATTTATCTGCCTTTTCTTCCTGAATACTATTCCTTACATTCTTAGAAAACATAGTTGATAAAGTTTCATTATATGACCCTGTCATAATCTTTTCATTTTGATTCTTACCTAGCACCCATTCAACGAATAACCCTGATGTTCTACTCTTTCCATGTCTAGGCGGTTCATTAACAATTAATACTTCATCATCACTTTCATAAAAGTTCTGAAACTCATCACATAAGTCAATTAGGTATTTTCTATCTTGTTTATAAAAGCCTGGAG
The DNA here is from genome assembly GCF_040797585.1 of Clostridium sp. Taxonomy (GTDB): domain Bacteria; phylum Bacillota; class Clostridia; order Clostridiales; family Clostridiaceae; genus Clostridium_Z. Next base: position 13,153 of record NZ_JBFNEO010000041.1, read on the forward strand.
CTTTTAAATTGCAATAAAAAAAGAACTCACGTCTTGCAAGTTCTATCTTCGCACCTAGTTTTATTAACTCTTTATCCATCATTTATCAACTTCTTAAGGTCCTCAGTACTTAATCCTTCATATGGATTATTTACATTCATGTTTCCACTTAATTCAACCTTATCTTTAAACATTCCTAAATGCTTACCTAATAATTCTAAAGCCTTAACCTTATCACATGAAGCTACCTCTATACCAAACTTAGTTTGTTTAATAGCTGCTATAGCTTTCTTTTTATATTCTGGTAAATCATCTGTAATAACCAATTCAACGTCCTTATAAAAGACTTCTTCCTTTTCACCCGTTGGTTTTCCCTCTTTATCTAATACAGGCTTCATATAAGATTTTTCAACTACTTTTGCAAAATCTGAGCCATTAGCAAATGCTATTTTAGAAAGCTCTTGCAGGACCATATCTTGAGTTATTTCTGTTCTCTGTTCTCTATCTTTCATTCTTTTATCTATATAACTCTTTACGTTAGCATTTGTTAGCAATCTACTTCCATTAACTCTTGCAGTTTCATCATTCTTAATATTCTTATATGCTGCTTTATAAGCTCTAGTGGCATTTAAATCCACTAAATACTCATCTACAAATATTTTTTGTTTTGGTGTTAGCTTCACAATGCCACCTCCTATATATTGTATCTTTATCAACATAATCCACAACATATTGTGTATAATTATTAAAATAACAAAAAGACACCCATATAATACTAGAATGTACACTGGAAGATTCACCTCCTAGTATTTTAATATTGGATGCCTTTTGTTTTATTTCTATGATACTATATTAACACGTTTATAATCACAATATATTAGTTATATACAAGATGTTTCTAAGACTTTTCTAAGATACTTCTTTTATAAACATTATACTTGATATTTCCTTAATTAATTTACTCTTGTAACTTGATAAATAACTTTCTTCTAAATTAATATGTTTACTTATATTTTTGAGTTGATTCTTTTTAATATAGTATTCTTCTATTATATTCCTATCTCTCTCATCTAAAGATTCAAGTATATTATTTATTTTTTCAATTTCTATTTCTTTACTTCTTATTTTAGTCTTTAATCTCAAGATCTCTTCTTCTTTTTTAATTACTTCTAATTCTACTGAGGAATTTATATTATGAGCTTTAGGCATATCTGAATATTCTATAGCTCCCATTCCTCTGTAACTATTCTCTATATCTTCAATATCTAATAACATATTTTTTATTTCAATCTTAGTTTTCTTATAATTATATAGCATTGCTTCAACTTTTTTATATGAATTCAACTAAAATCACCTACTTTTTGTTCTATTTTCACTAAGAATTTAACCTTTTTTCTCTTAAATTAGCTACTTTTAGTCACTTTTTATCAATTTCTTATTTTTTAATATATACACTTTAAACCCTCATGTAATCTACATTTAAGCTACTTTCTCTATAAAAAGGTAACATTTTAGGTAACACTTTTTCGTTACCCCTCAACCCTAGTGTTATCAATGGTTTGAGCTACTTGGTAACATGGTAACATTTTTCTATAAACTATGTGCGTATCTTTTATATATACTACATAAACACTCTCATGTGTGTATATATATTTATATATTTATGTTACTATGTTACTTATATATATAAAGCATTGATACCATTGGATTTAAGTAGGTAACACAAAGGTAACATTCGGTAACATTTTACTATGTTTATGTTACCTCATTAATTTTATGAAAAAGGTATAACTCTCCTTTCTTCATCTGAAAGCTCTTCCAACTCTGGCGGAATTATCGAATTGACCTTAATTTCCCTTAATCTCTCTGCATTGTATGTGTCAAATCTAACTGGCTTGGTTCCTATTTTTATGAGCTTATTAGCAACCCCATCTAAATATCCAGCCTTTTGAGCCTGTTTTTTAAAGTCCCTTAGTTTAAGTGGAATTATATCTGCTCCAACCTTATTAACGTGCTCATGTATTTGATTTATCATTTCGCTAGTTTTTATAAATATTCCATCACCTCTATACTTTACAACTTCATCTGAATTAAATGCTCTTCCATCCTCAATCATGTCATTGTAGAGTACTAGCATCTGCTCTACTGTTGAATGTGTATCTTGTCCATCTTCTAAAACTTCACTTTTTATATTTTCAATCACATGGCTTACATATCCATCAATCTTTTTAAATTTCATTTTCTTAAGAAGAATATTAAGTATTTCTATTCCACAACATATATTAACAGCCGTAGTAAGTGGTCTATTCTTTAACCCATTTATATTATTCTCAACATCTTCTCTTATCTTAGAATACTGATCAACTTCTAATTCTAAAATTACTTTTATAAGACTTTTCCCAAGCTTATTGAGTAAAATTTCATTTTCTATTATCCACTTCATGGATTTTTCATGTTCTTTTTTTCTTTCTCTTTTTGATAGATATATAATACAACTTCTCTCTATCAATGCCTTTTCTTGGTTAGGATAACTTTCTTCTCCTGCAATTATCAATGGTCTATTGAGTTGGAAGTCTCTAGATTTAAAAGATTTATCTCCTCTAGATATTGTAGCTCTATCATATAAGTTTCTAAGGGTTTCGGAAATCTTGGCCACTTTATATCTATCTAAAGATGATGGTTTAAATTCATCAAATAACATTGGATAATTACCATCACTTAATCCTTTTATTAGTGCGAATGGAGTAATTAATCCAATAGATCTTACATCTTTTTTCGGATAATTAAGTATTGGAGCTATTACATTTTCTAAAATCGTACTTTTACCACATCCACTTTCTCCGACTATTAATAAATGATGGAGTTTTTGTTTTAATTCTTGGTTTTGATATATTGCTAAATTATTAATTACGGTTCCGATAATTGAAATTGATTTTTCAGGAGTTGCGAACTTGAATATATACTTTTTTAATTCATTAAGATCCTCCTTAGATATGTTTTCTAAATCAAATACATCTGCTGAATTTCTTCCATCTGACTTTATATGATATAAAAACTTATCTTTAGCAATAGCTCCATCATTGGTTACAAAAATTAATTCATCATCTTTTCTAATGAACTTTATACCTTGATATATTTCTTCAACTTCCATTATAAAATATTTATTTATCCAAACTTTTAAATCTGTTAGTTCATCAATTTTACCCTTAAAAGCTAAATCCATAGTTCCTAAAAAATTTTTAAATGCCTTTATATCATCAAATACTGTACTTAACCCTGTTCTTTCGATTTTTTCTCCAGTAGAAGATTTAAGTATTATTTTTATTCCTTCCTGGTCTTCATCTTCAAATTTTATTCTAGTTGCTTCTTGTAGATTGAAG
>NZ_JBFNEO010000042.1:0-16477 GCF_040797585.1 Clostridium sp.
CTTGTATATAGTAAGTAGTTTTATCTTCAAGAATAGATCTATCTACCAACAAAAATTCAGATAAGATTTCATTCTTATTAGACTTGCTTACTTCATTAAAGTAATTATCTTTTATATAATCTTCAAGTTCAGTACTATTATATAGGAATATATCATCACCATAGTTTTCATGAGGAATATTAATGAATTTTGTTATATCATCATTGTGTTTATCAAATAGGGTCATGGTCTCACTACTATAGGATGTTGTATGTCCACTGGTTTTATCTTTAATTAAATAAGAAACAAAATATTTTTTATCAGGTATTTTTATTGAGTACACATTATCATCATTAGAAAATTTTAGGTCAGCATGATGAACTGGATATTTATCATCATTAACTCCATAAAAGAATATAACATCTTTTTTTGATGTGGGTACTACAACTTGGTTATATCTTTCATTAGAGAAGTTGACAGACATAATTCTATAATTGCCATTTAAACCCTTCTTTAACAAGGCCTCTCCTAAAGTATTTCTATCTTTTTGTATAAGAACAAATTTAAGATTATCTATGTTAACTATGTCTTTAATATCTATACTTTCATAAGGTGATGCTACATTTTTATTAAGGAATTTATTTATGTGTTCCTTAAGTAGGCTATCATCATTAGGTACGTTATATGTTGACCTATATATAAAAAATCCTATTAAACATAATATAACTATAAATAAGGATATAGTATATATAAAAAATCTATTTTTTTTAGTCATAGGGGTAAACACCATCCTTAAATTATTATATAATAATAGACTATAATACAATATAATAATATTGTAAACTATTTCTAGGTATTTTAAAACACAACATAGACATGATTGTTTATATTTTAGGTTAATATAGAGTATAATAAATTACGTTTAACTGGTATAGACATCTATAGATGTATAGATTATAATAAACTTAGGAGGAATATCTATGATAGATAAAAGTAGCCCAATTCCAGTATATTATCAGCTTAAGGAAGATATAAAGAAAAAGATATCCCAAGGTGTTTGGAAGGTTGGTAAGTGTATAGATAGTGAGAGAGAGTTATCCGAAGGATATGGAGTTTCTAGGATGACTATAAGACAGGCTCTTGGAGAGTTAGTACATGAAGGTATCCTTGTCAAAGAAAAGGGAAAGGGTACTTTTGTATGTGAGCCTAAGGTTAAACAAAAGGATATGATGAGTTTTTCAGAGATAGTAAATAAATTAGGAATGAATCTCAGGACAGAAATTATATCTTTTGAGACCATAAATACTCCAGAGCACATGGAGGATATTTTTCCTTTTGAGCATGTATATAAAATTAATAGAATGAGAATTGTAGATAATGAGAAAGTAGCAAACGAAATTGTTTATATACCATGTGATTATTGTGGATATATAGACGAAGATATGCTAAAGGGATCATTATTTAATATGTTAAAAAACTTTGGATATTCTATTCAGTATGCAGAGTCTTCTATAGAAGCCATAATAATGAATAATGAACTTAAGAAACTATTTAATGTAGATGATCCTGTACCATTAATTAAAAATATAAGTAAGAATAGAGACATAAATGACAAGGTTATTTTTATAGAGGAAGCCATATATAGAAGTGATAAATATATATTAGAGGTAAACATTTCAAGACGAGAGGGGATCATACGATGAGAATAATAATAGAAAAAGATTATGAAGCAATGAGTAAAAGGGCAGCAGAAATATTAGCAGAGGTTGTCAATGAAAAGCCAGAGGCCATATTAGGATTGGCTACAGGTGGAACACCAGTTTCAATGTATAAGAACCTTATAGAAATGAATAAGGTAGGTAAAGTAGATTTCTCAAAGGTTACATCTATAAACTTAGATGAATATAAGGGATTATCAGGGGATCATGATCAGAGTTATAGATATTTTATGAACAATAATCTTTTTAATCATATAAATATAGATAAGAAGAATACTTATGTTCCAAATGGATTAGCAGAAGATGTAGAAAAAGAGTGTGCTGGATATGATAAAAGAATAGAAGATTTAGGCGGAATAGATCTTCAGTTACTAGGAATAGGTAATAATGGACATATTGGATTTAATGAACCAGATAAATTCCTTCACATGAATACTCACTTAACAGACTTAACAGAAGAAACTATAGAAGCTAACGCAAGATTTTTCGAAAAGAAGGAAGATGTTCCAACAGAAGCTATAACCATGGGACTTGGTGGAATAATGAAAGCCAAAAAGATATTACTTATAGCTAGTGGAGTAAATAAAGCTGAAATAATATCTAAGTTAGTGGAAGGAAAAATAACTACAGAAATACCAGCTACATTACTACAAGTTCATCCAAATGTCACAATAATTATAGATGAAGCAGCGGCTTCTCTTTTAAATAAATAATATAATTTATATAATAGGTCTTATTGTTAAAATAATTTTAATAATAAGGCCTATTTTTATCAAGTTAAGAAAGAGTAGCAAAAGATATTGTAGGTAAAAGGAGTAGAAAATATATTCTAAGTAATATTAAATTTTATATGAACTAGATATATGGTACAATTTTAAATATATATTCCTTTTTTAGCATATTTGTTTAACATTTGGATATAAATATTAAATAAATATATGAGTTAATTTACAAAATACTTAAAAAATATTGTATAATTATTTCTTAATGTAATATAATTTTGGAGATGATTTTTTTGGCAAAAATAAGAAGTACATTTACATGTCAACAATGTGGATATGAATCTCCTAAGTGGATGGGAAAATGTCCATCTTGTAATTCATGGAGTAGTTTCGTTGAAGAGCAAAAGATTTCACAAACTTCAACGAATAATAATAGTAGAACTAAGACCTTAACTTCATCAGACAAACCAAGGAGTATAACGGAAATAAAGTCTGGAGAAACAGAGAGGATTAATACAGGAATAGATGAATTAAATAGAGTTTTAGGAGGGGGGCTTGTTAAGGGATCATTAACCTTAATATCAGGAGATCCAGGTATTGGTAAATCCACCTTGCTTCTTCAAACGGCTAATAATATAGCTACTAAGTATGGAAAGGTTCTCTATATATCAGGGGAAGAATCAGAAGAACAGATAAAAATAAGAGGGGATAGGTTAAAAGCTATCTCTAATAATCTTTATGTAATTTCTGAGACTAATTTAGATAATATAGATATACATATTGAAAATATAAGCCCTAGTTTTGTAATAATAGATTCAATTCAAACACTATTTAAACCTTCAATAACATCGGCTCCAGGAAGTGTATCTCAGGTTAGAGAGTGCTCTAATGAGCTTATGAGAATGGCTAAAGGAAAAGGTATACCTTTTTTTATAGTTGCTCATGTTACAAAACAAGGAGAATTAGCAGGGCCTAGGGTTCTTGAGCATATGGTAGATACCGTTCTTTATTTTGAAGGAGAGAGATCAGAGGAATTTAGAATACTAAGGACAGTAAAGAATCGTTTTGGAACTACTAGTGAAATAGGGGTTTTTGAAATGAGAGAAGAAGGTCTTATGGAGGTATACGATCCTTCAAAAATGTTTTTAGAAGACACAAGTTTTAATCAAGAAGGATCTATAATTATAGGTACTATGGAAGGGAGTAGACCAATACTTGTAGAGGTTCAAGCACTAGTTAGTGAAACTAATGCTTACAATCCAAGGAGAACTTCTGTTGGTATTGATGTATCTAGGTTAAACTTAATACTAGCAGTTCTAGAGAAAAAGCTTAAGATACCTTTTTATAACTGCGATGTTTATGTTAATGTGGTAGGTGGTTTAAATCTCCAAGGGACAATAGGAGATTTAGGGGTTGCATTAGCTCTTATATCCAGTGCAAAGGGAGTTGTTTCAAATTTAGAGAGAGTTGTTGCCATAGGTGAAGTTGGACTTACAGGAGAGATAAGACCTATTTCTTCTTGTGAAAGAATACTAAATGAAGCAAGTAAAATGGGATTTAAGAATATAGTTTTACCAGATAGAAATAAGGAAAAGCTTAAAGTAAAAGATTTAAATATATATGGAATTAAGACCTTAAGAGAAGCTATGAATAAAATATTTTAAGAGGTAGGTGATAGAGTGAGAATAGAAAAGGATAAAGAACTTAAGAATATATTAAAGATAATGGGTCCTGGAACGCATCTTAGAGATGGACTTGAGAATATTTTAAGAGCTAAAACTGGTGGACTTATAATGCTAGGAGATACAGAAGAAATCTTAAAGGTTGTTGATGGAGGCTTTAGTATAAATGCAGAATATAATCCTTCATATATATATGAACTAGCAAAGATGGATGGTGCTATAGTCTTAAGTTCAGACTTGAAAAAAATAGTAAGGGCTAATTCGCAGCTTATTCCAGACTCATCAATTCCTACCTTTGAAACTGGAACTAGACATAGAACAGCCCAGAGAGTTGCAAGGCAAACCAATTCTATAGTTATAGCAATATCCCAAAGAAGAAATATAATAACGGTTTTTAAGGGTGATATAAAATATGTACTTAGGGATAGTAGCGTTATAATAAATAAAGCTAATCAGGCGGTTCAAACTTTAGAGAGATATGTAACTGTTCTTGATAGAGTTATAAGTAATCTTAATTTACTAGAGTTTCAGGATTTAGCAACTCTATTTGATGTGGTTACAGCAATACAAAGAACTGAAATGGTTATGAGAATAGTATCAGAGATAGAAAGATATATATGTGAACTAGGTAATGAAGGAAGACTTATATCTATGCAGTTAAATGAGCTAGTTAAGTTCATAGAGCAAGATGGTATTTTATTAATTAGGGATTATTGTAAGGCTCATATGAAACATGAAGAAATATATGAGGATATACAAAAAATAACCCAAGAGGAGCTTTTAAATTTAGAGCTATTAGGGAAGATTATAGGATATTCAGGTATGCCTCTTATGGACACATTAATATCTCCAAGGGGATATAGGATTTTGAATAAGGTTCCAAGGATACCAACTAGTGTCATTGAGAATTTGGTTAAGCATTTTAAAGAGCTAAAAGCTGTTCTTGAAGCCACATATGATGATCTAGATCAAGTAGAAGGAATAGGTGAGGCTAGAGCAAAGGCTATAAAAAATGGTCTAAGAAGAATAAAAGAACAGGTAGTACTTGATAAGAGCATATAGAACGAATCTTCCTTTGGATGGTGTTTTTTCTACCAGGTGAAGGTTAGATGAGTTAATCTAGGGGTGTAGCAGCTGCTATTCCCCACTTTTTAAGAGGATGGGGGATAACAGCTCCCAGCCATAAGATAAATAGAAGCCCAAAGTTTGGGCTTCTATTTATCTAAAGGTATACTTTCCTAAGGTATTCATTTTATCATATTCTCTTATAAATATGTCATAAAGATTTAAGTCAAGGTTATTACATAATGAAGTTATGTAAAAAAGATGGTTACCTATTTCTTGCTCAATGATTTCACGACAATTATCACAAAGATTTCCTTTTATATGAGTTTTAAAACATGAATTTAATGTCTCAATAATATCTTCAGAATCAGGTATACATTGCTTTTCAGCATTAAGTTCAATACAACCACAGTTGGTTACAGACTTAGCGACAGCTCTATTAATCCTAGCTTGAGAGTCTTGTAATTTAGTAAGAACATCTAATATACTTTTGTGTCTTAACAGAGACTCATTAACACAATTTTGGAAATTATCAAAAATAATATCTTTCATAAGTCTCACTCCTTTTAAAAATTTAAAGCCCCACTGTTAATTTCATTATAGTGTTTTCATAGAAATATGTAAATTGAAGTTTTATATACCTCCCATGAATTATATATTAAATTAAAGAAAATATTTTGAATAGGGGGTACAAGGTTATTAGTTTTTGGTAAAAAAATTATTAATTAATAAGTGTTATATTGAAATATAACATTTATTAAGATATAGTTATAATAAGGATTTTAAGCCGTAATATAAACATATATATGCAGGAGGTGAAGGTAATGCTAAGAAAAGTCTTAAGAATTCTATTTTCTGTTATAGGAGGATCCCTAGGATATGTTATGGGGCGATCTCTTCTAAATATAGATTATTTTAGTTTTTTCACTGAAACTACCTTTAAAATGATTATATTTTATATTTTATCTTGTTTAATTTTTGGACTAATAACTTTTATTTTATTTCCCTTTATTTATGGACTTATAAGAAAACTAGTAGACTATGTAGAGAATCATATGCAGAAACTAACAGCCATAGAAATAATATTTGGTGCTGTGGGGGCTATAATAGCTCTTATAATATCCTCAATGATTGGTAGCATATTAACAAGTATACCTAAGGTGGGAGTTATAATCTATGCTTGTGTAAATATAGTAGCAGCCATAATTGGAGCAGATCTTTCTGTGAAAAAGAAAGATGAGATTATGGGTCTTTTTTCAAGTATAAAAAAGCCAGTAATAAGCAAGGAAAAGAAAAGTAAGAATCCTTTTAAGGGAACACCAAAAGTATTGGATACCTCAGTTATAATAGATGGTAGAATCTTTGATCTTTGTCAGACAGGGTTTATAGAGGGAACCTTGATTATACCTACCTTTGTTTTAGAAGAGTTAAGACATATTGCAGATTCTTCGGATGGACTTAAGAGAAATAGAGGAAGAAGAGGTCTTGATGTTCTAAATAAGATACAGAAAGAGTTAAATATTGATGTTGAAATATCAGAAAAAGACTTTAAAGATATTGCAGAGGTTGATAGTAAACTCTTAAAGCTTGCTCAAGTTTTAAATGGCAAGGTTATAACTAATGATTACAATCTTAATAAGGTAGCAGAGTTCCAAGGAGTTCCTGTATTAAATATAAATGAACTTGCAAATGCAATAAAGCCTGTAGTTCTTCCAGGAGAAGAAATGAATATACAAATCATTAAAGACGGAAAAGAATCAGGTCAAGGAATATCATACTTAGATGATGGAACTATGATAGTTGTTGAGGGAGGAAGAAAATATATAGGGGAAAACCTATGTGTTATAGTAACTTCTGTTCTTCAAACTCCAGCAGGAAGAATGATATTTGCAAAGAAAAAGGATTAGCCACTAGATTGGGAGGTTTACAATGAGCAAAAATTGTGTAGTTATAGTAGCTGGTGGAAAAGGTAAAAGAATGTGTCAGCCTATTTCAAAACAATTTCTTTTGTTAGATGATAAGCCTGTTTTATACCATACTATAAAAGCTTTTGATGATTGTGAGAATATAGATGAAGTAGTTGTTGTTTTATCAAGTGATGACATAGAGTACTTTAATATAAATATAAAAAATATTTTTAAATTTAAAAAATTGAAAGCAATAGTAGAAGGTGGCTTAGAAAGACAGGATTCTGTTTATAATGGTTTAAAAGTTTGCACAGATTGTGATATAGTTTTAATTCATGATGGAGCAAGACCTTTTGTTGAAGATGAGATTATAATTAAGGGAATAGATACTGCTAAGGAATATGGAGCAAGTGCTTGTGGAGTTATCCCGAAGGACACTATAAAAGTTAAGGGAAGTAGTGGCTTTTCGGAGAGTACTTTAGAGAGAAATAGTTTAATTGCAGTTCAGACTCCACAATGTTTTAAATATGATTTGATCCTTAAAGCTCATGAGTATATAAATAAAAATAATATAAGTGTAACTGATGATACTATGGCTTCAGAGCTTATAGGAAATAAGGTTTACTTATTTGAGGGTAAATACACAAATATAAAAGTTACAACACCAGAAGATTTAATATTAGCAAGATATTTAGTAAAAAATTATACAGAAAGATAGATAAAAGAGAGAATCTTATAAGATTCTCTCTTTTATTATACTTAAACAACTATTGTTATTATATTTATAAAATTATGAATAAAGTAAATAATTAAGAAGGAATTAATACCATAGAAATTTAATTTATAAGATTAAGGGGTAGGAAGTTATACCATAAGATTAATATAAAATATAATTAAAGTTGGAGGGGTAATTATGAAAGCTTCAAATATGTTATTAGGTACTTTAAGGGAGGCTCCAGCAGAAGCAACAAATGATGCTGAGAGCTATAAGTTAATGCTTAGAGGGGGGATTATTAGAAAAGAAGAACAAGGGATTTATAGTTTTTTACCATTAGGTATGAAAGCTATAAGTAATCTTGAAAATCAATTTAAAAATAATATAAATTCTTTAGGTTATGATGAGGCACAGATCTCATTAAAAGCTTTAGGGTTAGATATAAAGACTTATAAGCAATTACCAATAGGATTTAATTGTACTAGCATAGATATATCAGAGGAAAAGCCTAAATATGGACTTATAAGATCTAAGGAGTATAGAAAAATCCAAGGGTTCAAAATACATAGTAATAAAGAGGAATTAGAATTAAGTTATGGACAAATAAAGGAAAAGTTCATAGATATATTACAAGAGATTAAAATACCAGTAGAATGTATAAATGGTAATCACCGTAGTGAAATCTATGAAGAGGAGATGGTGGTTAGAAATTCAATGGGAGATAAGACCATGATTTCATGTCCTAAATGTGGATATAAGGCGAATATAAACTCCGCTAAATACAAGATAAAAGAATATAATGAAGAATTAAAAGATATGAAAAAAACTTATACAGAGAATATAAGAACAATAAAAGATCTAGAAAAATTTTTTAATATATCATCTGAAAGAATAGTTAAGACCCTAATATATAAATGGGAGGATAAGACTGTAGCAGTATTATTAAGAGGTGATAGAGATTTAAATGAAAATAAGCTTAAGGCATACTTAGAGTCGGAAAATATATTTATGGCAAGCGAAGAGGAAGTGTTTAATGCTACAGAAGCAGAGGTAGGATTTGCAGGACCGGTTTCAATTAAGGCAGATAAAATTCTAGTTGATGAAGAAGTATCAAAGATGAAAAACTTTATAGTGGGGGCTAATGCCACAGATTATCACCTAGAGAATGTTAATTTCAGTAGAGATTTTCATGGAGACATAGGAGATTTTAAAAGTCCTTGTGAGGGTGATGAATGTATTGTATGTGGAGAAGCCCTAGAAACTCATAATTATATTCAGTTAGGTAAGTTAAAGAAGGTTATTGAGGATAACTCACTAATATATAATGATAAAGATGGAGAGGTAAAAAATCCTATGGTATTGAGATATACCTTAGGTACTTCAAGAGTTTTAGCTACTATGGTAGAGTACAATAAAGATGAAAGCGGTATTATATGGCCTAAGAATATAACACCATATAAAGTTATAATTGTGGTTGCAGTGTCCAAAAATGAGGAACAACAGAAGAAGGCTTTAGAATTATACAATATTATAAAGGAATCAGAAATAGAGGTTCTATTAGATGATCGAGATGATAGGGCAGGGGTTAAGTTTAAAGATTGTGACTTAATAGGTGCACCTATTAGGGTAACAGTAGGTAAGAAAATATCTGAGGGAATGGTTGAATATAAAGAGAGAATAGATAATGATTTTGAAGTTATATCAATAGAGGAAGCAATTAATAGAATTAAAATATTCTAAACTACCATATAATATATTTCATTTAAAGCTATATTGTAGTAAAATTATATTTTATAAAACAATAAGAATATACTTTAATCGACAGGGTTATTTTACCGTGATATAATATATTTGTTAATTGAAGAGATATTGGGAGGAAATCAAGTTTATGATAAAAATATATAATACTCTAACAAATAAAAAAGAAGATTTTAAACCAATAATTGATGGCGAAGTTAGAATGTATGTTTGTGGACCAACAGTATATAATTTCTTTCATATAGGGAATGCTAGAACTTTTATTGTTTGTGACACTATAAGAAAGTATTTAGAGTATAGAGGTTACAAGGTAAGATTTATACAAAATTTTACTGACATAGATGATAAGATGATTACAAAAGCAAATGAAGAAGGTACCACAGTTAAAGAATTAGGAGATAGATATATAGATGAGTATTATAAAGATGCAGATGCACTTTTAATTCAAAGAGCTGATGTTAACCCTAGAGTTACAGAATTTGTGGATGAAATAATAGAATTTATAAATGATCTTATAGAAAAAGAATACGCATATGAAGTAGATGGTGATGTATATTTTAGTACTAAGAAATTTAGTGACTATGGAAAGTTATCGGGTCAAAATATAGAAGAACTACAATCAGGAGCTAGAATAGACATAGATGATAGAAAAAATGATCCTATGGATTTTGCTCTTTGGAAGTCTGCAAAACAAGGAGAGCCTGCATGGGAAAGTCCATGGGGGATGGGGAGACCAGGATGGCATATAGAATGTTCTTCCATGGCTCATAGTTTACTTGGAGAGACTATAGATATTCATGCTGGTGGAACTGATCTTGTTTTTCCACATCATGAAAATGAAGTAGCACAAAGTGAGTGTAGAAGCGGAAAACAGTTTGCAAATTATTGGATTCATAGTGCTTTTGTTAATGTAAATAATCAAAAAATGTCGAAGTCTTTAAATAATTTCTCTACAGCTAGAGAAATACTTGAGAGATATGATGCAGAGGTTATAAGATTTTTCATGTTAGCAGCACATTATAGAACCCAATTAAACTTTAGCTTAGAACTTTTAGATTCCGCTAAGTCTTCTATGGAGAGACTATATAATGCTATATATAATCTTGATAATCTATTAGAAAATATTAATAATGATAAGTTAAGCAATAATGAGGTTGAATATAAAAAGGTTCTTGATGGATATAGAAATAAATTCATAGAGAAGATGGATGATGATTTTAACACTGCTGATGCTATATCTGTACTTTTTGATTTAATAAAGGATATAAATTGCAATATTAATAGTGAATCCTCAAAGGAGATAATAGAATATGCTCTTTCTCTTATAAGAGAACTTGGAAGTACTATGAGTATACTACAGAAATCTACTAAGCAAAGCTTAGAAGATGAGATAGAGATGCTAATAGAGGAGAGACAAAAGGCTAGAAAAGAAAAGAACTGGGCATTATCTGATAAAATAAGAGATGAATTAAAAGCAAGAGGTATAGTTTTAGAAGATACACCTCAAGGAGTAAGATGGAAAAAGATATAGATGTACAATTTTCAAACTGAATCTTTGAATAGTCTATAGGTACCTTGAAGTTTACTTCAATATACAATGATATATATAATAATAAATATGGCTAAAAGCTATTCTAAAAAATGCTGCATTAGATTGATTATAAAATCAATCTGATGCAGCATTTTTTATTTTATCTTTATTAAAAATTATAATTATTTAAAAAGTTTCTTGAAACTAAGAACAAAATATAATAATTTTTAATAATATACAATATAGGTTATTGACTTATAAAGGCAAATGATATAGAATAATAATTGAAAATAGTTATCAACTAGCTATGCTATGAGGTGATTATATGAAGAAAATTAAAACTAGATTGTTTTTACTAGTAATGACAATGATAATAAGTATTCTCTTTAATATTTAATATATAACCTATACAACAAATATCAAACTAAAAAGAGTTGGTGAAATCACCAACTCTTTTTAGTTTAAATTCTTTAAGAAGCTTAATATATCAGATAGAGTTCTACTATCTCCCATAGAGTTATAGTGGCTTAGGAGCCTGTACACAACTGATTCGTCTTTTTCCATAAGTTTTAAAGATAAGAATTCTAACATTGTATTTTTAGTAGTGTTTAAAGTGTTTATGTCTTTTAAATCAGTACAAATATCTAATAAACTATCGAAGGATTTTATAATGATTGTCTTCTTTTGGAAGTCCTTCGTTTCTTCTAAGGATTTTAATAGATAAGTTTTTGCTTCGTCCAATCTATTTAAGGCTTTTAATGATGCTCCTATATCTCCATATATATCAGGAGAGTAAGATTTTACATCAAGCTTTTCATATGATGGTATAAGAAGTAGAGCCTTTTCTACATATTCTTTGATACTTAATGAATCATTAAGTGAAATATATATTTCAAGTAAACTACATAAACATATAAGCTTATTTTCTATATCGTTAGGTTTAATGGATTTTAAAATTTTTGAATAAAGTTCAATAGATTTACTAAAGTGATTTTTACATTGATATAAGTTAGCGTTAAGAAGATCTACGTCTAAAGATAATTTAGGCTCTAAAGAAAATTCATTTTTAATTATATTTAGTTGATTAAGAGCTTTGTCATAATCTTTTAATCTTTTATAACATATGGCACTGTTAAATAAGGCATAAACTATCTCAGTATCAGAGGCCGAATTTCTATGAATCATAACTAGCTGATAATATTCTAATGATTCTTTATTCTTATTTAGACTTATACAACATATTATAAGTTTTAATGATATAGAAATCTTTTCTTTTATAGAATCTATAGTACAATTCTCATAGGATTTAATATAATAGATATAAGCTTTAAAATAATATTTATTATCTTTAAATATATTAGCTATTTCTAGATAAAGCTTTAGTTTATATTTATGTATTTTATTAAAAAAGTTATTCTCATTAAAAAATCTATCTATTTCTCCTATTATTCTATCCATTAATTCTAAGTCAGATTTATATTTGGATAGTTCATCTAAGTAATAATTAGTTACCTTATCATATTGGATAGATAGATCCTCTAATAAAAACTCTTTGGTAAGAGTAAAGTTTACACCTTTCTCAAGACATATTCTATTTACGTTGCAACATATTATATTAGCCACATCGTTGGTAAGAGATATCTTATCGTTTTCAATATAGCTTATTAAATTTCTACTTATTTCATCTCCGGACACATCTTTTTGTGTTAAGTTTAGATCCTTTCTTATCTTGAGTAACTTTTTTCCAGGAGTTAATATTTTATTTTCTATCATCCATCTAATCTCCTTTATTATAATTTTATGGATTTACATTGATGCGAGCGATTATAAATATTCTGATAATATAATTATAAGAAATATACAATAAAATACAAGGGTTTAATTGACAATTATTATATATGCTGGTAATATAGCTGTATAAAATGTAAAAATATTAATAAGGAGGATTTTAGAATGAATAAAGGTTTAAAAAGATTAACCGCTTGCGCATTATTCTTATCTTTTTCTTTATTTGCTAAACCATTAGTAGCAAAGGCTCAAAGTATAGAGCCGAATCCGTGGGGAAGCCATATGTCAGTTAGTATAGAGCCAAATCCATGGGGAAGCAGAATGATAGAGCCAAATCCATGGGGAAGCAAAATGATAGAACCAAATCCATGGGGAAGCAGAATGATAGAGCCAAATCCATGGGGAAGTAAAATGATAGAGCCAAATCCATGGGGAAGTAAAATGATAGAACCAAATCCATGGGGTTCTCCAAGTTAATAGAGATAGTGATATATGTATAATATGCAGATGTAGACTGATTTAAATAAAGAGAGGGATAACCTCTCTTTATTTATTTTGAATAAATAATGAAGAATATTTTATAAGAAAATTAATATTTTTAAAAACCACAGATTAAATGGTATAATAGAATGATTTAGAAGATTATAAAAGAGGAGTATAGAAATGATTGAGGATTTTAATTTTCACAAATATTCTAATTCAGAGGCTAAACAATTAAATTCATTATCTTTGGCTTTCGTTGGAGATGCTATTTATGAAGTATATATAAGAAGTTCCATATTAAATAAGAATGATCAATTATCAGCTCATAAATTACATATAAAGGCCATAAACTATGTCAAAGCTAAAGCACAGAGTGATATAATGAAGGAACTTGAATTAGAACTTAATGAAGAAGAACTAGGAGTATATAAAAGAGGGAGAAATACAAAGTCTCATACAGTTCCTAAAAATGCAGATGTTAGAGATTATAGGAATGCAACGGGATTTGAGGCGTTGGTAGGATATTTATATCTTACAAATCAAAAAGATAGAATGATGTACATATTAAATAGATCCGTAATGATTAGAGAAGGACTATAATATATTCCTTAAAAGACTAAACTTATAGAATATACTCTAAGTGATGATAAGTTTTTTAGTGTAATTAAAGATTCATTGCAATTCTATTGATGTTAATGAATCAAATAGAAGTCTACATAAATAATTGATAGAGGGTTGTAAATTAAAATAATAGAAAAATATTGAATAAAACAAGGAGACTTAATATGGCCAATAATAAAGTTAATAATAAAGTTAATAAGAATGAAGTTTATGAAAACAAAGAAAGAGAGGACTTAATTGAAGGAAGAAATGCAGTTATAGAAATCTTAAAATCAGACAAAACTATAGAACAGATACTTATATCAAAGGGCGACAAAGAGGGGTCTATAAATAAAATAATAGCATTGGCTAAAGAAAAGAAGATAGTAATAAAGGAAGTAGATAAGAAAAAACTAGATTCTATGAGTGTTAGCCATTCCCATCAGGGGGTAATTGCTATAGTAACACCTTATAAGTATTATGAGGTAGAAGAGATTTTAAAGTATGCAAAATCTAAAGAAGAAAATCCATTTATTATTATTTTGGATGAAATTGAAGATCCTCATAACCTTGGCTCTATAATTAGAACAGCAGAACTTTGTGGTGTACATGGAATAATAATACCTAAGAGAAGAAATGTTGGGGTTACAGCTACAGTATATAAAACATCAGCTGGAGCCGTTGAGCATATGAGAATAGCAAAAGTGACAAACATAAATTCAATAATTGATGAACTTAAGAATCAAGGCGTTTGGGTTTATGGTACAGATATAGCAGGAGAAGCTTATAGTTATCAAGTAGACTTTAAAGGAGGAGTAGCTTTAGTTATAGGGAATGAAGGTAAAGGAATGTCGAAACTTACGAAAGAAAGATGCGATGCTTTAGTTAAAATACCTATGGTTGGAAAAATAAATTCTTTGAATGCTTCGGTGGCTAGTGGAATATTAATGTATGAGGTATTAAAGTCTAGGTTATAAGGTGATGATGTGAGAATTATATTTGTTGATGGATATAATGTTATAAATCACTGGCCAGGACTTAGAGAAACTAAGGATTATAGCTATGAGTCTGCTAGAGTAAAGCTTATAGAAACTATGCAAAATTATTCAAGTTATGTTGGATGTAAAATATTTCTTGTATTTGATGCTCATAAGGTTCAGGGAAGTATGGAAAAAAAAGAGCGTGTAGGGGAAGTAATTGTGATATTTACTAAGGATGGAGAAACAGCTGACGCTTTTATAGAAAAGAGTGTTAATAATATAGGTAGAAAAACAGAAGTTGTGGTTGTTACATCTGATTCTTTAGAGCAACAAGTTGCTTTTCAAAGAGGCGCAATAAGAATGTCTTCTATAGAATTTTATCATGAGGTAGTAGCGGTTGAGGGGAAAATAAGAAAAAGCACTGAAAGATCAACTGTTAAGAAAAGAAATTTACTAGAAGATAATATAGATGAAAATATCTTACAAAAACTAGAAAAAATAAGAAGAAGCCATTGAATAAACTTGACCTATAAGTTTAAGCTAAGCTATAATTAAGGGGCATGATGTACTAATTTCGGAGGGGATGCAATGGAAAACAGGGGGCATAATCTAGACGTTATTGGTGATTTTAAAGAAAAACTTGATGAAGAGGTTGTTATTGAAGCTAAAAATGGTAATACAAGAGCTCAAGAATATTTAATAAATAAATATGAAAATTTTGTTAAATCTAAGGCAAAGTCTTATTTTCTTATAGGTGCTGATAAGGAAGATATATATCAAGAAGGTATGATAGGTCTTTATAAAGCTATAAGAGATTTTAAACCAGATAAGCTTGCATCCTTCAGAGCTTTTGCAGAGTTATGTGTAACAAGACAGATAATTACAGCAATAAAAACCGCTACTCGTCAAAAACATATTCCTCTTAATACATATGTATCTTTAAATAAACCTATATATGAAGAAGAATCTGATAGAACTCTATTAGACATTTTAGCAGGTATAAAAGTAACTGATCCTGAAGAAATGGTAATAAGTAAAGAAGAGATGAGTAATATAGAAAAAGAAATAAGTCAAGTTTTGTCCGGGCTGGAAATGGAAGTTCTAATGTCTTACTTAGATGGGAAGTCATACCAGGAAATAGCTTGTGACTTAGATAGGCATGCTAAGTCTATAGATAATGCGCTTCAAAGGGTGAAAAGAAAGCTAGAAAAATGTTTAAATAATAGACCATAAAACCAAGAAAATATTAATAAAAAGTATTGACAAAACTAGAAAAAGAAATTAAACTTAAAATGTAATCATGATAAGTGTGTAACATAGCGAGTAATACGTTACTCGCTATGTTTAAGTAATTGCTCATGTAGCTCAGTAGGTAGAGCGTCGCCTTGGTAAGGCGGAGGTCGCCGGTTCAATCCCGGTCGTGAGCTCCAAAATATTGAAAAATACAAAACACCAGGGTGTGTTTACTGCAATATTTAATTTAAGGAGGAATAGAACAATGGCAAAGGCAAAATTCGAGAGAAATAAACCTCACGTTAACATTGGAACA